>CAYNHK010000080.1:0-20132 GCA_964396875.1 uncultured Acidobacteriota bacterium | reverse complement strand
TTCGTTGCGGATACCCATGTCATACAGGACGCGCAGCATGCCGTCTTCGGCGATCAGGGGGGACAACGGCAGGTTGGCGAGCATGCAGCCTGCGCCGATGGGCAGCAGCAGCAGCGGCTCATAGCCCTTCTCGATGCCGAGGTACAGCAGCACCAGAGCCAGGCCGATCATGACCATGGACGGCACGGTCACGTGCGAGAGACCCTGGAGCAACAGGCCGAGAGTGTCTGGGCCGATCATGCCATCTCAGGCTTCCTGGTAGCGGACGAGGGCGTCGCCGTGGCCGACGGCCTGCCCGGCTTCAACGCAGACCTCCCGGATCGTGGCCGCGCGCGGGGAACGGATGAGGTTGTGCATCTTCATCGCATCGAGGACGGCGATCCGCTGCCCTCGCTCGACCACATCACCCGCCTTGACGAAGATCTCCAGGATCACACCCGGCATGGGCGCGCTCAAGGTTGCGCCTGCTGCATCCGCGGCTGGGGCGTCGACCGCACGTCGCCTGGGTGCTGTGGGGCCCCGGGCCGGCCGGGCGGGTGTTGTGGAGGGGCGAGTCGGGTCGACCGCGGGTTGGTAGCCGGGAGTGATCGTGGCCTCAGGCAGATCCTCGTCGCCTGACAACGTGACTTCATAGCGCTCGTCGCCCACGAACACCTCGAAACTGTCCGCCGTGAGTTCCTGCACATCGATGACGAACTCTCGACCGCCAAGGCCCAGGTTGTAGCGCCGCATTATTTGTACCCCCGTCGCCAACCAAAGTTCTGCCTGGCCCGGCCGGCCCCCACCCAGCGCGAGGCGTAGAGCAGGCTGCCCGGCCAGTAGCTGCGCATGGCGGGCGCGGCCTCGCGGCGGCGCTGGGCGCGATGGGTGAGGGTCGCGACGAGAATGGCGGCGACGGTCTCCCCATCGAGTCCGGGCGAAACATCGGGTGGGGGCGTTAGTGACGTCGGCGAGCCAGCCACGGGAGGCGCGGGTTCGAGGGGCTTGTCCAGACGCAGGGCGAGGGTGAGCAACCCCCACATGAGGGCCAACAGACCAAACACCAGGCCCATGCCCAGAGCGGTTGTCTGAAGACCCCAGAGAAGGTTGTCCATGGTGAGCGCCTCTAGGTCGGCGACAGGCCGTGTTTCTTGGGTGGCGTCTGTTGCACCTTGGTGCGCAGCACCTCCAGGGCGCGCGCCAGCCGTGGCCGCGTCTCGCGTGGTTCGATGATCTCGTCGATCTGGCCCACGTCGGCCGCACGGTAGGGATTGAAGAACTGCGCCCGGTAGTCGGCGACGAGCTCGGCCGTGCGCGCCGCCGGGTCGGCCGCGTTCTTCACGTCTTCGCGGTACAAGACCCGCACCGCGGGCTCGGCCCCCATGACCGCGATCTGCGCGGTCGGCCAGGCGAAGGCGAGGTCGGTGCGCATCTGTTTGGCCCCCATGGCGACGTAAGCGCCTCCCATGGCCTTGCGGGTCACGATCGAGATCTTCGGCACCGTGGCCTCGCAGTAGGCGTAGATGATCTTGGCTCCGTGACGGATGACGCCGCCATACTCCTCCCGGGCCCCGGGCAGGAAGCCGGGGCAGTCCACGAAGGTGATGATCGGGATATTGAAGGCATCGCACAGGCGGATGAAACGCGAGATCTTGTCGCTCGCGTCGATGTTGAGCGCTCCCGACATGAATGCCGGCTGATTCGCCACCACACCCACCGAGTAGCCGTCGAGGCGCACGAAACCGACTACCGCGTTCTCCGCATAAGCCGGCTGGATTTCGAGGAAACTGTCGTGGTCGAACACCGCGGTGATCACGTCGCGGATGTCGTAGGGCTCGTTCTCGTCGTTCGGGATGAGCGAGTTGAGCGCTTCGTCCATGCGGTTCGTCGGGTCGTCGGGCCGGATCTGCGGCGGATCCTCGTTGTTGTTCTGCGGCAGGTAGCTGAGCAGGAGCTTCGCCAGAGAGAGGCCCGCCACCTCGGTGGGGGCGGAGAGATGAGCGACGCCGCTTCGCCCGGTATGGACCTCGACCCCGCCGAGGGTCTTCGCGGTGACCTCTTCGCCGGTGACCGCGCTGATCACATCCGGACCGGTGAGGAACATGGTGCTGTCGCCGGCCATGATGATGAAGTCAGTCAGGGCGGGCGAATAGACGGCGCCCCCGGCGCAGGGGCCGAGAATGATAGAGATCTGCGGGATCACGCCCGAGGCCATGACGTTGCGGACGAACACCTCCCCGTAGGCGGCAAGGCTCCGCACGCCCTCCTGGATGCGCGCGCCACCGGAGTCGTTCAGGCCGATGAGCGGTATCCCGCTTTCGAGGGCGAGGTCCTGGAGTCGGCTGATCTTCTGCGCCTGCACCTCGGAGAACGAGCCGCCGAGCACAGTGAAGTCCTGGGCGAAGACGGCCACCCGCCTTCCGCTGACTTTTCCGAAACCGGTGACGATGCCGTCGCCGGGAAAGCGCTGCTTGTCGAGGCCAAAGGCGCTGACGTTGTGGGTGGCGAGAGCCCCGAATTCCTGGAAGGATCCGTCGTCGAGCAACAGGGAGAGGCGCTCGCGCGCGGTCAGCTTGCCCCGGGCGTGCTGTTGTTCGATGCGCTTGACGCCGCCGCCGAGCACCGCCCGGCTGCGCATTTCGCGCAGGGTCTGCAGATGGTCATTCGTCTTTCCATCCATGCTTCGCTCCGTTCGTCTCGGAGCCAAAGTACCAGATGGCCTCCCGGGCGGAAATGAGCCATTTGCCTTGTCCAGGCCGGCCACCATTCGCCACATCTGGTAGGCGCGCTACCGCACCGAAGATCGCCTGCAGACCGACCTACGCTGGGGTATGAAGCGACGATTGTCCACACCCTGTTCTGGGGCCGCGTGGCTGGCAGGCTCCCTGATTTTCGCCAGTTGCTCGGCCGACCCGGGCCCCCGGCAAACCGTGGTGAATACCGCCCAAAGCCCCGCGGCGAGGAGTCAGACGACGCCAATCACTCCAGAGCCTGCGGCGGCGCTTGCGGAACCATCGGCTCCGCAAGCGATCCGTGTGGCGACATCGTCCTCCTCCGCCGCGCCAAAGCCGCCGCCGATAGCGGTCGCCTCCTCATCGCCGGTGCATGTGCCTTCGGCTGAGCCCGTGATGGCTCCATCAGCGGTGGCAGAGGCCGCCACACCGAAGCCCACCGCGAAGGAAGCGACGACGCCCGGCGTGACGCCCACGAAAGCCGCCCTCGCGACCACTAAGGATCCGGGCGGTGTTGTCGAGGTCAGGGCCACAAAAGAAGGCCTGACCCGAATCGGGGCGGTCAAATGCAAACTCTGCCACCAGGTCCAGTTCGCATCGTGGGCCAAGACCGCCCACGCCATCCGCGTGCCGCCCCTCGACTGCGAAAGCTGCCACGGCGCGGGCAGCGAGTACAAGACTCTTGCGATCATGAAGGACCCGAAGAAGGCCCGGGCCGCCGGGATGGTGAATCCTGATGCCGCTTTCTGCGCCCGGTGTCACACAAGCGGCGTGACCGTTGACTTCCTGAAGAAGGCCCACGCGCACAAAGCCGGGGCCTGAAGCGGCAGCCCCACCTCCTTTCACTCCTTCATGCGATCAGGGACAAGCGCGCACCAGGCTGGCGATCGACTCGAGTGCGAAAGGGCTATCCCAAGGCCCTATTGTTCCGGCGCCGTCAAGACGGCTCCGAACACGTTCACCCCGTTTCGTCTAATGAGGTTCCGGCCGGTGGTAGTGACCGTGCCGCCTGCGGCCGCCGAGAGGCCCGTTGCATTGCCAAAGACCCTCGACCGGCTGATTCGGGCAGTCCCACCCACGAGCGCGCCGACACCGGTCCCGTTGAGTGAGAGCTCCGATCGTTGAACGTCAATCGAGCCCGGGCCGACGATCACTCCGTTTCCGCTGTTGCCCACAAAAGTAGACTCGCGGATGATGAACGACCCGGCGGTGACTTCGATACCCTTCGTGTTTCCCTCGAATCGCGTCTCCTCGACCGACACGCGATTCCCCACTGCGCCGCCACTGTCGGTGATTCCAGTGCCACTCGCGCGGAACACCGTGTTGACAATCGTCACGTGCGACGCGGCTACGTTGTTCAGCCTCAATCCGGCCGCCCACAAGTCGATCGTCGTGTCTTCGATCGACAACGCGTTTGCGGCGACCAGCGTAACCCCATCCCCGGCCCCGAGTCCCTTGATCGTAAGTCCGCGCAGGACCACACGCCCACTCGAGGCGTTCACGCTGATCGGCTGTCGGACGAACGCCACCGTCCCCGAAGGCGACGAGACCTTCACACCCTTCCCGATGGTGATGGGCGCGTCCGCGTAGTCGCCGGAGTTCAGGACGATCACGTCTCCGTCTGTCGCCACCTGGGCGATCGCAGCGGCCAGGTTCCGGCAGGGCGTCGTCTGATCCGAGCAGACGTTCGCGTCGTTGCCGAGGACCGACACAAATGTGCGGGCCGGCGGGGCCGTGTCATCGTTCGTGATCGTGCCCACGCCCACGCCGTCGATGATCGTCGCGTTCATTGGGCCTGAGAGCGTTACCTGGAATGTCTCCGTCGACTCTGCCGTCGTGTCGCCCAGCACCGGTACCGTGAACGTCTGGGTAGTCACCCCGGGTGCAAAGGTGATCGTCGTCGGGCCCGTCGCGGTGTAATCGCTCCCTGCGTTCGCGCTCAGATCAGACGTCACAGCCGAGACCGTCACGATCTCTGCGCTGGCCGCGGAAAGGCTCACGGTGAAGACTGCGTTGGTCGTGCCCGCATTGCCTTCGGCCATGGACACATCGGTGATCGAGAGCGTTGGCGTCGGTGGTGACGCATTCAGCGCCGCATCCACCACCAGCGGGAACTGGCGCTCGATCCCTGAATTGGGCAGAGTGTCGCGGAACAGCAGCCTTCCGACGTTGCCACGGTTGTCGACCGCCTGAAGCAAGTACCCGACGCGCGTGGCTCCGGTGAAGGTCTTGCTCCCCCGCCACACTCCTCCTCCGTCCTTCACCAGTTCGAGGGGCTCCCACACACTATTCGCTTCGTCGTTGTACACCACCACCACACGCCAGACGTCCGCGGGTAAACCTGGCACCGCCCACTCCACGGTCTGGCCGGTCACGTTGTGATACGCCCCGCCCGTAAACAACCCTCCGCCCTCGGTCAAGGCCGGCCCCGTTCGCAGGCAGTTCTGCGAAGCCTGCGCCGGATTCGTGTTGTTGTAGTACAACACCTCCGCGTCGAAGCTCACGTATCTCCGCTGAATCGTGAACTCGTGATTCGAATCCTTGAGCAACTCTCCCGTCGTGATCGCCATGCTGTTCACTTCATCGTCCGACGCACGACACCCTCCCTGGCTCGACCCGGTCTGCGTCGCGATCGGCTCTCCCATCACGTACCGGGGTGCGGGGAGGGGCTCTGAGTTGTCGAAACCATTCGTCACCACTCCACCGATGACGGGTGTCCAGTTCGCCTCCTCCACATACGTCCCGCCCATCCACACAACTCCATGCTGGCTCGTGCCCGAGAGTCGCGAGTCGTACACCATCAGCGGCTGAACCGGCATCCCGCTGCCCGTGCTCATTTTGTTGTTGAGACGGTAGTAGCAGCCTTGACGTCTCGGGTCCGACTCTTCGGGACAGGGCGTGGTGAGGGTCGCGAGCTTCTCCCCTCCGTGCCACTTCGTGTAGACGTCGGTGGCCGACAGGTCGAAGAGAAGACTCAGTCTCGTCACGTACTGCGGGGGGCCTCCGGCGACTGCGGGGCCTGGTGTGGCTAATGCCGGCTCGACAACGGCATCGGGGCCGCGATCTACCCGACGATTCACCGAGACCTTCCCAATCCGTTCAGTCGATGAGCCTCGTGTCCGGGCTTTCGATGACCCCATCCCCGCATCTCCGGGATCCGTGCCCGTCCGCAGGCGCAACTCGTACATCGGCATCCCGAACAGAGTCCACTGCATCAAGACCTTCCGGTCGTACGCATCGAGACCGCTGATTCGTCCCGGCCTGGTTGGATCGCTGATTCCTCCGCGATCCCTCAAGTACGAATCGCTCTTCGTCATCCGTACCGCGTCCCCGACTGCGATGCTCTGCTCTCCCACGAGGCGCTGCGTAAACAAATCCGAGAGCAGCATGCTGTAGGCCACCACTCCCCAGTCCCCGTACCCATAACCGGTATTCCCCAAGTACACCGCAGCCCCTCGGGCAAGGAACGTCTGCGGCAAATCGAGAGTGTGGTCGTTTGTCGTCGAACAACTCCCCGGCACCACAAGCCCACCGTGGCAGCCCATCGAGTACACCACTGCCCCGTCGAAGTTCGCATTCAGAGGATTGCCGCTCGTGGTCGAGCAGCGGTCCGCGCCGTACATGTCGAGCGCGTTCAAGCCAAACACCGCTCCTGCAGCGGGCACCCCTTCGAGGAAATGTGTGGCATGCCCGTTGAGGCTCATTACGCCGTACCGTCCGCTCCCATCCCCCTGCAGGCCCTGCCTCAGAAGCGTCTCTCCCCAGCTCTCGCCCAGGAGATTCTGGCCGACCGGACCCACACCGGGAACGCTCTCCCAGCTGCTCCTGATTCCACTCGCTCCGGCCAGCATGAAGTCGTATCCCGTCACCAGCACTCGGTGCCCCTCGGGCTCCGCGGTCAAGTCCATCACTCCGTCCTGGCCCATGAACGTCGAGATCGTCTTGATGATCTCGTCCGCGTTTTCCACAAGGCGGCCTCCCGAGAAGTCGGGGCGAAACAGGCCCGAGACGTCATCGGGGCGGATCACGGCATCGGTCAGCAGTGGATCGTCCGAGAGGAAGCGGTTCGCGCCAAGCGCCCGACCCACCGTCGTGGCTGTAGTCAGATCCGGCGATCCTCCGGCGACATACCGCTCCTCGGACGCGTTCCCGGAAGTCTGATCCTGCAAGCGTGCAAATGGAATGATCCGGTCGTCGCCCACCACGATCACGTACTTCAAGTTCGCGTACAGCGTCCGCTTCCGCGCGGTCACCAGATCCTGCAAGCCCTCAATGTCTTGCACGTCAGGCGTGCACCACGAGGGATAACTCTCGCTCGCACTCGCCCGGTCGCAGCCGAACAGAATCGTGTTCGCCCAATCGTGCTGATCGGCAGTGTCGCCGGCATGAGCGGCGTCCCACTTCGCGTAGAGCGAGGTCAGGGGGCCAAGCGAACCCACGTCCTCCACTACACCCCGGACGCGCTCGTGATCGGCCAAATTGGCTAGCTGGAGTGCCAGATCGTCCAACTCTGGAACGCTCGAGCCGACCTGGCTCTGCATTCGCGCCCTGTTCCACAAGATCAGCGTCTGCGCCTCCGGATCCGGTTTCACGATGTAGAACGTCCCGCTCGCGGCCACATCGCTCGGATTGCCATTCAGATCCCACGCCTGAACCCGCACCCGGTACAAAGACCCAGCATGCCCGGATGGGAACGCCGTGGGTACCGTATAGCTGATCTGGCTCTCCGCGGGGCCAAGGCCTGGCGCGAGGCATGACGATGTGTGGTCAACCGTGAATGGAAGGCCTCCGCCCGGAGGGGCGGGTGACCAGGCCGCGCCACCGTTGTTGGAGTACTCGAGAGATGCTGTGGCCTTGCACACGCGGACGTTGTCAGTCGCCGTCCACAGGACTTGCTGCTGGCTTTCTACAGGAAGGCGATCTCCTGCGGTGGGTGAATGAACCGCAACTGTCGGCCCCGATGTGTCTGTCACGAACAGGGTTGCCGGCGCCGAGATGGCGGTGGCGCAGTTCCCGGAAACCAGGACCCGATAGGTCGAACCAGCATCGGCGGCACTGACCGGCGGCGTTGCGTACGAGCTTTGCGTAGCTCCGGCGATGCTGGTTCCATTCTTCTGCCACTGATAGCGACGGGCACCCTCCGCGGAGACCTGGAAGAGGGCCGGCTGTCCCAACGCGACGGTGGCGCTTGCTGGAGGCTGCACAATCTCGACGCTGCACGCGACGCCGACCACACGGGCGGTGCTCGGCATTCCTGCGGACACGACGCGGACGAGGTGAGGCCCCGCATCGAGGCCCTCCGGTAGAACCAGACTGGACAGCGTCATCGGTTCATCGGAAAGCGTGACACGCGAGTCCCAGGGAACGGTCGACTGCCTTCCGTTCTCCAGGGAACGCAACTCGATCAACGGGTATTTCACCGAGGAGCTTGAAGTGCCTCCGGATACCGCCTCGGAATCACCCCGCAGATCCGTACCCGCAATCTCCAGAGCCAAAGCGTCGTAGGCGAGATAGGCCGGCATCGAGGTGATGGCGGGCTTCACGCGCGAGCCCCGTGGCCCGGGGTCGAAGAGCGCGCTGCTTGTCATATACCCGCCGTTGACTTCACCGCCCGCAATCAGAATCTGGCCGTTCGGCAACAGCGTCGCGGTGTGCCACCTTCGGCCGGAGCCGGCCAGCGCCGCGGTGACCCACTTCGCGGTGCCCGGGTCGAAGATGTCCACTCGAGCAGGCCATGTTGAGCCATCGAACCCTCCCGCAACCGCCACCTGCCCGGACCACAGAACCGTGGCGGTTGCGCCTTCACGGGCGATCGCCTGGTCCGGCAGGCTGGTCCAACTGTTGGCATCCGGATCGTAGATCTCGACCTTCCCCGCCGCGGCCAGACCTCCGGCGACAAGAACCCGTCCGTCGGCAAGCAACGCGGCTACATGACCATGCCGAGGCGCGTTCGGCGGAGCCGCCGCCATCCAGGCTCCAGTGTCGGGATCGAACAGTTCCGCACTTCGGAGCGACTGTCCTCCATCCGTCCCGCCAACCACCAGGACTCTGCCAGAGCGCAGGAGGGTCGCCGTGTGCTCAAAGCGAGGCACCGACATACTGCCCGTTTGTACCCATGTTGCACCTGAATACAACTCCGCGCTCGCCATCGGCGCCTCGGCGAAGGCGTGGCCCCCTGCAGCCAGGACGCGTCCGTCGGCGAGCAGCGTCGCGGTGTGTGACGAGCGCGACAGCACCAGCGAC
This sequence comes from uncultured Acidobacteriota bacterium, assembly GCA_964396875.1. Lineage (GTDB taxonomy): Bacteria > Acidobacteriota > Vicinamibacteria > Fen-336 > JAGNNV01 > JAGNNV01. The sequence goes on along the minus strand of CAYNHK010000080.1, from coordinate 11,178 downwards.
CCCGTGGTCGACCACGAGTTCGTCGTCGGCTGATACAGCTCGCTTGAGGCGACCGGAGGGCCGCTCACGCTGCCTCCCGCTATCAGAACGCTTCCGGAAGGCAGGAGGGTAGCGGTATGAGCCCTTCTCGTCGAGGCCGGTGGGCTCGCCGCCGACCAATTGGAATTGCCTGGGTCGAATCGCTCCGCTCCACTGGCGCGACCAACGGCCAGCACGTTTCCATCCGGTAATAGGGTCGCGGTGTGATTGCTTCGCGCCGCCCCAAGGTCTCCCGCCGACTCCCAACCCGAAGTCATCGGGTCGAACAGTTCCGCAGTATGGCCAAGCGTCGGGTTGCCGCCAACGAGAAGAACGCGCCCGGTCGGGAGCACCGTGGCCGTCGCTGACACCCGCTGAATAGCAAGCCTTCCGGCGCGACTCCATGTCCCGTTGTCCGGGTCATACAACTCTGTATCCAGCACGGCACCGCCTCCGGTGGTCGTACCGCCGGCAACGAGCACTTCACCGGTATTCAGCAGGGCGCAGCTGAGCCCTCGACGTGGGCTCGCCAGCGGGCCCGTGGCGGCCCAAGTGCCCGCAACTGGATCAAAGACCTGAGCCGAGGCGAGCGGACCCGATGCGCCGTCGCCGCCTACAACAAGCACCTTTCCGTTGCCAAGGAGCACTGCGCAATGCCCGGAGCGCTCTGTCGTGAGCGACGGACCTGCACTCCACGTCCCGTCGTAGATCTCCACCGATCCAAGGGCGCCCGAACTGCCGAATCCGCCTACGACGACCACTCTCCCATCTCCCAGTAGGGTCGCGGTGTGAAGGGACCTCGCCGTAATGAGAGAGCCGGCTGGGCTCCAGCTTTCGGAACCATGGTCGTACACCTCCGCTGCGCCCACAGCCCCAGCCGACTGGGTCCCGCCGACGGCAAGGACACGGCCGTCGGCCAGTAGCGTCGTCGTGTGATCTGCGCGCGGTGCTGCAAGTGACTGCGTGTTGCCCCACGCGCCCGTGGCTGGATCGTAGACCTGAACCGTTCCGAGAGCTTGAAACCACCAGCCCCCAGTGATCAGCGCTTTTCCGGAGGGCATCATCAAGGCGGTATGCCTCGACCGATAGAGACCGGGCGCCGTGACTGCGCTCCAGGCACCACTGCGGTCGAAGCGCTCGGCGGTGCCACCGCCCACCACCAGGACGTTGCCATTCGGCAGGAGCGTGGCGGTGTGCTGTTGCCGATTAGCTATGAGGCTGGCGGTGGTCGCCAGAGGGCTGTCGTCGTCGTTGATGGTCACCACGGCGGTGCTGTCGTCGATTGTCGCGTAGGCGTTGGAGTTGCTCAGGTTGACAAGGAACGTCTCGCGGGCCTCGCGTTCGGTGTCACCACGAACAGGCACCAGGATCGTCGCCGTCGTCGTCCAGGGAGCGAAGGTGACGGTCCCCGAGGTCGAGTCATAATCGCTCTCGGCTCCAGCTGTCCCGTCCGCCGTGCTGAACGTGGCCGTGACTGGCACGCCTCGCACCGTCGAGAGGCTGAGAGGTACAAGCGCGCTCGTTGATCCCGAATCGCCCTCTGCCAGCACCGCATCGCCGATGGCAATACTGGGCAGAGGCTCGTCGTCGCCGATGACCACGCCGGTGGCCGTTCCACTCTCGATGTCGGCATTTACGGGATCGCTCAGATTGAGCGTGAAGAACTCGTCCCCCTCCAGGAGCGTGTCTCCGAGCACCGAGACAGTAAGAGTTTGCGTGCTCACACCAACGGAAAATGTGAGCACCCCGGATGTAGCGACGTAGTCGCTTCCCGCGACGGCCGTGCCGTCGGCCGTTTCGTAGGCAACCTGTACCTGTTGGGGCGGCGCCGCCGAAAGGGTCACGGAAAAAGTCGCGCTGACGATGCCGGATGTCCCCTCCGTTTCCGCGACATCGGCCACGCTGAGGCGCGGACGGTCCTGGAGCTTTGCGACGAATCCGTCGTAGGAACCGCCCGAGAATGAAGCCTGGTACGCGTCAACCATCGGGAAGCCGCCTGACGCGTTGCCGGTTACATAGGCGCTTCCGCTCAGGTCGAGTGCGATCGCTTGGCCGCTATCACCTCCGGCGCCTCCCAAGTATGTCGAGTAAATCATTGAACCTTGGGCTGAGAGCTTGGTCACGATGACGTCATAGCTTCCGCCGTAACCCTGATAGGCGTTCACGGTCGGGAAATCCGCAGACAAGGTGCCTCCGGTCACATAGGCGTTGCCCGCACCGTCCACAGCAACGCTGTAAGCCTGGTCGTCGCCGCTCCCTCCCAGGTATGTAGAGTAGACAAGGGTCGACCCGATGGGATTCAGCCGCGTCACAAATGCGTCAAACGGGCCTCCCGCGTACGACGACTGCAGTGCGTTCACAACCGGGAAGGTCTGGGAACTCGTAGTGCCTGTCACGTACGCACTGCCCGTGCCATCGACAGCGATACCGTGACCTGTGGACTGCGCGCTCAAGTAGGTGGAGTAGTCCAGCGTCAGGCCGGACGGACCCAGCTTGGTGACGAACGCGCAGGCTCCGCTGCACGTTGACCGATAGGCGTTGGCGATTGGAAGGGTCCCGAAAGCAGATCCGGTAAGGTATGCGTTTCCGGCATTGTCCACTGCGATCGAGCGGACCTCGGCACCTCCGTTTCCTGCGAGAGTGACTCCCCCTAGGTACGTGGAGTAGTCGAGCGTGGTGCCGGACGGGCTCAGCTTCGCCACGAATGCCGCGTTGCCCCCAAGGATGGTTGACTGGTAGGCGCTGGCAACGGGGAAATTCAGGGACTTTGTAGACCCCGCCACGAACGCACTGCCGCTGCCGTCGACGGCAATCCCGTTGCCGAAATCATCCACGCTCCCCCCAAGGAAGGTTGAGTACAGCAGCACCGAGCCGGACGCACTCACTTTCGCCACGAAGGCATCCAGGCCTCCCGCATGCGCCGGCTGGATGGGGTTAGAAGTCGGAAAGTTCGTCGACCTGGTTTGGCCACTCACGTACGCGCTGCCCGCGGCATCCACCGCAATACCCCACGCATTGTCATCGCCGCTACCCCCGAGGTAGGTCGAGTAGACGAGCGCCGACCCCGAAGGATTCAGCTTGGCCAAAAACGCGTCCTCACCTCCCGCATTCGCTGGCTGGTATACCGTCCCGGGCGGGAAGTCGATCGAACGAGTAAGTCCGCCCAAGTAGGTGCTCCCGTCGGCGCCAACGGCGATCGCGGCGCCAAAATCGGTCTGCGATCCTCCGAGATAAGTCGAGTAGACGAGGACGGGGTCGATCACGAGCGGTCGCGACCGGTCGTAGGCGCCCACATCGAATCCGATCTCTCTTTCGCCCCGACGAACGTAGCGGCCTGGAACCGGAACACGACGACCCTGTACGTCCTGGTACACCACGGGTGGTTTGTTCACGACCTCGCCTCCGGGGAGCGCAAGAACGAGACTTCCACCCGCGTCGATACTGAGGTTCAGGGCTCCCTCGAATGTCATCCCTATCGCGCCCGGATCGGCGCCGGGAGAAACGATCCAGTCATACTCGAGCTGGCGCTGGTTGCCGTAGTAGGTCAGGTCAATTCCCGGGTAGACGTGGTCATAGTGAACCCGCGCAAACTGAGGAACGTCGGTGCGCCAACGGCGCGGGTCACTACCAATGAAGTAGTTGGATTTTCCCGGCAAGTCGTCGCGTCCCTGCGCCGACGTACGAAGGTCCGCCCCCTCGAGCTTGATTCGGAGAACGGACGTGGTGCCTGCGGGCACTTCTGAAACCACCTCGCGACCTTCGTGACGAAGTGATCGGTGGACTGCGGGAGCGGGCTCGCCCTTGCGTAGCGCAAGCACCGCTTCACCGGCGTGAGTCAGGAAAAGGGTATAGGCCGCGCCGCGCGCTAGAAACGCGACCCGCTCATCTGTCTGCCCTTCGTTGCGCTCGAAGTGGAGCGGGATCTGCCCATAGGACTCAACCAACTGGGGTCCGGAGTGTTGGCGGTTGCGACGCGTTGCGAAGGTCCGAGGCGAAGAAGGGGGCGCTGTCGGCTGTGATGGGAGCGGTCCGATGGCGGCGGGATGGGGCGGTGGAACGACGCCGGTTACCAGAGCGACCCCGACCGCGACAAAGACAGAGAGAAGCATGCCCACCGCAAGGCGGGTTGGAACCCTTGAACGAACGCGTAGACCACGGTTTTTCAAAGCCGCCTGCGTCCGAAGGGATTGCTGGACATACCGATCGCTCGAATGAGTTGGACGGACGGCTGGGAGCAGTTTCGCGCCCGTCGCCTGCCATTGGATCTGAGGTGCTGTGCCGCGAAGGTACCGCCGAGGGTTTGTAGAGTCAAACCCGGAACCGCCGTGGCATACTCTGCCGCAACTCTGCCATGACCCCAGGCGACAAGGAAGGCCCGCCAGAAGACGCCGCCCCACGGGCTCCCTTCGCTGGGCTTTCGGACGAAACCGGCACCGGCGTCATAAAGCACGAGACGATCCGTCTCGCCCCGGGACAGGCCGCGCCGGGGCCGGGCAGCCAGAGTGCTTCAACCGACCGTCGCGGCAGCGCGACTGACGCTTTTCAGCCGGGCGACCTGGTCAGCGACCGGTACCGGATCATCCGCTTCATCGCCAGGGGCGGCATGGGCGAGGTCTACGAGGCCGAGGATCTCGAATTCAGCGGGAGCCAAGGCCACGCCATCGAGCGCGTGGCGCTGAAGACCGTGCGCATGGACATGGCCGACCGGGATGACTCGATCCAGCGGTTTCGGCTGGAGATCCTGCACTCGCGGAAGGTCTCTCATCCGAACGTCTCGCGCATCTTCGAGTCGGGGCGGCACCGGATCGAGTCGACAGTCCCCGGCCAGCCGCCGACGGAGATCCTCTACTTCACCATGGAGCTTCTGGTGGGAGAAACCCTCCGCGAGCGGATCAAGCGGCTTGGGAAGATGACCACCACTGAGGCCCTTCCGATCGTGGTCCAGATGGCGTCGGGGCTGGCGACCGCGCATGCGGCGGGCGTGGTGCACCGGGACTTCAAGAGCTCCAACGTCTTTCTCGTATCTGGACCGAGTGGCGAGCGCGCGGTGGTCACCGATTTCGGCCTGGCGCGCGGCGAGGTGGACGAGAGCAGCCTCGCGTCGTTGACCGGAACCGGCGATACGCTGGGCACGCTTTCCTACATGGCGCCCGAGCAGATCGGGCGATCGAAGGGCGCGCGGCCGACCGTCGACATCTACGCGCTGGGCGTAGTCATGTACGAGATGGTGACGGCGGACATCCCGCATCAGGACATGATGAGCAAGGTCTCGAGGCCGGCTCCTTCTCCACGCGCCCTGGTGGCCGGCCTTGACCCCATATGGGAACGCGTGATCATGCGCTGCCTGGAACGGAAGCCCGAGGATCGGTTCGAGAACGCGATGGATGTTGTCCTCGCGCTGGGCGGCCAGCCCGTCGCCGTCGGGCGAACCAAAGAGCGGCGAATGTACATTGGCGCGGGCATAGCCGTGGCCGTGGCTCTGGCTCTTGCCGGCGGTTACTACTTCGCCCTCCAGGGTTCCACGGCAACGCCCGCCGACATCGCCGGTTCTGTCAGTCCGAGCGTGGAGCCGGCAAAGGCCGTGCCGATTCGACGTTCGGTGGCGGTTCTCGGATTTCAGCCCCCTCTCGGAGAGACCGGGACCGGTTGGATCTCGACGGCGCTGATGGATCTTGTAAGCGGTGGCCTAGAGGCCGGCAACCAGCTGCGTGTCGTTCCCGTTCTGCAGGTGGCCCGAGTGAAGGCCGATATCGGCGTCGGCGATCTAAGCACGCCAAGCGGCGGCCTGCTGACGAAACTGCGACAAGCCCTGCCGGCGGAGATCATCGTGAGTGGCGCCTACTCGTTCATCGGCGATGGCGCGGAGCGGGTTCTGCGGGTGGAGATGCGTCTGGAGTCGCCCGCGGCACCAGGCGGGGAAACATGGACCGTGAGCGGTTCGGAGAAGGAGATCGCAGACCTCGCCTCACGAGCAAGCGAAACCCTGCGGGAGAAGCTCGGAACGCCCAAACTGCTTCCCGCTGCGCAGAATGAGGTGGCCGCGCGGCTTCCGTCCGAAGCTGCCACCCGCAAGAAATATGCGGAGGCGCTCGATCACCTTGGTCGAGGCGACGCCGCCACCGCCCGTCCCTTGCTGGAACTCGTCGCGGTCAAGGATCCAAAACACGTGGGAGCGCAAATCGCGCTCGCCGCAGCCTGGGGTCTTCAGGGGAATCAACCCAAGGCCGCCGCCGCCAGCGCCCGGGCGCTGACCCTCGCGGGAGGCGCCTCCCCACACATGAGGCTGCTCCTCGAAGCGCGGGACCACGAGATCAATCGGAACTGGAAAGGGGCAATCGCCGGCTACGAAACGCTTCGGTCCTCGTTTCCCGATGATCCGGAGTATCTGCTGTATCTCGTCGAAGCGCAGATGCTGGGCGGAAAGACCAGGGACGCTCTTGCCGCCCTGCATGATTTCAGGAAACTTCCGAAATCCGTCTCCGACGATCCCAGAATCGACCTGGCCGAGGCGCGGGCGTACGCGCGACTCAGCGCACACAAGGAAGTCCAGACCGCCGCGGCTCGCGCGGCCCAGAAGGGTGCGGCGCTTGGATCTTCCCGCATTGTCGCGAACGGAAAGCTCCTGGAGGCGGTGGCACTGGACGGTCTGGGCGAGTCCGACAAATCGCAGGAGGCGAGCGAAGAGGCTAGGAAACTGTTTGAGGCCTCCAATGATCGGCAGGGAATCGCGAGAGCCCTGGTGCGTATCGGCATCGCCCTGCAACAGAAGCGGGGAGATCCCAAGGGGTCGATGCAGGCTCTGGACACCGCCCTCGGCCTATTTCGTGAGGTTGGCGACCGGTTGAGCGAGTCGCGGGTTCTCTTCAGCATGGGCACGGTTCTCATGGCCCAGGGAAGGGATGCGGAAGCCGCCAAGCGCACGGATGAGGCTCTTGCCATCGCTCGGCAGATTGGCGCGAAGGCCGAGGCCGCTTCCGCCCTCAACAACCTGGGTTCGCGCCTGCTCGAGCACGGCGACCTCGCCGGCGCGCAGAGCCGATACCAGCAAGCACTCGGCCTGTACACCGAACTCGGGGAGAAGAGGCTGACCGCGCTCACCCTGACCAATCTCGGCGAAGTCCTCTTCGCCCGCGGCGATCTCAAGAAGTCGAGAGACTCTCATGAAGAAGCGCTCGGGATGAACCGGCAACTCGGCGATGCCGCCGGAGCCGCATACGACAAGTACCGCATCGCGGAGGTTCTCGTCCAGACTGGCGACCTCAACGAGGCGGAGAAGCGCTATCGCGAGTCGATAAAGGAGACGGAAGCCGAGGCGGCGTCCGAAACTCGGATCCGGCTGGCCGCGTTACTGACCGATGCCGGGCGCCCGGCCGAGGGCGAGAAGGAAGCGCGTGAGGTCGAGGAAACGCTTCGAGTGCAGGGCGCCGCGGATCTCGCCCTGTGGGCCCAGATCGTCGTCGTGGACTCGGTGCGAGCACAGGGGAAAGTGAAGGAAGCGAAGGCCGACCTCGAGAAGATCCTGCCGATGGTGGAGAAGAGCGGAGACAACCGTGTCAGGCACTCGGCGCTGCTGGCGCGGTCGCGGATTGTCGCGGCGGGCCAGGAAAAAACCGAGGCCGAGCGGGTGCTCCAGGCTCTTGTAGTCGCGCGGCAGGAGGCGGTGAAAAGCGGACGGGTGATCGACGAATACGAATTACGCCTGGCTTCCGCCGAGCTGGGTCCTTTGGCGGGAAAGCCCGCCGCGGGTTCGGGACCCAAGAAGCTGGCGATCGATTCGAGGGCGAGAGGGCTGCTGGGCATCGCGAAGAAGGCGGAGGCCCGAATTCGCTGACCGCCGGCCTTCGGCGAGCCCGAGGCCCTACTCCTCCGGCGCCGTCGAAACGGCCCCTGGGTATCCACAAACTCGGCCACCGGAAAGCGCTTCAGCGGATGCCGAATCAGGTGCCTGATCGAGAGAGGCTGAGCCATCCCCTCGTAAAGTAGGGGTTCGATGCACCCCCTCGAACTCTCCTCGGAGTCGCTCGAAAAAGCGCTCGATCTCATGACCCGTTTCGTGCGGGAGGAGATCGATTCCCTCCCCACCCTGCCCTCGGCCGACGTGGAAGGCGCCGAGGACCTCGCTCGCACTTTCGCGGAAGATCCGCCCGAGGCGCCGCAAACCCTCGAGGCGATTCTCGCGAGGCTCCGCCCGGCCATCCGGAAGACGTTCAACACCGCGGGTCCGGGGTATCTCGCCTTCATCCCGGGCGGCGGGATCATGAGTGCGGCCATCGCGGACTTCATCGCCGCCTCCACGAACCGCTACGTCGGCGTTCGGCCCCCTGCCCCCGCCCTCGCGCAGATCGAGGAAACCGCGATCGCCTGGCTCGCCCGGTTCATGGGCTACCCCGAAACCGCGGGCGGCATTCTCACCTCCGGCGGCTCGCTCTCGACCCTGTCCGCGATCGTGGCCGCGCGGGAGACACGGCTTCCCGACGATTTTTCGCGGGGCACCCTCTACATCTCCGAGGAAACGCACTATTGCGTGCCCAAAGCCGCGCGGATCGCCGGTTTCCGCGACTGGCAGATTCGCCGAATAGCCGTCGATGCGCGGCGGCGCATCGACACGCGCGCCCTCGCTCACGCGGTGGATGTGGATCGGACAAAGGGCCTCAAACCGTTCCTGATCATCGCGAACGTGGGGACCACGAACACCGGAGCCATCGACGACATTCCCCGGCTGCTATCGATCGCCCGCGGCCACTCGATGTGGCTGCACGCGGACGCGGCGTACGGGGGCTTCTTCCGCCTGGCGAGCGGCGGGCCCGAACTCATGCCCGACATCGAGGAGTGCGACTCGATCACCCTCGATCCGCACAAGGGGATGTTCCTGCCCTACGGAACCGGGTGCCTCCTCGTTCTCCGAAAAGAGACGCTCAAGCGGACACACTCGATGGACGCCGAGTATCTCCACGATGTCCGGGCTCAGACCTCGCCGAACTTCTCCGATCTCTCCCCCGAGTTGTCGCGGGATTTCCGTGGCTTGAGGATCTGGCTCCCCCTCGTCCTCCACGGTGTGGCGGCCTTCAAGGCGGCGATCGAGGAGAAACTCGTGTTGACGCGCTGGGCCTATGACCAGCTCAAGGACGATCCACGTTTCGAGATTCTCGACGAACCGCAGCTCTCCGTGATCGCGTTCCGGCTGAAGGCCGACGCCGCGGACTCGGACCGGCTCAATGAGGAGCTCATGAACCGCGTCAATCGCCGGGGACGGGTGTTTCTCTCGAGCACGAGACTGGACGGCCGCTACACCATCCGGCTGTGCGTGTTGAGCTTCAGAACCCACATGGATCGAGTGAGAGACGCGGTCGAGGCCGTGCAGGCCGAGGCCGCGGAGATTCTCGCGTCCCCGGCGCGGGCGTGACCGGGACGAGACAGTGGAAGTGGTCCCCCGGGGCCGCGGCGTCGAGCCTTCTGGCGTTGTGCGCGCTTTTTCTGGCCGCCTCCCGCGTGTGGGTGGCGGATGACGCGTACATCACGTTCCGGCACGTCGTTCAGTTTCTCGCCGGCAACGGCCTGACCTTCAACACCATCGAGCGCGTCGAGGGCTTTACCCATCCGCTCTGGGCGCTGCTCCTTTCCATCTTCGGGTGGCTGGGCGCTCCCATAGCGGGCACTGCGGTCACCATGGATCTTCTCTGCGCCGCGGTTCTCCTCGGAGCGCTGGTCCTCGCCGATCGCGAACACGGTCCGCTCGGCGTCGCCCTGCTCGTGAGCTGTTCCGGCTTCATCGACTTCGCGACCTCCGGCCTCGAGACGCCCATGACCCTGCTTTTCGTCTACATCGCGTATCGAACCTCGCCGGTGCTCGACCGCCCGGTTCGAGCCGGCATGGCGCTCGGCCTCGCCTATCTGTGTCACCCCGATGTCGCGGTCCTGGCCCTGGGTCCTTTCCTGATCGCCCTGGTTGAAGCACGCGAGCGGGGCTTGCCGGCGGCCCGGGCGCCTCTCACCCGCTTCATCGTGAGCCTGGCCGCGGCTCCGGTCTTGTGGCACGTGTTCCGTCTCTTGTACTACCGGGACATCTTCCCGAACACGTACTACGCGAAAAACGGGGGCAGCTACTGGAGCCAGGGAGCCGCCTACATCGCGGATTTCTCTGCTTACGCACCCCTCTCCGCCGCGGGCGTGATCCTCGTGGCCGGCCTCGCGGTCCACGATTTCCGTCGTGGAACCGGGCCGGATCGCTGGCGGCGATCGGCTTGTCTCTTCGCGATTCTTCTTCACATCGCGGTGATCGCGCGGGTCGGGGGCGACTTCATGGGCTTCCGCCTGCTCCTCCCCGATCTGGCCGCGGCGGCGGCGCTTTCGGTGGGAGCGCTCGCCGGTCTGGGGCCGCGGTCCCGCCCCTTCGCCCAGGCCGGCCTCACGGCGGCGGCGCTGTGGGCGCTGTTCCTGCAGCCCACACCTCCGCATGAGCGGGGTCTGATCGTGAACGAGCGACTGAACTTCGCGAGCGCCTACACCCGGGCCAGCGATGCGTTTACCGGCCGGCCCCGTCATCTCTGGTGGAACGAAGGCCGGCTCTTCCGCGCCTTTCAGGACTGCGTGGGCGAGCCCGATCTCATCGTCGAGTATCCGAACATCGGTTACTACGGCGTGGCCCTCGGCACACGCACCTCGCTGATCGACGGCAACGGTCTGGTCGATCGTTTCGTCGCCCGCAACTGGGAGGCGAGGAAGGGTCTGCCCCGCGGACGGCCCGGCCACGAAGGCAAGATGACCGTGGACTACGCGCTCGAGCGCAACATCCATTTCGTGCGCGAGGTGTTCGAACCGTATCGCTCGACCATGGCCACCGACTACGGCATCCTGCTCTCGTTCGATCCGAGGATCCTGTGCGCGCTTCCGGGAAAGGCGGATGCCCTGCGAGGGCTCAAACAGCAACTCCTGGAGCGCCGGGACGCAAAGGCACTCGACACCCTGCAGTTCCTCGAAGATCTGGAGAAGCGCGATGGTGTGCGGATCGACAACGTATGTCGCGACATCACCACGCCGCGCGACTGCAGCCCGGCCGGCATCCAGCGCGCGAACAGTCGCCGACGTTTCGCGGATGAGGACGGAGTTTCGCGCTAGGTGTGGTTTCTCATGACGTTGTTCACCCCTGAGACCAGCCTGGAC
>CAYNHK010000079.1:0-20392 GCA_964396875.1 uncultured Acidobacteriota bacterium | reverse complement strand
GGCCGTCCTTCTTGACCACAAGATGTGGAACCTGGTCGATGCGCTCATACGAGGTGAATCGCTTGCCGCACTTGAGACACTCGCGGCGGCGACGTATCGCATCGCCTTCCTTGCTTTCCCGCGAATCGACGACCTTGTCCTCGACACTCTCGCAGAAGGGGCATCGCATGCCGTTATCGTATCAGGACTTAGGGCTTCCCTCGCTGATCTTCCGCATCGCCCCGAAAGAAAGTCCCTCGCGACCGAGGAACCCTATTCCCAGGATGAGCACAGGCAGGTTCTGAAGCGCGTGGAGCACCAGACCCGCCGCCACCGCCGTCCCTTGGTCGACACCATAGATTGCGGTCAGGGCGAGCGTGTACGAGGCATGAAAACCGCCCACCATCCCGGGCGTGGGAATCGCGACGCCGACCGTGAGGAACGCGATGATGAGGAAGGACGTGTGGAACGGGATGTCAAAGCCGAAGGCGACCGAGTTGAGATGGATCGTCCCCGCGATGACCACCCACAACAGGAGCGATTCGCCGATCAGGCGGGCCCACTGCGCGGGCGACGAGCCGAACACATCGAGGCCCGAGATGAAAGAGCCGACAAGGCCCCGTACCTGGATCCCCAGCTTCACGGGCAGCAGGTTCACGCCCCAGTCGAGCAGTCGCCGCGCCGGGCCGCCCTCGGTGCGCAGCGCGGCGAGGAAGGCCAGGCCAGCGAGCGCCGCCAGGAATGCCACCCCGGCCCCCGCGCGAAGTGTGGTCATCAGGGCATCCGACCGTTCGGCCGCCGGCCGAGGGAGGACGAACATGTAGAGGGCGAGCAGCGACAACACGGTGATCAGGTCCATCAGGCGCTCGAGAACGATGGACGCGAGGCCCGCGCTCACCGGCACACCGTACCGCCGCGATGCGAGATAAGGGCGCAGCACCTCGCCGGCCCGGGGGATGAACAGGCCGGCCATGAAGCCGATCTTGGTGATGGCGAAGAGGTCGAAAATCGCGGCCTTCTGCAGCGAGGGCAGCAGGAGCCGCCACCGCATGGCGCGAACCCCGTACATCGCCACGGTCAGGATCACAAGCGCCACGAGCGGGAGAGGCCGGGCGTGGGTCAGAGCGGTCAGCAACTCGCCGGAGTCGACCCCGCGGGTGGCAAGCCAGAGCAACAGGACGGCGAGGAGGCCGCCCACGCCAAGGCGGAGGGCGTTTCTCATGAGTGCGATCCGATTGGGTCCGCGGGGGGCATCGAGTTAGCTTCCTTGAGGTGACGAGGCGGAACAATCGCGGCCCGCAAAGACGTATTCTCGCTTGAGACCGAGGCGTTTGACGAACCTGACCCATGAGCCCTCGATCGGGGGCGCGCAAGACTCTGCGCGGCTCGCGCCGAGTGTGGTGAGGGCTTCGCCCATCGAAACCCACGCCTACACGTACGCCTTCGACCTCAATCCCGACCCGGAAAAGGCGCTTGCCCTGGCTCGGGAACTCCTCAAGGATGTGCGAAAGAGCGGCCTGCGGTCTCCCTACGCGGACGCCCTCTTAAGACGCCTGGCTCTCGCGCGGTGGACGAAGATGGATCGCCCCCGGCCGAGCCGACTCGAGACCAAGGACTGCAAGGAGACGGCCATCCTCCTGTTCTTCATGAAATCGTGGGAGGCTACCTACGAGGACCTGGGGGTTGCTCTCTCGGTTTCAGAGGACCGGGCGCGGCATCTCGTGCACAAGGGTCGGATGGACCAGGTTGCGACCCTCATGCGGATTCCGATCCCGACCCCGGAGTGTCGTCGGCCGCGAGAACTTCTGTCGGATTTTCGGGAGAGCCGCCTTTCGGATCCCCTCGCCGAGGACGTCGCGCAACATCTGCGGGGATGTCGCGAATGCTCCGCACTCGACCGCCACCTTCGCGACATTCTGAGCGCACCGCCGCGGCCGCTCCTCGAGCCGCCGCCGGAATTGGGGGTGCGGGAAAGCCGGCCCACGCTGTCGCTGTCGCTGGATGCGGTTTCGAGGACCCAAAGACGCGCCGGACTGGTGCTCCTGGCGGTCGGCATCATCCTCGGCGTCATCCAGTTTCATCCCGGCCTGAACGCGTCGGCGTCGGCCCAGCTCGATCGCTTCGGCGCCAGCTTTTCGAGGTGGCGCAACCGGGGCGAGAGGCTCGTCGAGGACCTGCGGGTGCTCCGAGCCCTGGCCGTCGGAACGGTCGAGGGCCGGACCGAGGAATTGAGCCAAACCCTCGATGAATACGTGAATTCCGGGAACGCCGCCGATTCGGCCGACCCAAAGAACAAACCCGCTCCGGATGCCGTATTGGATTCCAGAGACCCCAAAAACCAGTCCTCCGGGGGCAAATCCCCAAGGCCGGCCGAGGGAGCTCTAAGCCCCAAAAGCCCCTGAAAAAGGCCGCCGCCCCTAGAAAGGTCCCCCATCATGGAAGAGAACGTCATCAGAACCGAGGCCGGAGCCGAGACTCCCCAGGCCCCGCGAGTCGCCCCCCCTTACCAGGGTTCGGCGCACAAGCGGAGTCCGGCCCTCGCCGCCTTCCTGTCGTTCTTCCCGGGATTCGGCCACCTCTACAACGGCGAGATCGGCAAGGCACTCGCGTTCTTCTGCGCTTTCGCGACCTGCGTCTTCGTGATGGCCGAGACGGATGGCGGCAGCGTGTTCTTCGGGCTTCTGATGCCGTTCATCGTTTTCTACAACATGATCGAGGCCTACCGGTCGGCCGAGCGCATCAACCTTCAGTCCTTCTCGGGAGCGGCCACGGTCAATGAACCCGAGAACAACCGGCTCTGGGGCTGGTCGCTCGTGGCGATGGGGGGGTTGCTGCTCCTCCACAATCTCGGCCTCTTCTCCTTCCAGTGGATCGCGAAGATGTGGCCGCTGCTCATGATCGGGGCGGGCGTGGTGCTGCTCCGCGGCTCGCTCTTCGGGAGCCGGCAGTGAGCCGGGGCTTCTCGCCGGAGGCCTTCGGCTTCGGCTTCTTCCTGGCCACGGTCGGGCTGATCTTCTTCCTCTCGAACATCGGCTGGGTCGAGGCCATTCCCCTGCTCAAGAAGATCTGGCCGCTCTTCCTCGTGGTCTGGGGCGCGGCTGAAATCGTGGCGTCCCGGGCGTCACAGGATGGCGGAGGTGCGCGATGAAGTTCCGCAAAGTAGCGCTCTTCATCATGATCGTCTCCTTCGGACTCATCGTTGAGGGCATCAACGTCACGCGCAATGTACTCAACGATGAGTCCTTCGAAGGATTCCGCGGCATCCGCCTGGATGGAGATTTCCCGTTCCGGGTCTCGAAGTTCTCCGGCCCTTCCGAAGACTTCACGGAAGCGCAGACCAGCGACGCGAAGGGCGTGTCGGGAATCGAGATCTCGAACGCTTTCGGCGATGTGATCGTGCGGCGCACCACGGATCCCAATGCCCAGATCAGCGTCAGCCTTCGCAAGGAGGTATTCACCCGCCGGTCCGAGAGCGCCGAGGGGATCTCCGACAAGGTGAAGCTCGTGGTGAACCGCGAAGGCGACGTTCTCAAGATCTCCACCACGCGGAACCCCAAGGCGTCCTACCGTGTGAAGACCCACATCGAGATCGAGACACCGGAACCGCTCGACACGCGGATCACCAACCGCCACGGCCGCATCGTCGTCGAAGGCGCTCGGGCTCTGAACGTTTCCGGCGAATTCGATGAGATGCGCGTGGTCGACGTGACCGGGGACTGCAGTGCCAAGAACCGTCACGGCAGCCTCGAGGTGGTCTCGGCCGCGCTGGGGTGCCGGGTCGAGGTGGAGTACGGGGACGCGCATGTGGAGCGGCTCATGTCTCCGTCTCAGATCGAGGTCTCGCACGGAACCCTCAACGCGATTGACATGTCCGCCCTCAGCGCGAAACTCAAATTCTCCGACCTTCAGGCGCGGAAAATCTCCGGCGCGCTCACGTGCGAAGGCGAACATTCGGCGCTTCGCATCGACGACGTGAAGGGTGACGTCTTGTTGACCAATCGGGGCGACATCGACATTCAGAACGTCGTGGGCAAGGTCTCGATCGAGAACCGCCGCGGCCATGTGCGGCTGCTCAAGGCTTCGGGCGCCGTGTCCGTGAAGAACTCCTACGACTCTGTGGAAGCGTCGGACGTGGGCGGATTCCTCGAAGTGACGAGCGAGCACGGCGAGATCCGCGCCCAGCGCTTCCTCAAAGGCGCGAGGCTCGAGACCGACACCGAAGACGTGGATGCGGCCGACTTCGAAGGCGCCCTGACCGTGGTCGCCAAGCGCGCGGATGTATCCGTGAAGCCCGTGCGCAAGGTGCTTTCGCCCATCGATGTCCAGATCGATATCGGCGACGTGCGCCTGGCCCTTTCCGACTCGGTCAACGCCCTCCTCGACGCCAGCGTCGAACGCGGTGACGTGGTGGGCGAGGTGGGCGCGCTCAAATCCTCGGAGCAGGGCAAGCGCCTCCTGAAGGCGACGATCGGTTCGGGCGGGCCTCTCCTGAAGCTGCGGTCGCGGCTCGGCGACATCAAGGTTTCCACCGAGGACGAACTCGAAGTCACCGAGCCCAACTTCCCTGACGCGCCGGAAGTCGATGCGCGTTTCCGCCCCCGGCCCGGCGCCGATCCGCTTCCGGCTCGCCCCATCGCACCCGAAGAGCCGGCGATCCCGAAGGCTCCGCGGAAGTCGAAGGCTGTAGCGCCCCCAGCACCGCCCGAGCCGCCCGCGATGCCCTCGCCCACACCCGAGGGCCGGTAGCTCCAAGGCCGGCCACAACCGGCCTGACCCCACGGGTGGCACCTCGGGGGAACTAAGATCCGCGGCCATGCGAGAAGCGCTCACATCCACGGCCTTAGACCTTCCCCTCATGCGCCGGGGCAAGGTGCGCGACGTCTATGACCTCGGCACGGAGCTTCTGATCGTCACCACCGACCGGTTGTCGGCGTTCGACGTGGTGCTTCCCCAGGGAATTCCCGACAAAGGCCGGGTCCTGAATCAGCTTTCGCTCTTCTGGTTCAAGCTCCTCGAGAGTTCGATTCCGAATCACATCATCGCCGCGGAAATCAAGGACTTCCCCGCTTCGCTGAAGCCGCATGCCGCGCTCCTCGAGGGCCGCGCGATGGTCGTTCGAAAGACCGATCCCCTGCCCGTCGAGTGCGTGGTGCGCGGGTATCTTGCGGGCTCGGGCTTCAAGGACTACAAGAAGACCGGTTCGATCTGCGGCCTGGCCCTTCCCGAGGGTCTTGTCGAATCCCAGAAGTTCCCGTTTCCCCTGTTCACGCCTGCGACCAAGGCCGAGACGGGTCACGACGAGAACATCTCCTTCGATCAGATGGTCAAGCTCATCGGCTTCGAACACGCGGAGACCGCGCGGGGAGCTTCGCTTTCGATCTACGAGAAGGCGCGGCGACACGCTGAGACCGCGGGGCTCACCATCGCCGACACGAAGTTCGAATTCGGCATTGTGAAGGGCGGCCTCATCTGGATCGACGAGGCCCTCACTCCGGACTCCTCGCGATTCTGGGAAGCGTCCGCGGTCGTCCCCGGCAAAACGCCGCCGAGCTTCGACAAACAATTCGTTCGCGACTACCTCGAGACGCTGACGTGGAACAAGACATACCCGGGCCCGGATCTGCCCGCAGAAGTCATCGCAGGAACGCGCTCGAGATACCTCGAAGCGTTTCGTCGCCTGACGGGGAAAGAGCTTCCGGGGGCTGAGTAGCTCGCGCGCGGCCCGTTCCCGAACCCGAACCCGATCCCGAGTTGAGTCGCGCACATTCCGCGCGAGGACCAGACGCATCGAGGGCGGGCGCGATGGCTGCAGCGAAGGCGGGGTTGGCATTCACGATGATCTCCATTCGTTTCGGACCGCGACCATCGGGGCCTCCCCCCAACCGCGGACGGCTTCAGGGGACGGCCTCACACCCTGGGCTGCGATGTTCGCCTGTGCCCCTCATCGAACGAAGGGGGTAGAACCAGCGGATCCAGCTTGACGCCCACCCCGGCGTAGTCTGGCACCCGGGCCCGCGAGATTGCTTCCTCGGTTGCTTCTCGATGGCCTCGTCGCAATGACGAGGGGGCGGGGCCGAGAACGGCTTCGGGGTCGGCCAGACCTCGCGGCTCTACACCTACCGTGGACCGTTTTCTCGAAGATCCCGAATGTCCTTATGGTGGTCGAGAGTGCCGATGGTCGCCCGTAGGCGTTCACGACGCCCAAGGATCCGCTCCACGAGCGGGTCTCTGGGGCCGGCCTCGGCCTCGCGAGCTAGGAAATCTACGTAGGCCTCCGCCTTCTCCCGCTTCTCGGGCGGTAGGGCGGTGATGCGTTCCAGTGGATCAGCGGTGCTCATGGCGACGTCGAAACTCTACGCCAGCCGGCCAAGGGAGTGTGAAAACTGGGCAGTTTCACGGAACGCGCTGAGCGCGCGCCTCGAGGGAATGGCCCCGTGGGGCAATAATATGGTTAATCCCCCACTGACGAAGGCCTACCCTCGGCAGAGTGCCGGAGTGCGGGGTGATTGGCTCGCCTCCCCACACTTCCATCTATTCTTCACCGGTTACTTTCTTGCTTCCCTACGCCCACGACTACACGATTAGCCTCGATGACAGCGGGACACATACCCAGTCGGCATTCGCATGTCTCGCCGGGTTCTTGGGCAAGACGCAGCGTTTTCAGAAGCTCACGGAAGAGTGGCGAGCGACGTTGAACAGGTATGACCTTCGGGACTTTCATTCCAAGGAGTTCGGGAAGCTAGCCGCGTTGGACGGCTGGTCGGAAGATGACGTCAAAGAGGCCTACAACTCATTCCATGAAGTCGTCGAGCGTCACGCCGTGCCCATCGGCTCTTACGTGAACCTCCCGGCGTACCGCGCCTTTGCAGATACACCGTACCGTCAGAAAACCCTAGGGTCGCCTCTACTACTCGCAACCAAGGGCATACTCATAAACACGGAGAAGTGGGCTAAGTCGGTCGGGTACGGCGGGCCGATCTCATTTCTTTTTGATCGCGGGATCAAGGGCCTTGGGTCGGTCAAGAACCACCTAAGGAGTGTTTCCAAACACGAAGAGAAACATGGCCTTAGTTTCAAGATCGGAGCCATCGGCGATGACAGCGTATCCAGTAGTCCATCCCTCCAGGCGGCCGACTGCCTAGCCCACAAACTGTTTCAATCCTGCGGATACATGGCCAGTGGAAACGAGCCAACGTTCGAGCGCCGAGGCGACTGGGCCAGCCGGGATTTGATATCACGCTTCGGAAGAGAGCATACGTACGCAGATGGATTCGACGATGAGAGAGCGATGAGAGCCTATTTGGACGACATTAAGTCTCGCGGGGGTCGGCTGTAACCAAAGGGGCGTTCTGGGGGGGAACCGCGCCCATCCACCCCCTCCCGTGGCGCTTAGCCAGAGTACTGCTTGAGCTGCCAATCGGAACGCTTTGTGACGACCGCGGCAGACCTCTTCCGCCAAGCGGAGCCAGGAGCTGCGCTAAGGCTAGCCTCGCCCAAGAAGACAGCCGGTTTCAGAACCGAGGGGGTTGGTCAGACTTGGGCTTGAACTGCGGCCATGGCAGTAGCCTGCACGTGTTCGGGCGAACCTAGTCGGAACCTTGTCCGCCCCACCCGAAAGATCTGACCAGCCGAAAGACTGGTTGCAGTAGTCACGCGACGTTCCGAGGCGAACTCCCCGAGGAACGTGCCGTTGCTGCTGCCGACATCCTCAACCCACCAACCCGCATCGCGCCAAGTGAGCCGGGCGTGCTGCCGCGAGACGTCAGGGGCGTCCGGCAGGCTCACGCCGCAGGTCGCCAGCCGTCCGAAGGTGACGGACCCCGGCTCGCCCTGCGCGGCCAGGGTGACCACCTCGCCGTCGCGTGGGCCGCTCATGAAGGTGAGGACAAGAGGCGGTGTCATCGGCTACTGCTCCGCCTTTCCCGGAACCAGCCGGATCTCATTCCCAACGGCGATCATCCGCACGGTGCCCCGCGGGATTCGGCCAGCGAAGATCGCGTCGACTAGCGGTTGGACGATTCGTTGCTCGACGACTCTTTCGAGCGGGCGGGCACCCATCGATGGGTTGAAAGTTCCCGCCAGAATCAGTTGCTTCACGGAGGCGTCGACCTCGACGGTAACGCCTTGCGCCTCAGCAAAGCCACGCGTCTTGTCGGCGAGTACCAGGTCGAGAATCAGGCCGAGCTCGGCGCGCCCGAGCGGAGCGAAGTTCACGACCTCGGTGATGCGGTTCACCAATTCTGGCCGCAAGAACTCCGCTGCCTTTCGTCGAAGGTCCGCCGCTTGGCTGTCGCCTTTCCCTGCCGCGTCCATTCTTGAGTTCTTGTCAAATCCAATCGGACGCCGTTCCACGTCGCTGCCCAGATTGGATGTCAAGACGAATACCGCGTTGGAGCAGTCGATAACGTGCCCCAGGCTGTCAGTAAGGCGACCGTCGTCGAAAACAGATAGGAAGAGATTGAAAATGTCGGGGTGGGCCTTCTCAATCTCGTCCAGCAGAACAACGCTGTACGGCTGTCGCCGTAGCGCCTCGCTAAGCTGTCCGCCCCGTTCACTATCCTGGTACCCACGGGCCGCTCCGATCAGGTTGGCGAGGGAATGTTTCTCCTGATACTCGTTCATGTCGATACGGATCAGCGCATCGGCATTTTCGAACAGGAACGCCGCAAGCTCCTTGGCCAGCCTGGTTTTGCCGACACCGGACGGCCCCATGAACAGGAAGACTCCGATCGGCCTCCCCACCGCCTTCAGCCCAGCTAGTGCCGCGCGGACGCTGCGGCTCACGGCGGAAACAGCGGCCTCCTGTCCGATGACTCGGGAATCCAGGATGCTCTCCATCTGCGCGTAGCGCTGCTGCTCGTCGGCCGTCAGCCGACTGGCCGGAATGCCTGTCCACTCGGACACCGCGGCAGCAACATCCTCGGCGGTTACCGCGTGTCGTCCCTTAACGACCGCTTTCGCGCAAGCCAGGTCGATTGCGTCGATGCTCTTGTCCGGCTGGTTCCGGTCCTTCACGTACTTGTCCGTCAAGGCCACAGCCGCGGCCAACGCACCAGGTGCGATCGAGATCTCATGACCTTGGGCCTTCTGCTTTTCCACGATCCGCACCGCGACCTTCTCGAGTACAGAGCGAGTCGCCGCCGCCGTCATCTCCTTGATGGTGACTGGCGAGAACCGTCGCTCCAGCGCCGGGTCTTTGCGAATGTAGCGGGAGTACTCGTCATGGGTGGTAGCGGCGATGCATGAAATATCGCCGCGGGCCAGGGCGGGCTTGAGCATCTGTGCCGCGTCGTTGCCGCTGCCGGCTCCACTTCCCGCGCCCACCACCGTGTGGACCTCATCGATGAAGAGGATCACCTCAGGCGCGCCGGATGCCTCCTGGACGACCTGCCTCATCCGCTCCTCGAACTGTCCACGTAGTGTGGTTCCGGCGGTCAGGCTCCCCATGTCGAGTTCGATGATCCGTTTGCCGCGTAGGGTGGTCGGCACGTCTGCGCTGGCGATTCGCCATGCGATCCCCTCGACGATCGCGGTCTTGCCGACGCCGGCCTCGCCGAGCAGCAAGGGATTCGACTTCTGTGTACGAGCGAGAATCGTGATCGTCTGCTCGATCTCGTCCTCGCGGCCGATCGCTTCAGCGAGCCTGCCCAAACGTGCCAGCTTCGAGAGGTCTCGGCCGAACTGATCGAGGGTGGGTGTGGGCAGCGTCGTTGGAACCTCGGTGCGGGGCGTGATGGGAGGTCCGGGGTGGGCCGTCGGGGCCGGGGAGGAGAGCCGAGGCGGCGGGGCTGGCACGGCTGCGGAAGCAACCCGCGTGCTGTCGATACCGGAATCTGCCGTGCCCAGTCGCGTTCCTTCGGCAGCCTGAGGATCGGCGTCCGAAGCCAGCCTGGCGAGTACCAGTGCCGGTGCGTGCCCCAGGGACGCCAGGTAGCGTACAGGCAGGCTCTCGCCCTCGGCGACGATGGCGCGGAGAAGATCCTGCTCCGTTGGCTGCGCGCCTTGACCACTGGTTCCGGCCCCCTCCAGCACCGCAAGAAGGCGAGGCGTCAAAGGCAGTTCGCCAGCGCCTGAGCCCTTGCCAGATCCAGCCTCGGCGCGTATCGCGTCGCGCACACGCTCTGCATCGAGACCGAGACCGCGGAGCAGGCGGTCGCCGGGTCCGCCTGACTGTCGGATCAATCCGATAAAAAGATGCTCGACACCGAGGTGAGCATGCTGAAGACGCCGGGCCTCCTCGCTGGTCTCCGGACCAAGTGCCGATCGCGGATTGGTCAGCACGACGAGCGACCGGGCTGACCAGTTAGCGCCTTCTGCGCAGCATTGCGCAGCTCGATCATCCACGCGTTCTCGGGGTTCTCGATGGCGCGGTCGTAGCAGGCGATGGCCTCCTTGTAGCGCTTAAGGGCGGCTAGGGTGAAGCCCTTGATTCCCCAGGTCAAGGTGTTGCGTGGGTCGATTTCGATGGCGCGGTCGTAGCAGGTGATGGCTTCCTCGTGGCGCTCAAGGGCATCCAAAGCGCGGCCCTTGTTTCGCCAAGCCGAGAGGTCCCGGGGATCGATCTCAAGGGTACGGTCGTAGCAGACGAGGGCCTCGTTGTAGCGCTTTAGAGTCTTGAGCGTATCGGCCTTGTTTCGCCAAGCGGAGGTGTCACGCGGGTTGATCTCAATGGCGCCGTCGTAGCAGGCGATGGCTTCCTCGTAGCGCTTGAGTGCTTGAAGGGTGTTGCCCTTGTACCCGAAGGCGCAGGTGTCGCGGGGATCGATCTCGATCGCGAAGTCGTAGCAGGCGATGGCCTCGTTGTAGCGCTTGAGCGTATGCAGGGTGAAGCCCTTGTTTCGCCAGGCGGAGGTGTTGCGGGGGTCAATCTCGAGGGTGCGGTCGTAGCAGGCGATTGCCTCTTGGATGTTCCGGAGCTTGTTGAGCGCGTTGCCCTTCTTGTACCAGGCGGTCGTGTCAAGAGGATCGATCTCGATAGCGCGGGCGTAGCAAGTGATGGCCTCGGCGTAGCGCTCTAGCTTGTGAAGCGCGCGGCCCTTGTTTCGCCACAATGCGCTGACGCGTGGTTCGATTTCGAGGGCGCGGTCGTAACAGGCGACGGCGTCGGCGTGGCGCTTGAGGTCCTCGAGCGCGAGCCCCTTGAGGGCCCAAGCGGTTAAGCTGCGCGGGTGGACCTGAAGGGCGCGGTCGCAAACGTCCAACGCCTCTTGGTGCTTTCCGAGTATCCCCAGCGAGGAGGCAGCCATCAATAGCTCGTCCGCAGTGAGTTCGTAGGCGGAGAAGCTGAGGACTGCAGGTTGCCCGGTCACCTCATGGAAGGCGCGAGCGCAAACGCTTACGACCTCATCCCAGTCGGCAGGACGCGCAGCGATCTCCTTGGAAAGGCAACGACGAACCAGATCATCGAGTGTCGCGGGCAAGTCTGGCTTGAGAACCCGAGGCGACACCGGCAGGTAGGAAAGATGGGCGGTCCGCCAGTCGTTGATGCTGACCGCGGCGAAGAGCCTCCGCCCGGTGAGGATCTCATGGAGAATGCACCCGAAGGCGTAAAGATCGGCCCGCTGGTCCAACTCCTCACGGCGCCACTGCTCGGGTGCCATGTAGGCCGGGGTCCCGGCGTCGGCCTCGGCGGCATGCGCCAAGCCGAAATCCGTGACCATGGCGCGCATCCGATCATCGACCAAGATGTTCGCGGGCTTGAGGTCGCGATGGACGAGACAGGGCACCCTTCTCGTGGCGTGCTGCATTCCCTGCGCGATCTGAAGCGCCATCTCCGCCCCCACCGGTAACGTGAGCCGCGGATGCCCGAGCCAGCCCCGCAGGTCACCCGCCATGCCTTCCTGGCCCCGGATGTACTCCGTGATCACGTAGGGCTGGTCGTCGAATCGCCTCACGAGGTGGGCGCGGACTATGAAGGGGTGCTTCTCAAGCCTGACCCATGTCGTTGCCTCAGCCGTAAAGAGGTCGCGCATCATCGTGTTGGCGTCGAAGCGGCGCTGCAAGCCCTTTAACGCTCGCGGAAGCCCTGTCTCACGGTCGAACGTCCCGTAGACGACGCCCATCGTGCCACGGTGGATCGCGAGCACCTCATAGCGGCCGTCGATGACATCCCCGATCGCGTAGCGCTCGGGGGAGGCCTCTTCCTCCGTGTTGGCCAGCCGCGACTGGTACCCGACCCCGGCCAACCGCGTGCTCTCCTCCAGACGAGACTGGTAGGCAGCCCCAGGCATCCGTGTGTCGTCGCTTGGGGCTCCCGATGCGGTTTGCGTTGGCCAGCTCATGAGAATGGTCGCGAAATCGAGCGTCAGCCCCGGCTGCTTGCCGTCATGTTGGCGATGGTACCCGAAAGAGATCTACTCGCGGAGAGCCACTCGCGGGGCCCTCGCAGGCCCAGTCGGCGCGGATTGGGGTCGCAAGGGAGCTGTCAAGGATCGGACCGAATCTGCCGGGGAGAAGGGCTGAGCTCTTCCTCCTCGGCGTTCGTTGTCTGCAGGAGTACAGCCTCCAATCGCTGTGCAGCCACCTCTGCGACGGCGTCGAAGGCCGCGCCTGCCCAAGGATGGCCTTCTTCTGGGTCGACTACCGGCGCGGCCGAACGAACGGAGAGAATCCGACGTTCAAGTGCGTCCACAAGAATATTGTCATCCTCGGTCCACTGATAGTCGGCGAGGTCTATCAGGTTGAACTTCATCGCCAACGGTACGACGCTCGCCGCTATCAGGAGGTGGTCTTCGGTAGTCCAATCCGTATTGGCGGCGTTGATTCCGCCATGGGCGTATTTGTTTCGAGTCCGATAGAACTGACGGAGCCAGTGCATTCTCACCGAGTCGTCTGGGGTGGCGTGGCCGAACTGATTCGACGCCGGGGAACTTGGGATCCTGGCCTTAAACCTCTTCTCGAACGCATTCACCCATTCGTTCTCTCGGTCTTTCCAAGAGAGAGCGAGACATCGGCCAAGGCTTCCAAGTGATGCGACGACTTCAAAGAAAGGCGGCACCCTCCCTGCATCCGAGTTCGCAGCATTGAACTGAACGATCGCTTCAAAGAGGCGGGGCCAGTCGTCGGCCGTTGATCGAGCCCGCAGAATGGCGTTCAGGAGGGTCTCGTCGAGCGATACGGTGAGGGACTCCGTTTCTTGAGGCCTGACATGAACCGTGCCCTTCGAAATCAGCGCGTTGATGTATCCATCCCGTCGCCTGCGCGTCACCCAAGTCGCGGCAGGCGCACCTTTGAAGGATTGGATGATGAGTTGGAACTGGGCGTAGCTGCAGTAGCGACCATGCGCCTGGTGAAACTCGCGATGCGCCAAGCCCGCGAACGCGACCGCCTCGACCAGCTCGCCCATCACTATCATCTGCGGTTCGGTGAAGGGTTCTCCGGGCTGCGTTCCCTTAAGTACGAGGATGGTGCAGTCCTCTAATGGTGTTGGCGGTTCACCAAGGCGTACGTACTGCGAGAACTGGCTGAGGACGTTGCGGAACGTCAGGTCGAATTCCGTCGGCGTCTGGGTCTGCTCGCGAACAGAATAGGGCACCAGAGTGAAGTCGTCGGCTGCAACCGCGGCAGTGAGCCGTAGCCATGGGAAAAACGCCACCATGCGGAGGCCGGCTGCCGAGTCATCGACCGTCATGCCCGTCAGGATATCGAAGTGTCGGGACTTGGACGCCGCAGCCAGCAAAGGAGATGGCTGAGCGATAGCTCGTAGCCGCGGCGCCGTCGCACGGCTATCGAAACCGGGCCTCCAGCTTCGAGAGCATCATCGCGACCCGTGTGAACAGTGTTCGCGCCGTCGTGAGTCCGTTGGCGGATCCGTCCACGACTCCGAGCGCCGATGCGAGGTCAAGCACGGCGATGCACTCCACCGCGCTGCCGCGTGCGATTTCGTAGTGGCGTCGCTTCACGCCGCGCGAGGGGGACCCGAAGCCCTCCGCGATGTTGAGAACCACTGATGACGATGCGCGGAGCAACTGATCCCTGAGAATCGCGGTGAGCGTCGAGGTGATGGGAGCGCAGGCACGGCACGAGTCAAGCGATACGCGATAGGCGTCGAAGGTTTCGAGAGTGGTAACGACGGCCCGATCCCGAGCCTGAACCCGATCCCGATCCCGAGTGGGTTCGGCCGCGCGGGTTTTAGACGCATCAAGGGCGGGCGCGACGGCTGCAGCGAAGGCGGGGTTGGCATTCATGATGATCTCCATTCGTTTCGGACCGCGACCATCGCGGCCTCAACCCATGGGCCGCGATGGTTCGGAACCAGCGAATCCACCTTGACGCCAACCCCGCCGTAGCCTGCAGCCGGCGTGACCGCCCGTGGAGTTTGTGAGAGACGCGCGGAGCTTTTGGCGAGGGCTTCCCGTCACGAGATTGCTTCAGACCAACGCCGGAACGAATGGGCCTTCGCAATGACGGAGGGGCTGGCGGACCCTGGGGCCACGAGGTTGCTTCCTCAGCTGCTTCTCTATGGCTTCGTCGCAATGACTGACGGGTTCGGATTCGGGTTCGGGTTCGGGAGGGACTAGTCCCGGCCGAGGATTCTGCGGGTCGCGATCAGTACCGCGAGGAGCGCTTGCTCCCAGGCTGGGCGGTGGAGCCGGTAGTAGAGGCGG
Source organism: uncultured Acidobacteriota bacterium (assembly GCA_964396875.1). Lineage (GTDB taxonomy): Bacteria > Acidobacteriota > Vicinamibacteria > Fen-336 > JAGNNV01 > JAGNNV01. The sequence continues at coordinate 5,807 of CAYNHK010000079.1, read as the reverse complement.
TGGCTCTCGTCGTAGGCGTCGCGGGCACGCCTCGATGCCTTCGCCATACTCGTACCGAGCTCGTGGAGGACGACGGCCTGGGGAACGAAACGAACCTTGCCCCCGGCCTTACGGAGACGCAGGCAGAGGTCGGCGTCCTCTTCGTAGAGAAAGTAGCGCTCATCGAACAAGCCGATGGCGCGGGCCGCGGACATCCTGAGCAGCATGCAGGAGCCCGAGATCCAGTCGACCTCGTGTTCCTCCTGCGTAGCGATGCGCCACGCTTCGAGCGCCTGGGGATCTCCCGTCTTCACGCCCCTAACAAGTTTTCTCTGCCGGGATTCCGTGAGCGGGCTGAGGTCCGGCCCGAAGCTCACCTGCGGACGTCCGTCTCCGTAGACCGTCTTCGGCCCGAGGGCGGCGGCCTCCGGATGCCGATCGGCGGCGGCGAGCAATTGCGGGATCGTGGACGAAGTCAGACGGGCGTCGGGATTGAGGATGAGGGCGAACTCCGTCTCGACCATGCGCAGCGCGCGGTTGTTGGCTTTCGAAAACCCCTCGTTGCCTTCGGCCCGGATGGCGGTCACGAACGAGGCCGCCTGAGCGAGTTCGAACGCCCCATCAGAACTCGCGTTGTCGACCACGATCGCGCGATGGCCACCCGCGTGCAGTTCGATCGAGGCGAGACAGTCTCCGAGAACGTCGGCGGAGTTATGGGACACGACCACGACTGTGACCCGCGCCGCAGTCATGATGCCGCCCTCTCCAGCACGGCGAGGGTCTGTGCGGCGGCCCTTTCCCACGAGAAGTCCTTCGCTGCGTCGCGGCCCGCTTCGCGCAGGTCAGCGCTCGCCACCGAGTCGGAGAGGACACGCGAGAGCGCAACCGCGACCGATGTCTCGTCGGGCTCGACAACCAGCGCGCCACTCGAGAAAAGCTCGTTGAGGCTGCCGCGATTCGCGATGAGCGTGGGCACGCCGCGAGACATCGCTTCGAGAGTTGGAAGGCCGAAGCCCTCGTAGTCCGAAAGGAAGACCGCCACGTCGGCCGCGGCGTAGTGGCAGGCGATGAGTTCGTCCGAGACGAAACCTGAAACCTGCACCGCACCCGCGCAGCCGAGACTCGCCGCGAGCGCCTTGACGTCTTCAAACGGATGCGAACGGTTCTCGCCCACGACACCGAGCCGTACCGCGGGATGTTTCTCTCGAAGGCGTGCCACGGCGCGGACGAGCGTGCTCACGTTGCGGCGGCGCAGCACCGTGCCGACGGTGAGGATGTACGGGGCGCCCTCATCGAGACCGAGCGCTGCTCGGCAGGTCTCGCGGCCCAGACCAAGCGGCAGATCGTCGTCCGGCCCAAGCAGGACGACCTCGGTCTTCGCAGCGGCGGCTTCGCCGAGGTGACGGCTGATTTCGCCCTTTGTGAACACCGAGCACGCCAGGATGGACCGCGACACCCGGGCCGACAGGCGCGCCATGGCCCGGCGGCGCAGACCATGCACGAGGCCGAATTCCTCGGGGCGCGCGAAGAATGACAGGTCGTGGATCGCGGTGACGCGCGGGACCGAGCCCATGAGCGGGCACGAATAGGCGGGCGAGAGCAGAACGTCGATTCGATCGGCGCGCAGCGCCACGGGCAACGTCCGCTGTTCCCAGATCAGCGGTGGTCCCCCGGGGAGAACGCGCGTCTCGAGGCGCCGCGAGGAGATGGGCAGCGCCACCGGCGATGAGCTGTAGATGACGAACTGATGCCGTTCCTGGAGCACGACGCGGCGGAGCAGGCTGCGAAGGTAGCGGCCCACGCCGGTGGGTTTGCCCTCGAGTTCGCGGCCATCGATGCCGATCCGCAGCTCGCGCGATGACGTCACGCTCATGTTCCAAGGATCTTCCGGTAGAACGCGAGTGTCGCCTCCGCGGTCCGGTTCCAGTCGAAGTGCTTGCTCTGCTCGAGCCCGAGGGAACGAAGCTCGTGGGCGCGGTCTTTGTTCGTGAGCACGAGCTCAAGAGCATTGACGATGGCGCTCGTATCGCGGGGCTCGACGAACTCTGCCGCCGATCCCGCGACCTCGCTCAGGGACGACCCTCTTGAACAGATGACGGGAAGACCCGAGGCCATCGCTTCGACGACGGTGAAGCCGAAACCCTCTTCAAAGCTCGCGAGCACCAGGCACGCGGATGCGCTCATCAGGCAGCGGATCTCGTGGGTCTGCAGGTACCCGGTTGAAACAACGCGCGCGCGGCCCTTCGGCCCCGTCGACCGCGAGACATCGGGGCCGACGAGGACGAGAGGCGGAACCCCCGGACCCCTGGCGGCCAGGGCCGCATGAGCGCGGATCAGACCCTCGAGGTTCTTCCGCTTCTCCTCGCTGCCCACGTAGAGGATGGAACCGCGAGGGACGTTCAGGTCGCGGAGCACTCCCTCGACCTGGCCGGCGGACGGCTCGCGCCGAAAAGCCTCATCAAGACCGTAAGGCGTCACGCAAATTCGTTCGCGCGGCACCTTCAGAAGCTGTGCGACCTCACGAGCGGTGTGCTCGGAGGGACAAATTATCCCGTCTGCGCGTTGGGCGTGGTCAAGAACCAGGGGCGCGTAATCGCGTCGGATCTCCCCCCCCGTCAGCTCCTTGTGCTTGAAGAAGAACAAGTCGTGGATGCTGATGATCCGTCTTGCCTTCCGCATGGGAGTGAGCAGAGCATGGGGGGAGTGCACCAGATCGAAATCACGTCCGCACAGCATCTCGATGGGCGGCCAGGACATCCGGTTCCAGGCGAGGTTCAACGCGCGAACAGGAATGCGCCGGTCGACGAGGTCAACGTTGGGGCCCGCCAGGGGATGAGCCCAACGCTCCCGAAGGGACGCGGTGAAGAGAGTAAAACGGGAGTCCGGATCGAGACGCGGAAGCGAGGCCGCGAGCGCGCCAATGTAGACCCCCACGCCCGTGGGCCGTGAAAGCGCCGGACGAACGTCGAGCGCCACTCTCATCAGCCCGGATGCTATACGTGGGCCGGAGGAAAGGCCAAGGGACGACAGCGCTCGGCCTGGGCCTTTGCTAAACTCCGCATTCCTCAAAAGGCATCGCGTCCTCAAGCAGGCCAGGCACGGACCGCGGTCGAGGAGAGTGGGCTCAGCGCCCCTCGGCCATCCACGAAGCCAATCCACCAAGGAACAACAGGGACCGCATGAAAATCGGGGTTGTCGGTACGGGATATGTCGGCCTCGTCGCCGCTGCGTGCTTCGCTGAGAACGGCAACGCCGTCATCGGGGTCGATATCGACGAGGCCAAGATCAAGGCACTCCTCGCCGGCCAGATTCCGATCTACGAACCCGGACTCGCCGAGATCGTGGTCCAGAACGTCGCCGAAGGTCGTCTTCGCTTCACGACCGACATCTCGGTCGCGGTGCGCGAATGCGACGTTCTCTTCATCGCGGTCGGAACACCGCAGGACGAGGACGGCTCCGCCGACCTCCAGTACGTCCTCAAGGTCGCCGAACAGATCGCCGACGCCATGAACGGGCCGAAGATCGTGGTGAACAAGTCGACGGTGCCCGTGGGGACCGCGGCCAAGGTCCGGGCGGCGATCGAGGCGCGGACCAAACATCCGGTGAGCGTCGTTTCGAACCCGGAGTTCCTGAAGGAGGGCGCGGCGGTCGATGACTTCCTCAAGCCCGATCGGGTGGTCATCGGTACCTCGGACCCCGCGGCTGAAGCGGTGATGCGGGAGTTGTACGAGCCCTTCGTACGCACCGGCAAGCCCATCCTCGTCATGGACAACGTCTCCGCCGAACTCACGAAGTACGCGTCGAACGCGATGCTCGCGCTCCGCATCTCGTTCATGAACGAGGTGGCCAACCTGTGCGACGCGGCGGGCGCCGATGTCGAGATGGTCCGCAAGGGCATGGCCACCGATTCGCGCATCGGCCCCGCCTTCCTCTTCCCGGGCCTGGGCTACGGCGGTTCGTGCTTCCCGAAGGACGTGAAGGCCATCGACCACACCAGCCGCGAACACGGCACTCCGATGGAGATCGTGGCCGCCGTCGAGCGAGTGAACTCCCGGCAGAAGACGATCATGCTGCCGCGGATGGAGAGCATGCTCGGTGGACTTTCCGGTCGCAAGATCGCGGTCTGGGGCGTGGCCTTCAAGCCCCGCACCGACGACATCCGCGAGGCCCCCGCCCTCTTCATCATCGAGGGTCTGCTCGCGAAGGGCGCGTCGGTTTCGGCCTACGACCCCAAGGCCATGGATCACGCGAAGACCTCCCTCCCCATCTCGGTCCACTGGGCGAAGACCGCCTACGAGGCGCTCGAAGGCGCGGACGCGCTCCTGCTCGCCACCGAATGGAACGAGTTCCGCGAGCCCGACTTCGGCCGGATGAAGTCGCTCATGCGCCGTCCCCTCATCTTCGACGGTCGAAACATCTTCAACCCGAAGACGGTGAAGGCGCTCGGCTTCGAGTACGTGGGCGTGGGCAGGCGATAGTTTGAAGGTCGCGGTCACGGGCGGGGCAGGGTACATCGGCTCCCACACGGTCGCCGAACTGCTGGCCCAGGGACATCAGGTCACGGTCATCGACGACTTCTCGGCCGGGCACGAGGAAGCGGTCCAAGGCGGGGCCCGGCTCGTTCGCGGGGACATCGGCGACCTCGAGACCATGAAGGCGGCGCTCGCGGGCCAGGACGCGGTCATCCATTTCGCGGGCCTCCTTTCCGTCGCGGGCTCGATGAAGGATCCACGCTCGTACTTCGAGACCAACCTCATCAAAGGCCTCGTCCTTCTCGACGCCGCCAAGGCGGCCGATGTGACGCGGTTCATCTTCAGCTCCACCTGCGCGACCTACGGGGCGCCCCAGGGACCGCTCAACGAGGATCACCCGAAAGAGCCCGTGAATCCCTACGGGGTTTCGAAGCGCGCATTCGAACAGGTGCTCGAAGCCTACGCGCGCATCGGCCAGCTTCGGGCCATCGCCCTGCGGTATTTCAACGCGGCGGGCGCCCGTCGCGACGGGTCGCTCGGCGAGGACCATCGCCACGAGGAGCATCTGATCCCCCTCGCCATCGACGCGGCGGAAGGGCGGCGCGGACCTCTCACTGTGTTCGGCGACGACTACGCGACCCCCGACGGAACCTGCCTCCGCGATTACATCCATGTGGACGACCTCGCCCGGGCCCACGCGCTGGCGCTCAACGCCGTCGACCGCACGGAAGCGCCCTTCACGCCGATCAACCTCGGCACCGGCCGCGGCGCCTCGGTGCGCGAAGTGATCCAGTCCACCGAGCGTGTGACCGGCAAGAAGGTTCCGCACTCGGTCGGCCCGCGGCGCGCCGGCGACCCGGAGGCCCTCGTGGCCGTGCCCATGCGGTCGCGGACCGTTCTCGATTTCGAGCCCGCGATCACGGCCATCGACGAGATCGTCGAAACCGCGTGGAAATGGCGGAAGTCTCATCCTCAGGGATACAGTACGACCCGATGAGACGACCGAACCCCCTCCCGGACCCGCTCCTTTCGGTCATCATCCCGGTCTTCAACGAGAAGAACACGGTCGAGGAGATCATCGACCGGGTCATCGCGGTGCCCGGGATCCGCAAGGAGGTCATCATCGTCAACGATGCCTCCACCGACGGCTCGCGAGAGATTCTGGACCGGCTCGCCGGCCCGAAGGGCTTCAAACTCTTCCACCAGGAGAAGAACCAGGGGAAGGGCGCGGCGGTGCGGCGCGGGATCAAGGAGGCGACCGGGGACGTGATCGTGGTCCAGGACGCCGACCTCGAATATTCCCCCGAGGAGTATCCCGACCTGCTCGACCTCATCATCAAGGGCAAGGCCGACGCG
>CAYNHK010000078.1:0-20777 GCA_964396875.1 uncultured Acidobacteriota bacterium | reverse complement strand
TCTAGACGTCCAGGTTGCGAACGTTGAGCGCGTTCTCTTCGATGAAGAGGCGGCGGGGTTCGACGGCGTCGCCCATGAGGGTCGAGAACATCACTTCGGCGACTTCCTCGTCCTCAAGCCGCACCTGCACGAGGGTCCGCTGGGTGGGATCCATGGTGGTTTCCCAGAGCTCTTCGGGGTTCATTTCGCCCAGACCCTTGTAACGCTGGATCTGGAGGCCCTTGCGACCCTCGTCCATCAACTTCGCCACCAGGGCGTCGCGCGCGAAGACCTTCTCGGTGTTCGCTCCCTGGTGGATTTCGAAGGGCGGCTGGTCGAATTCCTTGACGTCTTCGAAGGCAGAGAAGAGTGCCTTGTATTCGGGAGAGGAAAGAAATTCGACGCCGACCGTCGAGCGGCGGGGTGGAGAAACGCTCTTGTCCTCGTACACGATCTGGTAACCCGGCTCGCCTTCGAGGGCTTCGACGCTGATCTCGTCGCCCGCGTCCCGGTAGGGTTGGACCGCGACCTGGAGCGCCGCTTTGTCCTGGAAGAAGCCGGTGTCTTTGGCGCCCTGGCGCACCAGGATGTCGGCGAGCTTTCGCGAAATGCCGCGGCGTTCGATCTTCGAGAGAAGTTTGGCGACGCCGGTCAGGCGTTCCACGAAACGGCGAACCTTGGCGGGATCGACGGTGGCGCCGGAGGCGTTCGAGATCGTGCGGCCATCAAGTGCCCGATCGAGGAGATGGCTGTCGAGCGCGTGCTCGTCTTTGAGGTAACGGCCGGACTTGCCGTGTTTCGCTTTGTAGAGCGGTGGTTGGGCGATGAAGAGGTGGCCGCGTTCGATCAGTTCCTTCATCTGGCGATAGAAGAACGTGAGCAGAAGCGTGCGGATGTGGCTGCCGTCAACGTCGGCGTCGCACATCAGGATGATCCGGTGATAGCGGAGCTTCGTGACATCGAAATCGTCCGCGCCGACCCCGGTGCCAAGGGCGGCGATGATGTTCCGGATTTCCTCGAAGGCGAGGGTCTTGTCGAGCCTGGCCTTCTCGACGTTCAGGATCTTGCCCTTGAGGGGCAGGATCGCCTGGAACACGCGGTCGCGTCCCTGCTTGGCCGAACCGCCGGCCGACTCGCCTTCGACGAGGTACAACTCGCAAAGCGCGGGATTGCGCTCCTGGCACTCGGCGAGCTTGCCGGGCAGGCCGGCGCTGTCGAGGGCACCCTTGCGACGGGTGAGGTCGCGGGCCTTTCGGGCCGCCTCGCGCGCGCGGAGCGCGTCCACGCACTTCTGGAGGATCCGTTTGGCGAGGCCGGGATTTTCTTCGAGGAACGCGCCGAGCTTTTCGTTGACCAGGCTCTCGACCAGGCCCTTGACCTCGGAGTTGCCGAGTTTTCCCTTGGTCTGTCCCTCGAATTGGGGATTGGGAACCTTGACGCTGATGACCGCGCAGAGTCCCTCTCGGGTGTCTTCACCCTGGAACGCTTCCCCGTCCTTGAGCTGGTTCTTGGACTGGGCGTAAGTGTTGAGGGTCCGGGTGAGCGCGCTCTTGAAGCCGATGAGGTGGGAGCCGCCATCGTGGGTGTTGATGTTGTTGGCGAAACTGTGGATGTTCTCGGCGTATCCGTCGTTCCACTGCAGCGCGAGTTCGACGATGACGCCATCGCGGGTCCCGCCCACTTCCACGGGCTCGGGGGTGATGACGGCCTTGTTCTTGTTGAGATGCTCGACGTAGGACGCGATGCCGCCCTCGTACTGGAACCGATGCGCTTTGCCGTCCCGCTCGTCGATGAGCGAGATCAGAATCCCGCGGTTCAGGAACGAGAGTTCTCGGAGCCGCTGGGACAGGGTGTCGAAGGAGAAGAGCGTCGTCTCGAAGATCGTTCCGTCAGGCTTGAAGGAGACCTTCGTGCCGCGGCGATCGGCGGGGCCGACCTCGGTGACCGGGGTGACGGGCACTCCGCGCTCGTAACTCTGGGTGAAGGTCTTGCCCTCGCGCCAGATCGTCAGGTCGAGTCGTTCGGAGAGCGCGTTCACGACAGAGATGCCGACGCCGTGAAGGCCGCCCGAGACTTGGTAGGCCTTCTTCTCGAATTTGCCGCCGGCATGAAGTTTCGTCAGCACCACTTCGGCGGTATCGCCGAGGCCGGAAGGATGGGGGCCGGTGGGAATGCCGCGCCCGTTGTCGATCACCGTGACTGCGTTGTTGATGTGGATGAAGACTTCAACGGTGTCGCAATGTCCCGCGAGGGCTTCGTCGACGGAGTTGTCCACGACCTCGTAGACGAGGTGGTGAAGGCCGGCTTCCCCTGTGGATCCGATATACATCGCCGGGCGAACGCGAACCGCTTCCAGGCCTTCGAGGACCTTGATGGTGTCTGCGCCGTAGGCGATCTCGTCGGTTTTTTCGATCATTCTGTGGTGCTTGAATCCGTTCTTTGCGACCCCTTGCGTGGGGTCCTTCTTTGGGCCTCAGCGGATGCGGGCTGTTTCCGAAATCATCCGGCTGCCCGTTGCGCCCTTTGTTTGCCGCGATCCTGCTTGGTGTTGAAGCCCCTTAGAGCCTCATGGGCATCAGGACGTAGCGATGCATGGTGTCGCCATCCTTCTGGCTCGAAGGATAGAAAATCCCCTGGGCGTCACTGTCCTTGAGTTCGATCGTGACCTCGGCGTCGGTCAGTACGGAGAGAAAATCGATCAGGTATTGGGCATTGAAGCCGATGTCCACGGGTTCCCCGCTGTACTCGGCGGCAAAGGTCTCGACGGCCTCCCCTTGATCCGGTGAAGAAGCATGGAGTTCTATCTCGTCCGGCTTCATGGTTAGTCGAATCGCGCGTGAGCGCTCCGTCGACAGCAGGCTGACCCGCCTCAAGGCGTCGAGCAGTTCCACTCTCTTCACGACCCCCACCTTCGGCCCCTTGGCCGCGATGACCTTCTCGTGCGCAGGAAACTGGCCTTCGACGAGTTTGCTGGTGAGGGTTCTCCGCGGTGTTCTGAAAATCAGGTGATTGTCGGTGCGGGAGAAGTGAACGGTCTCCTCACCCTCCGTCACCTGCTTCAATTCGTGAATTGCTTTTCGGGGTATGAGAACCCGCTCGTCCTTGAACTTGGCTCCCTCCACCCGCTCGCGGGCGAAACAGAGGCGGTGCCCATCGGTGGTCACCATGCTCACGGTTTCGCCGCTCAGAATAAGAAGGGCTCCGCCCAGATAGTAGCGGGCATCCTCTACCGTGATGGCAAAGCTGGTCTTCGCGATCAACCGGCCCATCACCGCGCCGGGCAAGGCCACTTCCAGCCCCCCCTTGCTCTCGGGAAGCGTCGGAAAATCGTCTTTTGGAAGAGTAGATACTTTGTAGTTCGTCCTCTCACTCTGGACGGACACGAAGCCCTCCTCGTCGTCCTTGAGAAGGATGTCGGAACCTGAAGGCAGCGCCTTGATGATGTCGTGCAACTTGCGCGCGGGCAGCGTGGTGGCTCCCGCCTTCTTGACCCGAGCCGGACAAACGGTCTTGACCGAAACATCCAGGTCGGTGGCGGACAGAGCGAGCGACTCGTTCGAGGCCACCAGCAGTGCGTTGGAAAGAATGGCTATCGCCCCTCTACGGTCGACGATTCCCTGAATGACTTGAAGATCCCTTACGAGGTCTTCACGGCGAACAGTTATTTCCATGGCCTGCTTTCCAAGAAGCTATTTCCTGAGAGGATGTCTTCTACTTCTTCTACTTGAGAACGAGAACAGATAGATAAGTATCTAGAGTCGGTTCAGTCCTAGAGAAAATCTGATAGATGTCTTTTGTTTTCAGTTTGTTACGATATTCTAAACGATGTTGATTGTTCTGTGAATAAGAACCTTGAAACTGTGCGTTGAAGCGGCACAGCAATACCCTCCACCGGACCCGGCAGGGGATGAAAAGTGGAAAAAATGCGGAGTTGAACTCAAGGCTATTTGAGAGAAGCAATAAGGCTGTTGAGAAGCCTGTCGAAATCGGGATCCGCCTTCCGATCCATTTCAACCTTCCGGATGGAATGAATCACCGTTGAGTGGTGCTTGCCTCCAAAGCCCCTGCCGATTTCGGGCAACGACGACGAGGTCAGATGTTTCGCCAGATACATCGCCACCTGGCGGGGGATGGTGACGCTCCGGGAATTGTTCCTGGCCTTGAGATCGGAGATCTTCACCTTGTAGTGATCCGCCACGAACTTCTGCACGGTTTCGATGGAGAGGCGCTTCTCCGGAGCGTCCATCAGATCCTTCATCGCGGCCTGCGCGACATCGATGTCGATCTCGACCCCGCGAAGACTTGCGTGGGCCACGATGCGATTGAAAGCGCCTTCCAGTTCGCGGATGTTCGAACGAACCTTGGATGCGACGAAAAGGCCCACATTGTCGGGGAGCAGTATGTCTTCGGCCGCGGCCAGGCGCTGAAGGATCACCACGCGGGTTTCTATGTCGGGCGGCCCGACGTCCGCCGACATGCCAGACGAAAAGCGGCTCTGCATCCGCTCGTGGACACCGGTCAGCATCTTTGGCGGAACATCCGCGGAGATGACGACCTGTTTTCCCGCCTCGTAGAGAGTGTTGAACAGATGAAAGAACTCTTCCTGCGACCGCTCCTTGTTGGAGAGGAACTGGATGTCATCGATGATCAGGACATCAATCGCTCGGTAGCGCTGCCGGAAAGGGAGGATGCGTTCGTACCGGATAGCGGAGACCACTTCATTGACGAAGTGTTCGCTCGATACGTAGGTCAGAGCGAGTCGGGGGTTCCTCTTGAGCAGATAGTGGCCGATGGCCTGGAGCAGGTGGGTTTTCCCCAGACCGACACCGCCATAGATGAACAGCGGATTGTAGGACTTTGACGGCACCTCAGCCACTGCCTTTGCCGCGGCATGGGCCATCTGATTAGAGGCACCCACCACAAAGGTCTCGAAGGTGTACTTCGGGTTCAGGGAAGACGCTTCGATCACCGGTAAAGACTCGCCCCCAAAGGCCTCCACATCGCAGTGAAGTTTCACGCCGGCATGACCGAGGCTTGAAAGCATCTCCGCCACCAGACTCGAGTAGTTCTTCAAGAACCAGTCACGGAAAGGGGCGCTTGGAACCGTGATGGAAAGGACCGTGCCGTCGAAGGCGCGGAATGCCGTGGGCCGGAACCAGGTGACGAAGGAGTGAGAGCTCACGCGACCCTCCTTCTCCACAAGATCCAGGACTCGATCCCAAACGGTCATCGACTAGAAACCAAAGCGCATCGTCAAGAGTGGGGTTACCGCATCAACCAAGAGAGCCGGGCAAGAGAGCCGGGAGAGCAAGCTCAGGGCAAGAAGTTTTGCCTCGCGAGAGGAGGGTAACCATAACACGCCGAACGTGGGCGCGGCGGCGCCGTGGCGGCCCTGTTTTGACGCAAGCCTCAATAGTGGATAACATTGCAGGTTCTAACTTTTCGCAAGGACTCGATAAAACAGTGAAGAGAACGTTTCAGCCAAACAATCGCCGCAGAAGAAGGACGCACGGATTTCTTGTCCGCATGAGATCGCGGGGCGGAAGACTCGTGATCAAGAGACGGCGGGCCAAGGGACGCCAGCGTCTGGGCGCCTGACGAAGCCCAACCCCCAAACCCCGAAGAGCCCGCGCCAGACGCGCCCCGGGGCTCGATTCGGTCGGGAACGACGGGTTCTCACGGGGGATGAGTTCGCGGCCATCATTAAGGACGGCTCTCGCGGAGCCACCGGCGTCGTCAGCGTAGCGATCATTCCCGCGGGCGGACCGGGGAGAATTGGAATTTCCGCTTCGACAAGGGTCGGCGGCTCGGTTCAACGAAATCGCGGCCGCCGGATGGTTCGCGAATACTACAGACAGACGTACCGAGGGTCGGCGCCTTATGACATCGTGGTCAATCTCAAACCCGGGTTTGCAGCCCTTTCCGCCGACCAGGTAGCAAACGCGCTCGCCGATGCCCTCTCGAAAGCGATCAACGCTGGAAAGCGCCGCGGTTGGCGTCTTGATCTTCGGCATTGACGCCTATAAGTCGATCCTATCTCCACTGTTTACAGGAAGTTGCAGATTCCACCCGACATGCAGTCAGTTCGCCCGGGAGGCCCTCGTTAGACACGGCAGATATGGGGTCTATCTTGCCATGCGGCGTATTCTCAGGTGTCGACCCTTCGGCGGCCAGGGATTCGATCCCGTCCCCGAAGTGATCGATCGGACCTGAGACCAACCCAGAGAATCGGGAAGAAAGAAACCAATGGAAGAAAGACGTTTGATCCTGGCGTTCGCGCTCTCGTTCGCGGTTCTGCTTGGTTTTAGGATGTGGACGAATTCGCGCTACCCCCAGCCCGCGGAGGGCCAGGGGCCCGTGCTCTCGACCGCTACACCCGCCCCGCCCCTCGCGGAAACGAAGACGGTCGACCTCGCCAGGACCCCCGATCGCCCCGCACCCGTCATGGCTCCGCCGACGCCCCTGCCGAGCGTTCCTGCCATCAGCGGCGAGGAGAGGCGTGTCGAGATCGCCGCCGCCGACGCCGAAATCGCCTTCAGTTCAAAGGGCGCCCGACTGCTTTCCTGGAAACTCAACCGCTACAAGGACCCCCGGGGCAAAGCGGTCGAAGCCCATCCCGGCGGTAACCCGATCCCCGGCCCATTGGATCTGGTGACCGGGAAGGCAGACATCGACGCTCGACTCCGGGACGCGCCCTTCCGAGTAACGGACCTGACGCAGGGGGCCGAACGTGGGGCGCGGTTCGACTTCTCGGACGGCTCGGTCGAAGCCAGCAAGACGATTCGAACCATCAAAGAGGGCCGGGCGTTCCTGGTGGAGGTCGACGTCAAGTTGAACGGCGCCCCCGTCCCCGCACAGGTATTTCTAGGTCCCGGCTTCGGCCAGGCGACGGACGAGGAGAAGAGCCTTCAAGGCTACATTCCACCACAGGTCGTCGCCATCGATGACCAGGGAAACGAGATCCGCCTTGCTCCCGGAGCACTCGCCGAGTCGAGGCCAACCCGCGCCAGTGTGCTTGGCATAGAGAACAAATATTTCGTCGCGGTCGTGACCAAGGAAGGAGGAGCGAGCTTTGACGCCACGCTCGGCGTCACCACGCACGAGAAGGAATCGAACGTCCACGTGCTGGTGGGCACGCCGTTTCTGCTGGCGATTGACGCAAAAGACCACGACCGCCTCCAATCCCTCGGGCTAGGGTTAGAACGCGTGGTTCCCGTCGGCAGCTGGATCGGGCCCATCGTTGTTCCCCTCACCCGGGCGCTGCGGGCGGTCAATGCCAGGGTAGGTAATTACGGCGTCGCCATCGTCCTGCTCACGATCGCTATCTCTCTGGCCCTCGCCCCACTGCGACACTATGCCATCCTCTCCTCGGCGAAGATGGCGAAGGTCGGTCCGCAGATCCGCGCGGTCCAGGAACGATACAAACGCCTCTCCCTCACCGATCCGAAACGCCAGCAGATGCAGCAGGAGATCGCGGATGTTTACGCGAAGAACGGCATCGACATGGTCAAACAGACGGCGGCCGGGTGTCTGCCGACGCTGCTCACCATGCCGTTCCTCTTTGCCTTCTACCGAATGCTCGATATCTCGGTCGACCTCAAGGGGGCGCCGTTCCTCTGGATACCGGACCTGAGCCTCAAGGATCCTCTGTTCATCACACCGCTCCTTTCCGGTCTGTCGATGATCGCGATGCAGAGGTTGATGCCGGCGCCCGCCATGGATCCGGCGCAACAACGGATGATGCTTCTGATGCCCATCATTTTCTCGGGCATGTTCGCCTGGGCGCCCGCCGGCCTGAACCTCTATTGGTTTATCTCCAACGTCGCGGCGATGGTCCAGCAGGGCCTGGCCATGTATTTCTGGCCCGACCTGTTTCCCAAGAGCAAACCGGCCGCCTGACCGATAGGGGTCCCCACAATCGTGTCTTCCGATCAGGCCCCGGTTTCGGAAGGCCCGGCCCGCCAGAAGATCGACCGATACCTCGATTGCCTGCTGCGGTGGGCCCCCAAGATCAACCTGACCGCCGCCGCGACACGGGAGTCAGCGCTTGACACACTCGTGGTCCCGGTCCTGGGCGCGGAGAAGCTGCTCCAGGGCCACGTTATCGATGTTGGTTCAGGAAACGGCTCCCCGGCGCTGATTCTCGCGGTCCTCCGCCCCGATCTCCGGTTCACCCTGCTCGAGCCCCGAGCCAAACGTTGGGCCTTCCTGCGAGAAGCGGCGCGGGAAATGGGCCTCGGGAACACCACCGCGCTCAGAGAGCGCAGCGACGCTTACCACGGCGATCTCGCCGCCACGATTACCATGCGGGCGGTCGGTCTTGAGCCGGCCCGACTCCGCCCCCTGTTGGAACCGGGCGGCTGTGTCCTCGTGTTCGGTGGCCCGGACCTCGAGGGGGCGGAAGCGCTGGCGCTCCCAGGCGGAGCCCGGGTCCAGCGGCAATGTTTCACGTGAAACCACCCGAGAAACGGAGTGATATTCTGGGCTTACACATGGCCCGGGTCATCGCGATAGCAAACCAGAAGGGCGGGGTTGGAAAGACCACAACCGCCATCAACCTCGCCGCCAGCCTCGCGGTAGCAGAGAAACGGGTTCTTGCCGTGGATCTGGACCCCCAGGGGAACCTGACATCGGGCTTTGGGCTCGAGAAAGCCCACGGGCTGTACGAGTCCCTTCTTTCGGCCGCGCCGCTCCCCCCGCCCCTGGAGACCCAGATCCAGTTCCTCAAGGTGGTGCCCTCCGATCCTGACCTCGCGGGGCTGGAAGTCGAATTGGCCGCGGGAGAGTCCAGAGAGTTCCGGCTTCGCGCCGCGATCGAGACCCTTCGGCCCCACTTCGATTTCATAATTCTCGACACCCCGCCCAGCCTGGGCCTGCTGGCGGTGAACGCCCTCACGGCAGCCGACGCGGTGCTGGTCCCGATTCAGTGCGAGTATTTCGCCCTCGAAGGCCTGGGCGCTTTCCTTGGAACGCTCGAACGCATTCGCGCCGCTTTGAACCCCGAAGTGGCGCTCGAAGGGGTCCTCCTGACCATGGCCGACGAACGAACCAACCTCTCTCAACAGGTCGCCGCGGACGTCCGGTCTCACTTCGGGGATCAGGTGTTTCGAACCACCATTCCCCGCAGCATCCGTCTCGCCGAGGCCCCGAGCTTTGGAAAGCCGGTCCTGCTCTACGACATCAAATCAAAAGCGTGCGAGTCGTATCTTGGTCTCGCTCGCGAGGTCCTCGATCGACGAGCGAAGGAGGCGGTGCGATGAGCGTCAAGAGAATGGCCCTCGGTCGCGGCCTGTCGGCCCTCATTCCGCAGGCGCCCACGCCTCCGCCCGCCGCCCCCCCGCGAGGCGCCGGGACGGAGTCCCTCGTTCCCATCTCTCTCATTGACCCCAATCCGGCCCAGCCCAGAACGAGCATCCGACCGGAGGCCCTCGAGCAGCTCTCGAGATCCATACAAGAGAGCGGCATTGTTCAGCCCATCCTGGTCCGCCCGGTCGCCAACGGTCGCTATCAGATCATCGCAGGAGAACGGCGGTTCCGGGCGGCGGAGCGACTGGGGCTGTCCACGATACCGGCGGTGGTGAGAACCGTCGCCGATGATCGGGTGCTCGAGTTCGCCCTCGTTGAGAACATTCAACGAGAGGAGCTCACCCCGATCGAAGAGGCGCAGGCCCTGCGACGACTGCAGGACGAGCTCGGTTTGACCCAGGAGGCCCTCGCGGGCAAGGTCGGAAAGGATCGCGCGACCATAGCCAACACCCTTCGCCTGCTCCGGCTTCCCGCCGAGGTCAGGGAAGAGCTGCAGCGCGGAACCCTCTCCGCGGGCCACGCCCGCGCCCTTCTCCCGATCGAGGATTCCGCGACGCTCCGAAACCTCGCCGAACTGGCGATCAAGCAGGGCCTGTCGGTGAGACAGGTTGAAGCGCGTGTGCAGGCGATTCGGAATCCGAAGACGCACAAAGTCAAGAAGGCGGATCCGAACACGCGGGCCGCGGAGGAGAAACTCCGCGCGAAACTGGGAGCCCGGGTGGAGATCCAACGGAAGCGCGGCAAGGGAGAAATCCGCATCGCCTTCGAGAACGAAGCGGAGCTCAACCGCCTCTATCTCTGGATCGTGAGAGGCTGACCGCGATATGTCGCGCCCGTCCTTCTTTTCCGAGAACCTGAACGGCTTCATCGATCAGGGGACGGAGTTTGTCGGTGAGCTTCGCTTCCGGGACACGTTCAGGATCGACGGCACGGTCCGGGGCAGAATCGTCTCCGACCACATGCTCGTGATCGGGGAGCACGGTTTCGTGGAGGCGGAGATCGACTGCGGCGTGGTCTCCATTCGCGGTCGGGTGCGCGGGCACGTTCATGCGCGCGACCGCATCGAGATCCTGTCCGGGGCCCGGGTGGAGGCGACGCTCGACGCGCCGCGCCTGGTCGTGGAAGAGGGCGCAAGCCTGGCCGGACAGACCGACGTGGGCACCAAGCAGGTTTAGTACAACAAACTATACAAGCATGACCGACGAGCGCGCGCGGATTCTGAGGCTCACCGAACGGGTCAGGAGTGCGGGTTGAGCGAGCAAGCTCGGCCCCGCCGAACTCGCCCAGGTCCTGGGCGAACTACCCCGAACCAGCGACCCCCGGGTTCTCGTCGACTACCGCACCGGCGACGACGCGGGCGTCTATCGCCTCGACGACGGATCGCTTCTGGTTCAGACCGTCGACTTCTTCACGCCGGTGGTCGACGACCCGGAGGAGTACGGGGCGATCGCCGCCGCCAACGCCCTCTCCGACGTCTACGCGATGGGCGGCCGTCCCATAACCGCTCTCTCCATAGCCGCGATCCCGGACAAGGACTTTCCGCCAGAGTGGGCGGCCGCCATCTTCAGGGGGGGCGCCGCGAAATTGAAGGAGGCCGGATGTGCGCTGCTGGGCGGACATACCGTTCGGGATCCCGAGATCAAGTTTGGATACGCGATCACGGGTCTGGTTGAGGAGGACGCGCTCCTCACCAACGCGGGCGCCCGCCCCGGGGATCTGCTTGTTCTGACCAAGCCCCTCGGGACGGGGGTCATTGCCACCGCGCAGAAGAATGGCCGGGCCCGCGAAGAATCCGTTCGCGCCTCGGGGGTCAGCATGGCCCGCCTGAACAGGATCCCCGCCGAACTGGCCCGACGGTACAACGCGAGCGCCGCGACCGACATCACCGGCTTTGGACTCGTGGGTCATGCCCTGGGTCTGGCTCGCGAAAGCCGGGTCGGTCTCGAGATCGATCTCGCCGAACTACCGCTCCTCGAAGGCGCTCTGGAGCTTGCCGAGGAGAACCAGGCGGGAGGCCTCAAGTCGAACCGCAAGCAGTACGCTGCGCTCGTCGAAATCGCGGGGGCGCCCGATCCCGCTCGCGTCACCCTCGCCTTCGACCCCCAGACCTCCGGAGGTCTGCTCCTCTCCCTCCCCGCAGACCGGGCCCGGGGCCTCCTGCTCGAACTCCGGGACGCCCGCGCCATCGGACGGGTGAACGCGGCAAAACCGGGGAAAATCACCCTTATCGCGTGATATCCTGACGCCCCAAAGTCCCACTGGTAAAGGACCACCCCGGGGATGCGTCGAATCCGCGCCCCCAAAGCTCAACGAACCCCAGCCCTTGCGCGACGGGTCCCTAAAAAACTGCATTCCAAAGCTTGAACGACATTCAATCCGCCAGGCGTTATGCCCGGGCCATTATCGAAACCGCGACCGATTCACTGGCGGTCCGCGACGAACTTCTGGCCATAGGCGGCGCGTTCAGGGCGAACCCCGCACTTATGGAAGCGCTTGTGAACCCGGCCGTGCCCGCCACCGCCAAGAGGGCGATTTTCGCCGGCGTCTTCTCCGGCCTTACCGCGCCGCTCCCCCGTTTGTTCGACATGCTGATCGATTCGGCGAGGGTGGACCTCACCGACGAGATCGTCCGTCGATACCGCGACGAATGGAACGCACGCAACAACGTTCATGTTGCGAAGGTGATCGCGGCCATGCCTCTCGACGCGGATGAGATCGAACGCGTGCGGCGCGCCCTCGAGACCGCCGTCTCCGGCAAGGTGGAGATCGAAACCACGACCGACGCCTCGCTCGTCGGGGGCCTCAAGGTTGAAGTCGACGGTCACTTGTTCGACGGAACGGTCAAAGCCCGCCTCAAGGCGCTCCGCCAGCGTCTTCTTTAGCCCCGGCAAGAAGATCCGCCAAAGATCCCCGAAGTCTCTTTCCCAAAACCCCCAGGAAAATCGAAGAAGCCCAAATGGAAATTCGAGCCGAAGAAATCACCAAAGTTCTCAAGCAGCAGCTCGCGGGTTTCTCCGCAGGCACGGACACCGCCGAAATCGGAACCGTCCTTTCCGTCGGTGACGGGATCGCGCGGATCCACGGCCTTACCAACTGCATGGCCGGAGAACTGCTGGACCTCCCCCACGGCGTCAAAGGCATGGCCCTCAACCTTGAAGAGGACTCGGTTGGCGCGGTTCTTCTCGGCGACTACACACTCATCCGGGAAGGCGACGAAGTCCGCCGCACCGCGCGCATCATGTCGATCCCGGTCGGTCCGGAGCTCGTCGGCCGGGTCGTGAACGCGATCGGCGAACCCATCGACGGAAAAGGCGCCATTCCCACCACCCGTTTCGGCGAAGTCGAAGTCATCGCTCCCGGCGTGGTCGACCGCCAGCCCGTCCGCGAGCCGCTCGAGACCGGCATCAAGGCCATCGACTCGATGGTCAACATCGGCCGCGGTCAGCGCGAACTCGTCATCGGCGACCGCCAGACCGGGAAGACCGCGGTTGCCATCGACACCATCATCAACCAGAAGGGCAAAGGCGTCATCTGCATCTACGTCGCCATCGGCCAGAAACGGTCGACGGTCGCGCAGGTTGTGAAGACGCTCGAAGACTTCGGCGCCATGGATCACACCATCGTGGTTGCCGCGACCGCGTCCGACCCTGCCCCCTTCCTCTACCTCGCCCCCTACTCGGGCACCGCGATGGGCGAGTACTTCCGCGATAACGGCCAGCACGCTCTCTGCATCTACGACGACCTCTCGAAGCACGCCGCGGCCTACCGCGAGATCTCGCTGATCCTGCGCCGTCCGCCCGGCCGCGAAGCGTATCCGGGCGACGTCTTCTATCTCCACAGCCGCCTGCTCGAGCGCGCCTCCAAGCTCTCCAACAAGATGGGCGGGGGCAGCCTCACCGCGATCCCCATCATCGAGACCCAGGCCGGCGACATTTCGGCCTACATCCCGACCAACGTCATCTCGATCACGGACGGCCAGATCTTCCTCGAAGCCGACCTCTTCAACTCCGGCATCCGGCCCGCGATCAACGTCGGCAACTCGGTCTCCCGCGTCGGAGGCTCGGCTCAGGTGAAGGCCATGAAAACGGTGGCCGGCCGCCTCCGCCTCGACCTCGCACAGTATCGCGAACTCGCGGCTTTCGCGATGTTCGCCTCCGACCTCGACAAGAGCACCCAGAACACTCTGGCTCGCGGCCAGCGCATGACCGAGTTCCTCAAGCAGGACCAGTATTCCCCGCTCTCCATGGAAAAGCAGGTGGTCGGCATGTTCGCCGGCATCAACGGCTATCTCGACGGATACGCGGTGAGCGAGGTTCGCCGGTATGAGAAGGAGCTCCACGCCCATCTCGATGGCCGGCACCCCGGTCTCCTCAAAGAGATCGCGGAGAAGAAGGAACTCACGAAAGAACTCACCGAACGGGTGAAGGCCGTCCTCGTCGAGTTCGCCGATCTCTTCCAGGCGAAGGCGTAGCGGTTACGCGATCAGGGAATAGAGCATGCCCGCGCTCATAGACATCCGTAGACGGATCCGCAGCGTCAAGAACACGCAGCAGATCACAAAGGCCCTCAAGATGGTCTCCGCGGCGAAGCTCCGACGCGCCCAGGAGTCCATGTTCGCGGCACGGCCGTACGCGCGCACCATGGCGCAGGTCCTGAAAGACGTCGCGTCGAGGGCCGAGGGAGAGGAGAACCATCCCCTCTTCCGCGAGGCTTCGAAGGACGGGCGCGTGCTCGTCATCGTGGTCACGAGCGACAAGGGCCTGTGCGGCGCCTTCAACTCGTCGCTCCTGCGGGTTTCCCAGCGCTTCCTGACCGACAACGCGCATCGCGAGGTTGTGGCGGACGCGGTGGGGCGCAAGGGCCGCGACTTCCTGCGTCGCCGAACCAAGGTGCGCAAGGAATACATCGGCGTCTTCCAGTCGCTCGCCTACGCTCGCGCGCAGGAGATCGCGCAGTCCGCGATGGACGCCTTTTTGAGCGGCGAGGTGGACGAAGTCGTCCTGCTCTACAACGAATTCAAGAGCGTCATCCAGCAGCGGATCGTCACCAATCGTCTGCTGCCGCTCGATGCTGTCGAAGGAGAGTCGAAGGGCGAGCAGGAGTATCTCTACGAACCCGACGCGCGGACGATCTTCGACAAGCTTCTGCCCAAGGTCGTGGAAATCGCGGTGTGGCAGGCCCTTCTCGAATCCAATGCCGCCGAACACGGCGCGCGCATGGCGGCCATGGACTCGGCCACCCGCAACGCGGCGCAGACCATCGACAGCCTGACCTTGTACATGAACAAGGTGCGCCAGGCCGCGATCACCAAGGAAATCATCGAAGTCGTTTCCGGCTCGGCCGCCTAGAAGGCCGAGACCGACAAGCCTCCGCTCCAACCGAAGCACAAAAGCGAAAGAACAAACGGAAAGAACCATGGCCCCAGAGAACATCGGTCGAGTCATTCAGGTGATCGGTCCCGTAGTGGACATCGAATTCCCGAACGGCGTGCCGGCCATCTACAACGCCGTCAATATCGAAGGCGGCGACTTGCGGGTCGTGGTCGAAGTGGAGCAGCACCTCGGCGAGAACCGCGTGCGCTGCGTCAGCATGCAGCCGACCGACGGCATGGTGCGAGGCATGGTCGCCAAGGACACGGGCGCCGCGATCATGGTTCCGGTGGGTCCGGGAACGCTTGGGCGCGTGCTCAACGTCCTCGGTGAACCGGTCGATGAGTTCGGTCCGGTGAAGAGCGACAAGCGCTACCCCATTCATCGGCCCGCCCCCGCGTTCGATCAGCAGTCGACCAAACTCGAAATGTTCGAGACCGGGATCAAGGTGATCGACCTCATCGAGCCGTACCTGCGCGGCGGAAAGATCGGCCTGTTCGGCGGCGCCGGCGTCGGCAAGACCGTCATCATCCAGGAGCTCATCTACAACCTCGCGAAGAAACACGGCGGCGTTTCCGTGTTCGCGGGCGTCGGCGAGCGGACCCGCGAAGGCAACGACTTGTGGCTCGAGTTCCAGGAGTCGGGCGTTCTCGACACCAAGAACTTCGAGAAGAGCAAAGCCGCCCTCATCTACGGCCAGATGACCGAGCCGCCCGGGGCGCGCCTCCGCGTGGCCTTGACCGGTCTCACCGCGGCCGAGTATTTCCGAGATGAGGAGGGCAAGGACGTTCTGCTCTTCGTCGACAACATCTTCCGCTTCACCCAGGCCGGGTCCGAAGTTTCAGCGCTTCTCGGCCGCATGCCGTCCGCCGTCGGCTACCAGCCCACGCTGCAGACCGAAATGGGCGCGCTCCAGGAGCGCATCACCTCGACCAAGAAGGGCTCGATCACATCGATTCAGGCGATCTACGTGCCCGCCGACGACTACACCGACCCCGCTCCCGCGACCGCGTTCGCCCACCTCGACGCCACCACCAACCTCTCGCGGCAGATCGCCCAGCTCGGCATCTATCCCGCGGTCGACCCCCTCGCCTCGTCGTCGCGCATCCTCGACCCGCGCATCCTCGGCAAGGAACACTACACCACCGCCCTCGCGGTGAAGCAGATACTGCAGCGCTACAAAGACCTTCAGGACATCATCGCCATTCTCGGCATCGATGAACTGTCCGAGGACGATCGCGTGATCGTCGGCCGCGCTCGCAAGATCCAGAAATTCCTGTCGCAGCCCTTCCACGTCGGCGAGCAGTTCACGGGTATTCCCGGCAAGTATGTGTCGCTCGAAGACAACGTCCGCAGCTTCAAGACCATCGTGAACGGCGAAGCGGATCATCTGCCCGAGCAGGCCTTCTTCATGGCCGGCGCGATCGAAGACGTCTTCGAAGCCGCCAAGAAGATGGCGGCCTAAAGAAAGAACGCGATGGCCGAAGCCCACGCCCGTCCCACCAAGCTCACGCTCGAAGTCGTGACCCCCGACGGCCTCCTCGTCCGTGACGAGGTCGACTCCGTCCAGGCCCCGGGCTCCGAGGGTTCATTCGGCGTTCTGCCCGGCCATATTCCCATGCTGGCGACACTCGGCGCCGGCGAAATCATCTACAAGAAGGGTGCGGAAACCGGGCGGATCGTCTGCCTGTTTGGTTTTTGCGAGGTTCTTCCGGACCGCGTCCACATCATGGCCGAAGGCGGCGAACTCGCCGCGGAGATCGATGTCGCGAAGGCCGAACTGGCCCGGGCGCAGGCCGCGGAGCGGATGAAGATGGTGAAGGACGAAGAAGGCTTCAACCAGGCCCAGGCCGACTATGTGAAGGCCGTGGCCCGCCTGTCCGTGGCATCGCACACCAAGGGCGACTGAGCGCGAGGCCGCAGATACTCGCCCAGATCAAGACGCTTTTCCGCTACAGGGCTCTCATCGAGAGTCTTGTCTCGCGTGAACTCAAGGCCCGCTATCGCGGCAGCGTTCTGGGCTTCGTGTGGAGCTTCATCAATCCCCTGCTCCACCTGCTGACCTACGGCGTCGTCTTTGCCTACGTCCTGCCCGGCCAGAGACCCAAAGAGATGGAGCCGTACCTGCTCTTCTTCGCGTGCGGCATCCTTCCCTGGAGCTTCTTCCAGGCCGCGGTCCTCGAAGGTTCGACGGTTCTGGTGAGCAGCGGAGGGTTGCTCAAGAAGGTGCTGTTTCCGCCGGAGATTCTTCCCACGGTCAGCGTGATCACGAACCTCTTCAACTTTCTCCTGTCCCTGCCTATCCTGCTCTTCTTCGTGGTCTGGAATCAGAAGCTTTCCCCGGCCGCGCTTCTGTTTCCGATACCCCTTCTCATCCAGCTCGTCCTGGCCCTCGGCATGGCGCTCGCCCTCTCCGCGCTCACCGTGCACTTCCGTGATCTCACGAACATCCTCGGCCATCTCTTCCACCTCTGGTTCTTCGCCTCGCCGATCCTCTACGTCTACGGCTCGATCGAAGGCCCCTTTCGGAACGTGCTCCGCTTGAACCCCATGAGCCACATCGTGGTGAGCTATCAACAGATGTTGTTCGAAGGCCGGTTCGATCACTGGGTGGGGCTGGGGGGGGCTGCTCTTGTCGCGGTGCTCGTGTTCGCCTTCGGCTGCTTCCTCTTCGACCGCCTTCGGGACGCCCTCGCGGAGGAGTTGTGAGCGGAACCGCGCGCACCGATGCCGGGGTCGCCATTTCCGCCCGCGACCTCACCAAGGTCTACCGCCGGTTCCTCCACAAGAATCAGTTCACGACCCTCAAGAGCGCGATTGTCTCCGGATCGCTTATACGGGACTTGAGCCCGAGCGATCTCTTCACCGCCCTCGACCACGTCTCCTTCGACATCCCTCGCGGCTGCACCTACGGAATCCTCGGCGAAAACGGCTCGGGCAAGTCGACCACCCTCAAACTCCTTTCCGGCATCACCAAACCCTCGAGCGGCACACTCGACGTTTCGGGGCGCGTGTCCGCCCTGATCGAACTGGGCGCCGGGTTCCATCCCGAAATCAGCGGTCGCGAGAATGTCGCGATCAACGGCGTGATGCTGGGTCTCACCCGGGCCGAAGTGAACCGGCGGTTCGACGAGATCGTGGAGTTCGCGGAGATGAAGGACTTCATCGACGCTCCGGTCAAGACCTATTCGTCCGGAATGTACGCGAGACTCGGGTTTGCCGTCGCCATCCACGTCGACCCCGACATCCTGCTGATCGACGAAGTCCTCGCCGTCGGAGACGAAGCCTTCACCCGAAAGTGCCTCGAGAAGATCGGCGAATTCCGACGGCGCGGCAAGACCATCGTGATCGTCACCCACAGTCTCGGCCTGGTCGAGAAGATGTGCGACGAAGCGCTCTGGCTGCGCAAAGGAAAGGCGGTCGATTCGGGCGACCCGAAGCGCGTGGTCGACGCCTACCTGAGCTTCGTCGCCCTCAAGGAGAACGAACTGCTCGGTCGCCAGGAAGTCCGCGACATCGGATCGAGCGATGACAAGGTGACCGCGGACGCGCCGGAGGAGAAGCGGAGATGGGGGACCGGGGAAATCCTGCTTCACGAAGTTCACCTGCAGGATGCAGAGGGACGAACCGCGCACGTCTTCGTCCCCGGCGACACGGTCCGGGTGGCCGTTCGAGGCGAGGCCCGAGCTCCCGTTGAGGATTTCGTCTTCGGGGTGGGGATCTTCACCGCGGATGGGGTTTCCGTCTACGGCACCAACACGCACATCGAAGAGTTCAAGTCGAAGCGGGCGACCGGCGCGTTTCAACTGAGCTTCGAGATTCAGGATCTGCGTCTGGTCGAGGGCAGCTACATCCTCGATATCGCCGCGCACCGACGGGACGGAACACCCTACGACTACCACCGTGGTCTTTACTCGTTCCGCGTTCGCAGCCGGGTCAAGGATGTGGGCGTCTACCGGCCACGTCACCTGTGGACCTTCTCGGAAACGCTTCTGATGGACCCGCCGCCCGAACGCGCGGAGCTCGAACTGCGGCCGGTGGAGCGCCTCGGCCGGCGGCGTCATGCCGAGACGCGGGCGTCGCTTCAAAATGATCGCGCGAGTTTCCGGGCCCTCGGGCAACAGGTCGTCTTCACGAACGGTTGTTTCGACATCCTCCACGCCGGGCACGTTCGACTTCTAGAGCAGGCCAGGGCCGAGGGCGACGTGCTCGTGGTCGGGATCAATTCCGACGCTTCGGTGAAACGGCTCAAGGGGGAAACGCGGCCGGTGATCAGCGAACACGAGAGGGCCGAAGCGCTGCTGGCCCTCGAGGGGGTGGACCGCGTCGTCATCTACGACGAGGACACGCCCCTCGAAACCATCAAGGCGCTGCGCCCGGACGTGCTGGTGAAGGGCGCCGACTGGGCGCTCGACCAGATCGTGGGCCGCCAGGAAGTCGAGGCCCTGGGCGGCCGAGTCATCCGCGTCGAACTCGTTCCTGAAAAGTCCACCACCGCCCTGATCAGGAAAGCCGAGACCGGGGCCGCCGCTCCGCAGTGAAAACCCCGGCGTCGTTTCTGGCCCGGGAGCCCGGGTTCGAAGCCCTGCAAAGAGCGATCGAGGAGGGCCGGACCACCCAGGTCACCGGACTCTTCGGCCCGGCGCGCCTTCTGGTCCCGCTCGCCGGCACGAACCGCCTGCTCGTGTTTGTGGCGGCGCACGAGAAGGACATCGAGACGCTGGCGGGGGACGCCGAAACCCTGATCCCGTGGCTCGGGGCGCCCGGAACCCTGGCCACATTCCGCGATGTTCCGCCCCTGCTCAAGGGGGTGGGTCCGACTCCCGAGGACCACGAACGAACACAATCCACGCTCGCGCTTCACGACGGAACGGTCCGCGCCGTTCTTCTCTCGGCGCCCGCTCTCGCCCACTCGGTTCCCGCGCCGGACGTGATTGACCAAAAGCGGCTGAGCGTCCGGGTCGGCGAGGAGCTGCTCGTCGACATGCTTCTCGATCACCTCGATGGCGCCGGCTACCGTCGCGAAGATCCGGTGGTCGAGGCGGGCGCTTTCGCGCGCCGGGGAGGCATCGTCGACGTCTTCCCGCCCGGGCGGCACTGGCCGCTCCGCATCGAGTTCTTCGGCGATCGAATCGACAGCCTCCGCGAGTTCGACCCGGCGACCCAGAGGAGACGTCACGAAGTCGATGAGGTCACGCTGCTCCCGTTTGGCGTTCCCGCGGGCGGCGAACGACTCGCGATTCCCGAAATCCTCCCGCCACATTGGCTCGTGGTCATCGATCCCGACGCGGTGCGCGCCGAGATGGAGCGGGCTCTGCACGTCAAGACCGCGCTTCACGCGGATCTTGACCCCGACGATCCGCAGACCCGGAAGTCCTTCGAGACGTTCGTCGATCCCGAGATCCTTCGGTCCTACCTCGCCCGCGCGGAGCGGACGGATCTCCACGAGATCGCACCCGCGGGCGAGTCGATACACATCGCCTCCCGCCCCACCCAGCAATACCGTGGCGATCTCAAGCAGCTTCGTGAAGACCTCAAGGCTTCCACCGGGAAGACCTTCATCCTTCTCGGGACGCCCGGCCGCGCGCAGCGGTTGAGCGAGACCCTGTTCGAAGGCGGCATCGCCACGGGCGAGGACGCGAGCGTGGAAGTCGGCGCGGGCCATCTCTCACGAGGCGTTGAGTTCTCCCTTGGCGGGCTGCGTCTCCTCGCCGACGGCGACGTGTTCCCCGAAGAGGTCCACGTTCACAAGCGCCGGAATGTCGTCCGGTCCTTCCTCTCGGATTTTCGAGATCTCAAACCCGGCGACTACGTGGTTCATGAGGACCACGGCATCGGCCGCTTCGTCGGTCTTGAGAGCCTGCACGTCCTCGGGTCCGATGCCGAGTTCATGGTGGTGAGCTACCAGGGCGGCGATCTGCTTCGGGTGCCCGTCGAGTCCTTTCACCGGATCCAGAAACACCGGGCCGCCGAAAGCGCCAATCCCTCGCTCGACAAGCTGGGCGGCACCGGATGGACCAAGACCAAGTCCCGGGTCAAGAAGGCCATGCGCGACATGGCCGCCGAGCTCTTGAAGGTCCACGCGGAACGCAAGACTCGAATGGGCCACGCCTTCTCTCCGAT
>CAYNHK010000077.1:0-20795 GCA_964396875.1 uncultured Acidobacteriota bacterium | reverse complement strand
GCCCTCGATCGCGGCCTGCATCGGCGGAAGGCGTTTGTCCTCGAGCAGCCGGAAGATGTTCTCGATGACGATCACCGCGTCGTCGATGACGATGCCGACGACCAGGGTCAGAGCGAGCAGCGTGATGGTGTTGAGGGTGTAGCCCATGTACTGAATCGCCGCGAAGGAGCTGATGATCGAAGCGGGGATCGAGAGCGCCGCGATCAGGGTCGGCCGCGAACGCTTGAGGAACATCCACACCACGCCGGCGGCGAGGAGCGAGCCCAGCACCAGATGCTCCATGACCGCGGCGATGGCGGTGATGACGAACTCCGCCTGGTCGCGCGCATAGTCGATCTTCCAGCCTTTCGGCAGACGGTCGCGCAGCGCCTCCACGCGCTCCTTCACCGCCGCCACCGTCTTCACCGTGTTGGCTCCCGACTGCTTGCGGATGAGCAGGGTCACCGCGGGTTCGCCATTCCAGAGCGCGGTCGATTCGGGATCTTCTTCCCCGTCTTCGATCCGGGCGACGTCCTTGAGCCGGACCGGCACGCCGTTCTTCGAGGCCACCACGATCTCGCCGAACTGATCCAGGGTCTGAACCCGACCGAACGTCCGCAGGGAAAGATCCCGCGCGCCCTGCTCCACCTTGCCGCCGGGGAGCTGGAGATTCTGGGCCTGGATCGCCTGAACCACCGCGGCCGCGGGAAGACCGAGACTCGCGAGCGCCCCCGCGTTCGCGACGATCCTGACCTGCCGCGCCCGGCCGCCGATGATCGTGGCCTGGCCGACGCCCGACACCGTGCCGAGATTCCGCTTCAACACCTTGTCCGCGAATTCCGTCAGCTCGCGAAGTGACGCGTCTCCCGAGAGGATGACGGCGATGACCGGCGTGGCGTCCGCGGCGATCTTCTCGACCACCGGGGGATCGATCCCGCGCGGGAGCTGGAAGGTCGCCCCGTCCACACGCTCACGCACTTCCTGCCCGCCGACGTTGCCGTCCTTCTCGAGATTGAAACCGACGGTGACCACGGAGAAGCCGTCGGAGGAGAACGACCGCAATTCGTCGACCCCGGAGATCGAGCTGATCGCCTCCTCGAGCTTCTCGCTGACGTCCGTTTCCATCTCCTGCGGCCCGGCGCCGGGCATGCGGGTGGTGATGGTGACGAAGGGAAAGTCGACGTTGGGGAACCGGTCGACCCCGAGCGTGGTGTAGCCGAAAGCGCCCACGACCACGAGGGTGAGGATCAGGACGGTCGCGAAGACCGGCCGTTCGATGCAGATTTCCGCGAGTTTTTGCATGGCCGGTTATTTCCCGGTCAGGACGCGGACGCGGGCGAACAGACCCGGCCGGAGTTTCAAGTCGCGGTTGTCGAAACGGGCCTCGGCGAGAAACGTTCGAGTGGCGGGATCGATGGCGCCGCCCGCGACCGCGATCACACCCCGGAACTTCACTCCCGGATAGGCGTCCACTTCGGCCTCGACGCCCTGTCCCTTGCGGACGAGCGTGAGGTCGGTCTCGCGCACCCGGAACCGGAGTTTGAGCGGGGCAAGTTGAACGATGACGAACGCGGGGGTGGCCTCGGCGAGACGCTCCCCCACGTTGGTGCGCCGCTGTTCGACGACACCCGAGAAGGGTGCGGTGAGCACGGCATCATTGCGACGGGTTTGCGCGAGAGAAAGCCGGGCCTTCGCGGCATCGAGACCGGCTTTCGCCTGCTCGAAGACACTCTCGGTTCGCAGACTCGCGGCCTCGGAGACGGAGCCCTTGGCTACAAGTTCCGACTTCCGCTTCGCATCGCGCTCGGCCTCATTCAGCGCGGCCTGGGCGCGCGCGACCTCGGCCGTGGCCTGTTTCACATCGATATCCAGATACTCGGTTTCGAGTTCCAGAAGTGCGGCGCCGCGGCTCACGACCGAGCCCTCATCCACCCGCACACTCTTGACCCGTCCGCCGATTCGCGCGGTCACTTCGGACCGCTGAGACGACACGAACTCACCGGTGTACCGCGCGGAGAGCGCCGCGGAATCCTGGCCGGCCTTCGTAACCGCCGCCGCGAGTTCGCGGACGTCGCTGGGCATGGCCTTGATGGGAGCCTTGGTGGGCGCGGGGGTCTGGGCGTGGGCTGCCGACCACCACAAGCCGCCTCCGAGCGTGATCATGCCGAGAGCGACCCGGCCGAAGTTCTTGAGGTTCATCGCGGATTTCATTTGAAGTTCTCCAAAGCGGCGTCGGCGAGCGATCCGGCGGCGAGCCAGGCCGAGGACTCGGCTTGAAGCACGGCGAATCGCGCCTGGATCAAGGCGCGGCGGGCCTCGGCGAGGGCCGACTCGGCGGCTTCGAGATCCAGGGCCGTGGCTTCGCGCTGTTCGTAGAGATCGCGAGCCTGGGCGTATTCGGCCTCAGCCGCCTTCACCTGATCGTCCGCGAGACCCTTGGTTCGACGTGCGACCTCGAGGAGCGACAGCGCCTGGCGCACATCCTCGGTCGCCTGCCGGCGCGTCTCCGCGAGGGTGACCTCGGCCTGATGCTGGCGCGCAGCGGCGATGCGCATGCGGGCGCCCACTTCCCCGCCCTGGAAGAGCGGCACGGTGAAACGCAGGGCGGCATAACCGTAGCTGTCCGATGGGAACGACGACTTCTGACGGATGTAACCCATGTCCGCGGTGACCACGGGAAGGTACGCGCCCTTCTGTTTGAGGTACTCGAGTTCGGCGATCCTCACATTCGTCTCGGCCTGCTTCACCTCGGCCCGGGTGAGCGCGCGGGCCTCAAGGCTCTCCGCTCCGATCACCGGCAAACCGATTTCGGTGGTCTCGTCCAGAGCGCCCAGGGCTTCGTCGCCCCCGTCGATGGCCAGGGCCATGCGAAGACGCGAGCGCGCCTGAATCGCCTCGGATTCGGCGTTGGCGACGCGGCGCAGCGCGGCCTTGTGCGCGGTCTCGGCACGCAGCACATCCACGCGGGTGACTTCCCCGGCGTCAAAAAGGGACTGTGCCTGAGCGATGCGTTTCTGGGCGAGCGATGCGGCCTGGCGCTCCACGTCGATCAGCGCCCGCGCCTGCACCGCGGCCGCGTAGTCGGCGATCACCCGCAACGCGATACGGTCCCGGGTCGCGCGCTTCGCGTCCCGCGCCAGGGTGATGCCTTCTTTCGACTGGTAGTACAGACGAAACTCCCGTCGCCCCGCGTAGACCGGCTGCTGGAGGGTCACCCGCGCGTTCCAATCCGTCCCGGGAAGGATGGTGCGTGAATCCTCGACGGAACCAAATGTGACCTCTTCGGAATTGCGGATCAGGCTCCCGGTGAGGTTGATGCGCGGCAGAACCAGCGACTTGGTGGCCACCCGCTGGGCCTCGGCGGCTTCGATCTCGTCCTCGGCCCGCAGAGCCGCGGGGGAAAGGGCGAAGGCGCGTTCGATGGCGGCCTTGAGGGTCAACGTGGGCGCGGTTTGGGCTTCGGCGGCCTGCGCCGGTGCGGCGAGGGTCGCCGCCAGAATCAGATGGATCATGACTTCTTTCTTCCGGAGAGTCCGTTCAAAAGCAGGTCGGAGAGGAACTCCGCGTCGTCCTCGAGCCGGGGACCGGTGGTCTCCGGGATCCGGCGGAAGAGGATGGCCGCCACCGTCTCCGAGAAGAACACAGCGAGTAGGGGCGCGTCCGCCTTGTTGGCGATGTGCCCTTCGAAGTACCGGGTGAGCCGGTCGATGTAGATCTGCTTCTCCGGGGGAGGCGCTACGGTCTTGGCGTCGCAGACCGGGTGACGGCCACCGGGGAACTTCAGTTCGAAGTGAACGCGATAGAGATCGCGGCGCTCGTCGAAGAAGCGAAGCATGGCGAGGACCAGCTCGCGAATCGTCGGCTCGAAGGCGAGACCGCGAGCGAACACATCGTCGACCTTCGCGAGGAGCTGGGCGAGACCCTTCTCGCTCACGTGATGCAGGAGCTCGTCGCGGTCCTTGAAGTAGAGGTACAGCGTGCCCTTGGATATGCCGGATTCGTCGGCGATGTCCTGCATGGTCACCGCAGCGCCTTTTCGAGCGATCGCACGAAGGGCTCCATCGGTGATGGACTCGACGCGGAAACGTTCGAGGACGGCTTCTCGGGTATCTGACGTGGGCGTCACTTGACTTACCGGCGGTCATTCTACTGACCACACAGTCATTCGCGCAAGATTTTCTTCGTTATCTGGCCGCGGTGGGCCCGACCTTGGCCTCATACTCAGCGGCCACCCGCCACGCCGCGAAGGCGAACCCCGCCTGGGCCGCGAGGCTGACCAGCTCACCAAACAGCTGAAGCAGAAGGTGTTGTGGCCCGAAATAGCGAAGGGCGACGAAGATCCCGGTTCCCGCCAGATGCATGGCGAAGAGAAATGCGGCCATGTGCAGCTGCCTGGCCCAGCCCAGTGCCGCGCCGACGAGGCAGGTCACGGCGCTTCCGAACAGGGCGAGAGCGACCAGAATCCGATTCCCATCCCCGCCGGGCTCGCCGGACGTGTTGAGGTAATACGCGGCGCCAAGAAAGAGCCAGGAAACCACGGAGGGAAGGATCCAGGGATCGCGGGTGATCGTTCGCTTCGCAAGCGCCGCGCGTGCGCGCATCATCGACGCGGCCATCAGGAGGAAGCCGGGTCCCGCGAACACGTACAGCGATGTGGCGAGCAGGGGGATCTCCTGGCCCGTGAAAGCAAGGGTGAGGTTGGAGAACGCTCGGGCCAGTCCGCCGAGCATCACCAGGCCGAAACCCGAAAGCGCCATCACGCGACATCGAGGCTCCAGGCGGTCGACGAGCTGAGCCAGAAAAAAGAGCCCGAGCGACAGGAAGAAGACCGGCGCAAAGTCCAGAAGCGCCAGGGCGATGGCAATTGCCTTCAAGCCCGTCGAGTTTACGGGGTCGGGCTTGACCCTCCGTTGCGGGGCGCGGGCGCTTCCTCAGACCTCGCCCACGTGAAGCCAGGCGATGCCGAAGGTCAGGGGCGTGGATGTCACATTCCGCAGGCCGGCGCGGCGCATCAGATCCGCGAATCCCGAGGGGGTCTCGAAGTTCGCAACCGACTTCGGCAGGTACGAATAGGCCTCGCGGCTGCTGACCAGCGCGCCAATTCTCGGGAGGATGTGATTGAAGTAGAGCCGGAAGACCGCGCCGGCAACACCACTCGTCTCGTGGAACTCGAGGACGACCACCCGGCGGCCCGGCTTCACCACCCGACGCATCTCGCGCACGCCCTGGGCGCGATCGAGGACATTGCGTATCCCGAAGGCGATCGACGCGCCATCGAACCGCGCATCCCCAAACGGCAGCCGCTCGGCGTCGCCCTGGCAAACCCGCGCATCTCGATATCCACTGCCTTCGAACTTCGGTCGAACGAGGCGGAGCATGCCGAACGAGAGGTCGGCGCCGACGCTCTTCGCCGCGCCGGCGGTCAGTTCCTCGAGCAGCAGGTCGCCCGTGCCGGTTGCGAGGTCGAGGATGCAATCACCCGGCCGCACCTCGAGCGCGCGCACGGCTTTCCGGCGCCAGGCCACGTCGACGCGCGCCGACAGCACACGGTTCAAGATGTCGTAACGCGGCGCAATGGCGTCGAACATCGCGCGCACGTTCTCCTTCTCCGGCCTCCCCGGCGTCGGCGCGGCGTTCGTCATCGGAGGAGCCCGGCGATCACCACCGTGGCCAGATACAGCACCCCGATCCAGCCGTTGACGGTGAAAAACGCCGCGTCGATCTTCGAAAGGTCGTCCGCCTTCACGAGGGAGTGTTCATACCGGAAGAGCGCCGCGATCAGCCCCACGCCCACGAAGTAGGACCAATGAAGCGACTCGACGAGGGCCACCGAAAGCAGACTGGCGATCGCGATGAGGTGAGCTGCGCGGGCGAGAAGCAAGGCGCGCGGTATCCCCAGGCGGGCGGGGATCGAATGCAGGGCGTGTTTGCGATCGAACTCGACATCCTGACAGGAGTAGAGGATGTCGAAGCCGCCGACCCAGAAGAGGACGGCGAGACCGATGGGAATCGGTGTCAGCTCGAACGCGCCGCGCACCGCGAGCCAGGCTCCCACCGGCGCGATGGCGAGCGAGAGACCGAGGACCATGTGGGACAACATCGTGAATCGTTTCGTGAACGAGTAGCCGAACACTATGGCGAGAGCCAGAGGCGAGAGGATGAGACAGAGAGGATTGAGTTGCGAGGCGGCGGCAATCAGGGCGCCGCTCGAGAGGATCACGAAGGCGAGGACCTGCCCTTTCGACAGCGCGCCCGCGGGCAGTTCCCGGTTGGCGGTGCGCGGATTCCTGGCGTCGATGTCGGCGTCGATCCAGCGGTTGAAGCCCATGGCCGCGCTGCGCGCCGCCACCATCGCCACCACGACCCAGAGGAGTTTGCCGGGATCGAAGCCTTCTCGGAGGGTCGCCAGGAAAAACGCGGCAAGGGCGAAAGGCAGAGCGAAGATCGAGTGGGAGAACTTGATCATTCGGCCGTACGTCACGACCCGGTTCACGAGGGACGTGGTCATGCGAGGCCTCGCGCGGGCGCGGACTCACTCAGGATGAACGCAGCGGGGTCCGCGGGGGGCGCGCCAGCGAAGGGGATAGCCGCGAGTCTGGCGAGGGCGCCGGGCCGGAGCGACCCGAGCTGATCGAAGCCGAGAGCGATGGCGCCGCCCCTCGTCAATGCGTGAAGAAGCACGCCCTTCGGCACGCGAGGGAATTTGCGGGCGAGTAGACGCGCGTCTTCGAGGACGTCGAGCGACCCGCAACTCGCGAGGGAGTCGGTGCCGAGTGCGATCGGCACGCCATGGCCGAGGAGCATGGCGAGGGGCGGAACGCCATTCCCGAGAAACTCGTTGCTGCGCGGACAGAGCACGCCGACCGCACCGCGGGCGGCCAGGATCTTCGCGTCGTCCTCATCCACGCGAACACAGTGGACGGCGAGAAGTCCCGGAGTCAGGACCCCGAGTCCATCGAGGTAGCGCACCGGGGAGGTGTTTGGCGGATCGAATGGAATCGGGCCGACTCTGCGGTCGAGGAACTCGCGCCACGCTCCCCCTCCATCACGCAGAAACTCGTCCTCGGCGCGCGACTCGGCCACGTGGATCGAGCGCACTCCCCCACCCTCAAGGAGAAGTTTGAAGAGCGCGGGAGAAATGGAGTGCGGAGCATGCGCCGCGACCTCGATGCGCACTCGGGACTCGTCAGATCCCGTTCCCGTCTCCGCGGCCAGGGCGGCGCGGGCCGCCTTCGTCTGCTCCATCACGCTTTCGGCCCGGGCGGGATCGAAACCGAGGATCTCGTGAAGCACGAGCGCGTGAAGGCGCGACTCCCGCAACGGCGCGACCGCGGCGAGCGAGTTGGAGACATCCGCCACCGCGGCCGTACCGCCCGCTTCGAGCGACGCGATCGCGCGCCGGATGCCTTTCGGACCCTCGTCGGCAGGCCGCTCGGCGCGAACGCGAAGCTGATCTTCGATCCAGGGAACAAAACCACGGTCGCCTTTAAGAGCACCCTCAAGATGCGAGAGTTCGAGATGGGTGTGCGCGTTCGTGAAGCCGGGGAGCAGGATCGTGTCGCCGAGGTCGATCTCGTGCATCGCGGTTCCGCGCGGTCGCACCCCGGCCGAGCCAACACCGGTGATGACGCCGTCGCGGACGGCGACGAAGCCGTCGCGGATCGGCGGGGCGGTCACCGGCAGGACGAACGCCGCGCGATAGAGGGTGTCGGTCAGGCCTTCTCCGGCAGCACGGCGATGCAGTCGATCTCGACGCGCAGGCTGTCGCCGGGGAGGCCGGTGACCTGGACCGTGGTCCGCGCCGGCTTGTGGCCCGCGAACACCCGCTCGTAGACCGCGTTCATCTTCGGGAATTCGGTCATGTCCATCAGGAAGACGCCGCAGCGCAGGACGTGCTGAAGGTCGGTCCCCGCGGCCTTGAGGATGGTCTCGATGTTCCGGAGCGTCTGCTCGGTCTGGGCTTCGACCCCCGCGGCGGTGAGGCCGGTTTGAGGGTCGCGCCCCGACTGGCCGGACACGAAGACCAGCCGATCGAAGGCGGTGCCGGGGGAATAAGGACCCACGGGCTTTGGGAGATTGTCGGCCTGGATTTTCCGGATCGGCGAGTTGGACACGTGCGTTCTTGGCTCCTCTGAAGGGAGCGCAATGCTAAACGGGAATGAGATCCCCGTAATAAACCACGAAACACACGCAGTCGGTGTCACCCATGACCTGTTCTTGATGCACATCGCCGGGACACGACCGGCAGATCTCGCCTGGACCGTAGATCCCGCGGTCGTCCTTGAGTTGACCCTCCAGAACGAGGATGACCTCGTCTCCCCCGTGACCGTGCCGCACGGTGGAAGCGCCCGGGGCGCCCCACACCAGGCACCGCTTCACGCCGCGCGCCTCGTCCGCGGAAATCACGTGCAGCTTCAGCCCGGGGCCCACGTCGAGCCAGGGATACGCCGAACGGTCGATCGGACCACGCGGGACTTCGAGCAGGTCCATGAGCTGAACCCGCGTTGCTGCGCTGGTGCCCGAAACCGGCAAAGCGATCGCCATCGCCTCGGAGACCAGGCGGACTATCTCGCGGTCCTCGGGTTCGGTTTCGGCTTCGGTTGAGAGCGTCATGATTGGGGGAGGCTCATCGATTCTATGAGCCCGCATGGTCTTTACGCACCCGAACGGTTGGCGGATTGCGCGCGCACCGCGCTCGGCTACGATTGGGTGAAGAGCATGGGCAGCCCGAGCGACGCCGATCTTGTGAAGTCCGCGGCTGCCGGAGACGCGGCGAGCCTCGGCGAACTCTTCGACCGCCACGCGGGTCGTATGAAATCGCTCGCCCTGCGCATCGTGCGGGCGCCGGAGGAGGCGGAGGACGTGGTTCAGGAGATCTTCGTCCAGGCCTGGCGGCAGGCGGACCGCTTCGACGCGCGGCGCGGCACCGTCCTCGCCTGGCTCTCGATCATGGTGCGGTCACGATCGCTCGACCGCTGGCGGAGGAAGACGACCCGGCGCGAAACCGCGATCGCCGACGCTCATGAACTCGAGGCACGGACCGCGACAGACGATATGTCCGCCTGGGCGACGAAGGGCGCTTTGAGCGAACTGCCCCAGGATCAGCGGGAGCTTCTGGAACTCGCGTACTGGCAGGGACTCTCTCAGACGGAGATCGCCGAACGTCTGAACCTGCCGCTCGGCACGGTCAAGACGCGGATGCGAACGGGCTTGAAGAAGCTCCGCGAGGTGCTGGAGTGACGCGCGATCAGTACTTGACCCGAACCCGGTAGGTCAGGACCGTCTCGCCGCCCGCGGGTACGGGGATCTCCCACTGCGACTCGAAAGCCGCGGTCTTGCGATTCGGGTGCGACGTCTGGAGCATCGTCCACTCGCCGCCGATCGGCTCGACCACGCGCACGGTCACCGCGGTGTCCTTCTGATTTCGGACCCTGATCTCGTGCGCCGACTCGAAGGTCGTGGCGGGTCGCGTGGTGAGATGGCGGAAGTCGGTCTGCCGGCGTTCGGCCACGATGTCGAAGGCATTGCCGAGTTCGAGCTTCACCTCCTCGTTGCGCGGGGTGTGGTCGATGTTGTCCTCGCCGATCAACTGGGGCGAGCCCGACCGGTCCTTCTTGAACACACGGATGATGCCTTTCGGCATCGGCTGACCCAGGCCTGGCGTGGCCTCGGTGTTCTTGAAGGCGATGAACACCGCGATCTTCTCCTTGGCGGGCGGACCGGACCACACGGACTGGAAGTAGTGGTTGCCGCCGTTCAAGACATAGTCCTTGCTAATGCCGATGCCCTCGGCCGAGAGAAGCTGAATCTGCTTCGTCTGGGCGTTCTTGATGGTCGAGGGGCGGTCGAGCGTGTAGAGGTGGTACTCGAACAGGCCCTCTTCGGCGAAGGCGGGCGCCCCCGCGGCGAAAGCCATGTCCGCCCGCGCCTGCGGGGCCGGAGCCAGCAGGTCAGCCTCGGCCTTGTGCACGTCACCCGCGACGAGCTTGAGCTTCGCGTTCTCGTACGAAGCGCCGGAGTGGTTATTGATCGTGACCCAGCCCTGAAGCCCGGCCTTCTCCTCCGCGGCGTCGAGGGAGAGGACGTAGTCGGCGCTCCACTGCATCCCGCCGGTGATGTACGAAGCCTCGATCTTCCGCTTTCCCGCGGTGGGCGCGCCGATCTGCCAGACGAGGGTCGGCCTCGCGATCAGATTCCCGGGAACGTTTGGAAACACCATCCGCGTGTATGCCGGGCTCACGACGATCTTCCCGCCGATCTCCCACACCGTACCATTGTTGTTCGAGAGGAGCTTGGCCTCGACCGACTCCTCCACGGTCTGGTTGTTCATCAGCTTTTCCTGGACAAGGGTGATGGTCTGGCCGACGAACTTGTCGAGGAGCTTGGCGGGAGAGAGCAGATCGAACTCGTAGTTCTGTTCGAGAACGTTGAAGGGCGCGCCTTCGATCGGAGCCACGCGCACGGTCGGAGGCTGAATCTGTTCGGCGACATCCATGAAGCGCACTTCGTTCGGGCCAGATGCGAGGTCGATGTTCCGCTCCTCGCGAATCAGACCCCGGCCGTCGTTGTAGACGGTCACCGCGACCGACACCCGGTGGTCCGCCGAGGAGGTCACCTGCGCGGCGTAGGAAGTCTGCGCGAGAGCAAGCAGAACAGCGATGGTCTTCTTCATGGGCCTAGTACTTCACCCGAACGCGGTACGTGAGGACAGTCTCGCCGCCCGCGGCCACGGGAATCTCCCACTGTGATTCGAACGCCGCGGTCTTCCGGTTCGGATGGGAGGTTTCGACCATCGTCCACTCGCCTCCGATCGGCTCGACCACGCGCACCGTCACCGGGGTGTCCTTCTGGTTCCGGATCTTGATCTCGTGCGCGGATTCGTAAGTGGTGGCCGGTCGGGTGGTCAGGTGGCGGAAGTCGGTCTGACGCCGCTCAGCCACGATGTCGAACGCGTTCCCGAGTTCGAGCTTGATGTCTTCATTTCGCGGCGTGTGGTCGATCCGGTCTTCGCCGATGAGCTGGGGCGAGCCCGACCGGTCCTTCTTGAACACGCGGACGATGCCCTTGGGCAGAGGCTGGCCGAGGCCCGGGGTCGCTTCGGTGTTCTTGAAACCGATGAACACCTTGATCTTCTCCTTGCTCGCGGGCGCCGACCACACCGACTGGAAATAGTGCGTTCCGCCGCTCAGGACGTAGTCCTTGGTGATGCGTATGCCCTCGGACTGAAGGAGCTGAATCTGCTTCGTCTGGGCGTTCTTGATCGTGGAGGGGCGATCGAGCGTGTAGAGGTGGTACTCGAAGAGGCCCTCCTCCGCGAAGCTCTGCTTGGCCATGGACATCTCCATCGCCACCTGGCGACCGAGCGCGGCCGGCCGGGGCACGGGAGCTTTGTGCACATCGCCGGCCACGAGCTTCAACTTGGCGTCCTTGTAGGAGGCCCCGGAATTATTGGTGATGGTCACCCAGCCCTGCAGGCCCGCCTTCTCCTCGGCGGCGTCCAGGGAGAGGACGTAGTCGGCGCTCCACTGCATGCCAGTGGTGATGTACGACGCCTCGATCTTCCGTCTCCCCGCCGTGGGAGCGCCGATCTGCCACACAAGGGTCGGCTTCGCGATCAGGTTCGCGGGGACGTTTGGAAACATCATGCGGGAGTAGGCGGGATTCACGACAATGCGGCCGCCGATTTCCCACACCGTGCCCGCATTGTTCGAGAGCAGCTTCGCCTCCACCAGCTCCTCCACCGTCGAGTTGTTCATCATCTTCTGCTGCACGAGGGTGATGGTCTGCCCGACGAACTTGTCGAGGAGCTTCGCCGGGGAGAGCAGGTCGAATTCGTAGTTCTGCTCGAGCACGTTGAAGGGCGCGCCCTCGATCGGGGCCACGCGGACGGTCGGGGCCTGGATCTGTTCGGCGACGTCCATGAAGCGGACCTCGTTGACCCCGGCGGCGAGGTCGATGTTCCTCTCCTCGCGCACGAGGCCTCGGCCATCGTTGTAGACGGTGACCGCGACCGAAACGCGGTTTTCGCCCGACGATGTCACCTGTTGCGCATACGTGGCCTGGGAGAGGGCGAGGAGGACGGCAGTTGCTTTTCGAGTCATGGGTTTCCTTATCGGGGTCAGGTCTTCGGCCTGGGAATTCAACGGCGAGACGCGCGACCCCGCCTGATTCTTGCAGATCGGGGTGGGCTCAGCGGCCGCCGCGTGCCACGAGCCACTCCCGCAATTCAGGCTCCGGCCGCGGCGGGCTGATGTGGAATCCCTGCGCGAGATCGCAGCCCTTCGATCGAAGGCGTTGCAGAACCTCCTCGCTCTCCACTCCTTCCGCCACGATGGACCGGCCGAGTTCATGGCCGAGGTCGATGATCGACCGCACGATCGCGGCGTCGTGGACATTCCGCATCAGGCCCAGGGTGAATGCGCGATCGATCTTGAGCTCGGTGAAAGGGAGGTGTTTGAGGTGCATCAGTGACGAATAGCCGGTGCCGAAATCGTCGACGGAGAGCCCGATCCCTCTTTCCCGCAGCGCGCCGCACACCTGGGCCGCGACCGTCGCGTCGCCAAGAACGCCGCTTTCGGTCACCTCCAGGGTGAGGGCCTCGGCCGGCAGACCGTGCCGCGCCAGGATCAGGGTCACCTCAGCGGGCAGTCTGGGATCACGGAGATTACGGGGGGCAAGGTTCACCGCGACGCCGGGCGTGAAGCCTTTCGCGCGCCAACCGGCGCAGTCTCGAACCGCGGCGTCGATCACGAGGCGGGTGATGCGGTCCATCAGCTCGGATGACTCGATCAGGGGCAGAAAATCTCCGGGGGCGAGCAGCGCGCCGTCGTCGCGCCGCCAGCGCAAGAGCGCCTCAACCTTCACCACCGCGCCATCCCTGAGCGAGATCTCCGGCTGGTAGTGCAGGACGAGGTGGCGCTCGTCGATCCCGGCGCGCAACTCCGCGATGAGCTGCATCCGCGCGGGAGAGTGCTGGTCCATCCCCTGGTTGTAGCTGCGGATGCCGGCGTGCTCCGACTTGGCCGCGTACATCGCGACATCCGCGCGGCGCAGAAGGGTCGCGGGGTCCGCGCCATCCTCGGGACACAAGACGATGCCGATGCTGACCCCGACCGCGAGCGGCTCGCCCTCCACGATGATCGCCTGGTCGAGGGAAAGAAGGAGATTCGCGGCCACACGCTCGGCGTCGCCGGCGCTGCCGATGCCGCGGATCAGCACCGCGAACTCGTCGCCACCGAGGCGCGCGATGGTGTCGCTGTCGCGAAGCTGGGCCCGCAGACGGATGCCGATCCTCGCGAGCAGCAGATCGCCGATGTGGTGGCCGAACGTGTCGTTGACCTCCTTGAAGCCATCGAGGTCGAGGAGCAGCAGGGAGAACCGTTCCTGCTTGCGCTGCATGTTGAGGATCGCCTGCTCCAGGCGGTCGAGGAGAAGGACGCGATTGGGAAGACCGGTGAGGGAATCGTGGAGGGCCTGGTGGCGGAGCTGTTCGGTGGCGAGTTCGAGCTCGGCCGTGCGCTTCAAGACGCGCTGTTCGAGCCGCTCGTTGGCTTCGCGAAGTTCGGCCTCGAGCCTTTTGCGCTGGAAGAATTCGGGCACCACCGGGGCGGCGTGGGGAGCCGCGCTGCTGTCCGTCTTCCGCGGCGGGAACCTCGCCAGATGCCCTTCGATCCTCGAAGGCGGGGCCATAATGAAGCGGCAATGGTCGCCGCCCGAAGCACAGCACTCGATCTCCACCGCCACGAGCCGCAGGCCGAAACTCTCTTCGCACCAGCCCGACGAGTAGCCGGCGTTCATCACGCACACCGGCGCCTCGCTGCGTTTGTTCTTGGCGAGCCAGGAATGCGACTCGAAGGAGAAGGGATGGTCGTAGATGAGAAAGTAGTCTTCGTCGGGAGAGGGCCGCGACTCGGGAGAGATGTCGACAAAAGCCATGCCGGAGAAGGCGAAATGGATCGGCCCGGCCGAGAGGCGCTCGATGGGGTCGGTCACGCCCATCTTGGCCTGGAACGCCTGGGCGTCCGCGCGACCGAGGGCGTGGGCAAGGTCGAAGAGGAGGTTGTTGGCGACGCTCCGGGCCTCGACCTCCCCCTGGTCCTGGTAGAGCTTCATCACCAGCTCGATGAACTCCACCGAGAGCGAGGCCGCGCGGAGCAGGACGTAGCGCTCTCCCGCTATGGAGATGGTCGCGGCGTCGGGGTTCTCAACCCGGTCCGCGAAATAACGCCGGACGTAGTCCTGCGCGCGCAGGAAGGGAGCCTCGAAGAGTGCCGGGACCCTGACCGTGGTGAGTCGTCCGTCGGTGCCGCTCATCCAATCTCCTGAACCCGATCAGTCTAGCCCCCCGCGAAGCCCGAACCCGGCGCCGTGAGAAAGTCGGGCCTCGATGACTCGAAGCAACCGCCTTCATGGAGTCGCGGCCTCGTTTGTGGGCGGACTGGCCCTCTTCCTCTGCCTGGGCGGCGGCCCCGACGTCTCCGCGCAGACCGCGCCGCCCTGTCGACCCGGCGACAGCCTTCTCTCGCTCGGTAAGGCCGCGTTCTTCAAGTCCATCGAGCGTGGCGCGTTCGCGATCGGCGAGCGAACCCTCGACGACCTGCTCGACGGTCTCGGCGGCCCGGGAGCAGCGAGGTCCGCCGGGCGGCCCCGACACGCCGGGGCTACCACGCCGGCCCAGGCGCGCGCCGCGGCTTTTCCTCCGGGGGCGGACGACGCGCTCGTCGCCGCCCTCAGCGCATACGTCGAGAGTCCTTCTTCCGAAGCCGCGGACGCTGCGCTTCAGGTCTTTCTTGAAACCGCGACGAACATCCCGTTCGAGACCCCGCCCGAGAAAGCCGGCGAGTCGGGCCGCATGGGCCTCGTTCTCGAAGACCGCCAGTTTCGCAACCGGAGTTCGATGTTCGCGGTTTCCGACATGGCCCAGGAAGGCAAGCGGATCGACCTCGAGGCATCCCTCTTCGGAGACGGACCCGATCTGGGGATGGGGACCACAAACGCGATCCTCCGCTCCGCGCCGTTCTTCAAAGCGCCGGTCATCGCCGACACCAGGAACGTCGACCGGAACAATCTCGGCATCGTGGTCAAGAAGGAGTTGGACCTCCGAGCGCTCTGGTTCGAGGACTATCGCGTCCACCTTGCGGCCGAAAGCCCGGGCACATCACCGGCGCAGATCACCGAAGCGCTGAATGCGGGCTGGCCCACCCTCCAGAAGTTCTGGGCGTTCAAGAGAACCGAGATCTTCATCACGCGCGCGCAGTCGATCTTCGGAGCCGAATTGCGAGAGGTGAACGAGCGCGTCACGCAAGGGAACCTGCCGCTCCGCGGCTGCGAGTCGAAGAGACCATGAGCGGCCCGCCTGATCGGCGCTAGGCCGTTTTCATACGCGCGCCCCCGGCTCGCCGAAGGGTCAGACCGAGCACGAGCAGAGAAGTCAGGGTCATCGCCGCGATCGTTCCCCACCCAAGCCCCTGGCCGCGCATCACAATGATGGAGGTCAACGTCGACACCGCGGCGTAACCGACGAGCAGGTTTCGAGTGACGGTCAGCGACGGCCGCGCCCTTCGGCGCAAGGCGCGCGACACGCGCTTCTCGAGGTCTGGCGATGGGCGAGGAACCGGCGCCGCCATGGAGCGCCGCAGCAGATTGTCCATCCGGGCGTCGCGGGGATCCGGATCAGACATGCGAGAACCCCCTCTCCTTCAACATCCCGTCGAGAAGCTGACGCGCACGGTGGAGGTACGACTTGACCGTGTTCTCCGGAACATCGAGCAGGGCCGCCACGTCCCCCACACTCGCGCCCAGCCAGTAGTACAGATGGAGGGCTGACTGGTAGACCTCCGGCAGCCCCTGTATGCACTCGGAAAGGGCGCGGTCGCGCTGTGCTGTCTCCAGCTGCGCGTGCGGCCCGGGCTCCGCGGCGGCGGTGCCTGAAAGGGCGCTCTCATCGAGGTGCGGCCGATGGTGTCGGGCGCGGGCCTTCACGTTCAGCGCCTGGTTGAAAGTGATGCGGTAGATCCAGGAACTCACTTTCGCGTCACCCCGAAACGACTTCAGTGACTTGTGAACCCTCACGAAGACCTCCTGCGCCACGTCCTCGGCCTCGGCCTCACATCCCCGTCCCAGGATGGAGAGGGCGAGCCTGAAGACCCGATCGCTGTGGCCGCGAAAGAGCATCGCGAAGGCCTCTTCATCGCCGGCCTGGGCCCGGGCCACCAGCTCGGAATCACTGTCCCTCTCATCAACCCCTGTCATCAGGCTTCAGAAAGTGGACTGCCAGCAGACCCACTCCCAGGAAGGCGAAGGGCAGGGGGGCTACCCAGAACGGATTTCGCACGGTCGAAAGCGTCAGGTAGAGCACGATCATGGTACCCACAGAAAGGGTCACCAGAACCATGCCGAGAATCGGGAGCACGTAGTCCGGGTCGGAACCACGGGGATCCTGGCCCGGCTCGAGCGGGAGTTCGGGCAACGGAATTCCCTTCTCCATCGCCACCAGCCTCTCCTGATGAATGATCTCCAGCCGTTTGCGCTGGCTCTGGTGTTTCACGTACTGGTATCCAACGAAGGCGGCGGTCAACGCCATCGCAACCATGCCATCGCCCACTGTGTAGCTCATCGTTCCTGTCTCCTCGACCTATAAGACAAGGTCATCCGCGGTTCGGTTGCAGGATCGCGCGCACGCTCCCCGGGCGTGTTCAGGCCTGGTGCG
Organism: uncultured Acidobacteriota bacterium; assembly: GCA_964396875.1. Taxonomy (GTDB): domain Bacteria; phylum Acidobacteriota; class Vicinamibacteria; order Fen-336; family JAGNNV01; genus JAGNNV01. The sequence continues at coordinate 4,108 of CAYNHK010000077.1, read as the reverse complement.
GGTTCATTTCACGGCTTTGAACTCGATGGTCACCTCGGGATCCGACACCGTGATGCCCTTGATGCCCTTGACCATGGCCGGGGTCGGGGGGCCGCCTTGGGGAGCCGAGGCGAGCTTCTGCAGAGCGGCGGCGTCGAGAGCATCGAAGTCCATTTCCATGAGGGTGACCACGGAACCGGACGCGGGGGCGCCGCTGGCCTTCACGAGCGTGCCATTCACCTCCACGAGGGACTTGATCTTGAGGCCGGCCATCATCCCCTTGATCATGGCGACCTCCCGCTGGATGTCCTCGGGGGACTTGGGCGTCGAAGTCTCCTTCGCAGAATCCGTCCCCTCCTTGCGGCCGATGATCGTCAGCACGGTGTTGCCGGCTGCGTTCTTCGCGAGGCGGAACGTCATCGGCTCGTCCTTGCTCGTAGTTCCTTCGTTGGGCGCAGGCATCCCTGACACCTTGATCTTCGTGATGTCCTTGAAGGCGTAGGTGGTCACTTCGACGCCATCCTTGCCAGACTCGGAGGAGATGAAGGTCACACCTGCGCCCATCGCCGCCGCGGTCGCGGCGAATTTGGCCGCCTTCTTCGCCTTCTTCTCGGCGGCCGGGGTCTGGTCCATGCCCTCGAGTCCCGCGAGCATGCCCTGGGCCTGCGCCCCGAGCTTGGCTGTGTCGACGATCGTGCCGCTGCCGTCCGCGTTGACCTTGAAGGTCCGCTGACCCTGGAAACAAGCGGCCGAGACAAAAAGGGCCAGGGAAACGCCGGTGAGTCGTGACAATCGCATGGAAATCTCCTTTGCTGTGATGCTTACTGCGCGCCGTTCGCTTTGAGCACTTCGATGGCCTCGGCGTTGCGGTTCTCGATGGCGTAGGCCAGCGGCGTCTTCCCCGCATGGCCGTCCTTCACGTTGACATCGGCCTTATGGGCGATCAGCAGCAGCATCGCCTCTTTTTCGTGAGCCTTGAGCGTCGTCAGGGTGGCGAGTCCGAACAGCGGCGTCCGGTTGTCGGAGTTCTTCGCGTTGACATCGGCGCCCCGTTCGATCAGCAGCTTCATCGCCTCGACCTGGCCGTGCCGTGCCGCCCGGAAGAGCGGCGTTTCGGCGTCGGGACCCATGTCCGCCGCCCGGGCATCCGCCTTCGAGCCCCGGCTCATCAGGAGCTTCATGGCCTCGATCCGCCCGTGTTGCGCGGCCACCGCGAGAGGGGTGTTCCCGAACTGTCCGGCATCGAGCTTGAGGCCCTGGCCGAGCAGGTACTCGATCGTAGGGACGTCACCGCCGTTCGCCGCCGCATGCAGCGCCGTTCCGAGGAGATCGTCGCCTTTGAGGTCAGCCTTTCGGGCGACCAGCGTCTTGAGCACTTCCAGCCCTCCGCCGAGAGCCGCATAGTTGACGACCGGCCGGCCGTCCGAGTCCGGGGCATTGACGTCGACACCCTTCGAGAGGAGCAACTCGACGATCTTGCCGTGTCCCTCCTGGGCGGCGAGATGGATCGCTCCCACTCCCCCCCGAGCCTGGGTAAGGGGATCCGCCCCGGCGGCGAGCAGCGTCTCGACGACCGCGAGGTGACCACGGGCCGCGGCCAGGTGGAGCGCGGTGCTTCCCTGACTGACGGCGTCGGCGCGCACGCCCTTTGTGAGCAGCGCTCTCACCTTCGGGACATCACCCGCCGCTGCGGCCAGGTGAAGCAGTCTCGTGTCATCGTCCTGCGCCACGACGCCACGCGTGAACCCCAGGCACAGCAATACTCCAATCCAGCGGGAGGCGCTCATCGGGGCAGGATACCGGGGTTCTACTCTTACTTCACGTCCACCCCGAGCCAGGCGAGTCGGAAGGCCAGTTGTGACTCGGAAGGCGTCCCTCCAGCGTCTTCGAGGCGTACGACCTCGAGCGCCGCGTCGGCGGCGAAACGCATCTGAGCGCTCCGCTCCTTGCCGCGCCGGAGGAAACGCACGGTGACCTCGTCACCCGGCTTGTGGCGCTCGGTGGCCTTCCTGATGTCGTCCTCCGCATCGACAGTGAACCGGCCGATCGTGAGTATTTCGTCTCCGCGATTCACACCGGCCTGATAGAGAGGTTCTCCGATCAGGGGCGCACCGCTGAGCATCACGCTCCGGCCGTCGCGCGCCCAGCCGACGCTGCCGAGGGAGGCCCGGGAGGCGCTCTTCGGACGCAGCTTGAGGCCCGCCTGCTCGAGCAGAGGCGCATAGTCGGGAAGTTCGCTCCCCTCGATCGACCGCGCGAAGAAATCCGCGGCGAACTTCGCATCTTTCGTAACCGTGGCCAGGCCGCGCACGAGATCCTCCGTGGTGTAGGGCTTCTCCGTTTTCCCGTGAGTGGTCCACATCTGGCGCATGAAGTCGTCGAGGGTCACGCGATCGAACTTCTGCCGCAGCGTCAGGTCGAGAGCGAGACCAAGGGCCGCGCCATAGGAGTAGTAGGACAGGAAGGTGTTTCCGAAGTTCGTGGGGTCGATCGCGGTCGCCGCGTCGACGAAGGGCGCGCGCAGGCTCATCTCCTGGGGAGACGCGAAACGCCGGCCCGGGCTCCTGACCACGGAGTCGAGCAGGCCGCCGATGGACTTGAGGTGGTCCTTTATCGATGACTCCCCCGCCCGCCGGATCATCAAGGGGCCGTAGTACGAAGTGAACCCTTCGGCGAGCCACAGATTGGGCGAGGGGTTCGCGCGGGTGTAGTCGAACGGCTCGAGTTCCCTCGGACGCAGACGCTCGACGTTCCAGGCGTGGAAGAACTCGTGGCTGAGCGTGCCCAGCTGGCTGAAGTTCGCTTCGTAGAGTCCGCTGCGCCCGCTGATGATCGTCGAGTTGCGATGCTCCATGCCGTCGCCGCTGACGTACGGCAGGTAATCGGCGATGAAGGTGTAAACCCCGAAGTCGAATCTCGGAGCCTCGCCGAACGTCTTGACCTGCTCGGCCACCACTTTCTTCGCCTTCTCCGCGAACACGTCCATGTCCTCCTCGATGCCGTCGTGGTGCGCGGCGATGCGAACCGTCTGATCACCGAGACGCCATTCGCGGAGCGCGAAATCGCTCAGCTCGGTCGGGCTGTCCATGAAGTACTGGAGGTTCGGCGCGCGGAACGTCATGGGCGCCTCGGCGGCAGGAAGCTGGGTCGCCGCTTTCCACGGCCGTTCGCCGATCCGGAACGTCACCTCGATCGGACGGTCGTCGAATCCCTTCGCCCACATGAACGTCGCGGGCATGTTGAGGTGGGCGTGCGTCTCGTCGATCTGCGAGTAGGTCCCGTCCGCGCGGTCGGCGAACAGGGTGTACGTGGCTTTGACCGTGCCGTCGTGGCCCGCGACCCGCCAGGAGTAAGGATCGGTGCGCGACACCTTGAGGCGGCGGCCCGCTCCGTCCGTCGCGGAGACGTCGTAGACGTTCTTGGCGAACTCGTGAATCGCGTAGCGGCCGGGCGACGAACGAGACATCCACAGTTCGAGCGGCTCCTTCCCCACCGCCCGGTAGGTGACGGAGATCCTCGCTTCGTGATGGACGGCGTTCTCGAACGAGACCTCGTACTCGACGCGCGGACCGGCGGCCTGAGCGGCGGTGAGAGAAGCGGCCGCCCATAGGCCGAGCGCCAGCGCAAACACTTTCATTCGCATCCTCCAGAAACGCCGATCTTATGAGGAATGCGACGTGGGGCGACGCCATTGGCGGCGTCGCCCCACGAACGTCAGCGGGAGAGGCTAGGCGACGTCGAAGCGGTCCAGGTTCATCACCTTGGTCCACGCGGCCACGAACTCGTTCACGAACAGCTGCTTCGAGTCGCTGCTCGCGTACACCTCGGCGAGAGAGCGGAGCACCGAGTTCGAGCCGAAGACGAGGTCGACGACGGTGCCCGTCCACTTGACCGCGTTCGTCTTGCGGTCGCGTCCTTCGAGCACGCCTTCGGAGCCGACCTTTTCCCACTTCGTGCTCATGTCGAGCAGATTCACGAAGAAGTCGTTGGTCAACGTCTCGGGCTGCTTGGTGAAGACGCCATGCTTGGACTGCCCCGCATTCGCATTGAGGGCGCGCATGCCGCCGATCAGAACCGTCATCTCCGGGGCGGTCAGGGTCAAGAGCTGCGCCTTGTCGACGAGCAGTTC
>CAYNHK010000076.1:0-21066 GCA_964396875.1 uncultured Acidobacteriota bacterium | reverse complement strand
AGGGCGAGATGATCGATGGGCGCGCCGCAGCCGAGGCCGAGGTTGGCGCCCTCGGGAACCGCGCCGAGTTGCTTCTTCGTGTAGCCGATTTCGAGCGTGATTGCGTTCTCGGCCGGAGTCCCGCAACCCGTGGGCCCGCAACACGAGCCTCCTTCAAGGGCTATGGCCGCGTATTTCCCACGGACATCTCCGACGATCTTTTCCTTGTCCTGACGTTCGAGCGTTTCCATTACTTCTTTCTCCTGGTGATTGAATTCAAAGGGACGAGTCCCTGGGTTTCTTCGGCGCAACAGTTCTCTCGCATGAAGTCCACGAGACCGGCAATCGACGAGAAATCCACGGTGTAGATGACGCTTCGACCGTCGCGCCGGGCCGTGACCAGGCCCACCCGCGCCAGTTCGGCGAGATGAAACGAGGCGTTTGGAGGTGAAATGTCCATCCGCGTCGCGATCTCCCCGGCGGCCAGGCCCACCGTCCCCCGACGCACCAGCAATCGGAAGACCGACAGCCGGGTTTCGTGGGCCAGGGCGCCGAGCCGCTGAACCGCTTCTCTTATTTCCATGTTTCTATTATTCTAGAAACGTCGAAACTCTGTCAAGTGTTCCGTCGTTTCTTTTTGAGGCGCGCCCCGGCGCCTCACGGCCGGCGCATGACTTCCGTCAGTGGCGCGCACGTCGAGGAGCCTGTAAAAGTAAAACCATGAACCTCAGAGCCCGTCGTGCCGTGTGGTTCGGCCTGCTTCTCGCCGCCCTCGCCTACCATGGCGGCCGGGGCTGGATTCTGGTGTCGGCCCTCGCCCAGCCGGGCCTTTATCCCCCGTCGCCTTTCCAGTTGAAGGGCCCGACGACCGAGGTTCGATCGCGCACTGAAGCGGCGGCCGCGGCCGGCCTCGATCTGGGCGATAACGTGCTTCGCGTCGAAGGGCGCGATCTGCATGGCTACGCCGATGTCGTGGCCGGACTCAAGCTCGCCGCCACCGCTCGGCGCCCCCTCGTCGTGGAGGTGAACGGGCCCGCGGGCTTGAGAACGCTGCAACTGCCCGTGCCCGCCGCGGCGGGTGCGCCCTCATGGACCGCGGTCGCGGGAGCGGTGGTCCTCGAGGCTCTGATTCCTCTCCTCTTTCTTGCCGTCGGGTTCTCCGTCGCCTATCTGAAGATCGAGGACACCGCGGCCTGGCTCCTGCTCTTCATGATGCTGACGTTCTCGGCCCTGGCTCGATCGCAATTCGTGATGCTCGACCGACTCGGCCCCGCCTCGGGGGCGGCGGCGGGAATGTGGGGGGCGTTCTTCGCCTCCGCGTGGCCCTTCGCCATGCTCTCGTTCGCCCTCGTTTTCCCGGAGCGGCTGCCTCTGGACCTCCGGCTCCCCTGGCTCAAGTGGCTGATCCTCGGCCCCCTGCTCGCGTTGACGATTCTCGAGGCCCTCACAAACCTCTCCATCGCCAGTTTCGCCCTGGCTGCTCCCTTCGTGGACCTGAATCGAAGCGCCGGGCGCATCGCCTTTCTGCTGATCTACGTCACCATGTCGTTCTTCTTCACCACCCTCGGCGTCAAGTTCGGCACGACCAGGAACCCCGATGCCCTGCGAAGGCTGCGCATCCTGATGACGGGCGCGTCGATCAGCATGACTCCTGTAACCATCATCGCCACGGTGGCGCTGCTGACCGGCAGAGGTTGGAATCAGGTGGGGCCGGACACGGTGCGCGCGTTCGCGGTGCTGATGATGCTCATCTTCCCGTTGACCCTGGCGTACGTGGTGATCGTGCACAAGGCCATGGGCGTCGGCATGGTGATCCGCCAGGGCCTCCAGTACGCGCTCGCCCAGCGGGCGCTTCGCTTCCTGCAGATCCTGATCGGCGTTTCGGTTCTGTTCGCACTGACCGACATCCTGACCGACCCCGAGCAGCGTCAGGTCGACCGGTTGCAGTGGATAGGCTTCGCGTTGCTCTTCGTGGTGTTCATGCAAAAGGGCGCCGACCGCTTCAGGGCGTGGATCGACCGGCGCTTCTTCCGCGAGGCGGTGGACGCCGAAAACATCCTGGCCGATCTCGGCGATCGCGTGCGTTCGATCGCCGACCGGCGCGAACTGCTCGAGACCGTGGCCCGGAAGATCGGCGAGGCCCTCCACGTGCCCAAGGTCGCGGCCTTCATCCGCGGCGAGTCGGGCTTCGTGCCGGCTTTCGCCACCGGCTACGCCGGGGACGCGGTCGCCCTCGAGTTTGGCAACGCGGGTGTCCTCACCTGCTGCGTCGCCGCCCTGCAAAAGCCGCAGACCGTGTACCTCGATGACAATCGTTCATGGGTCCGCCGGGAGAACATTCCGGAGTCCGACGCCGCGAAGCTCCGTGAGTTGAGTTCCGAGGTCCTCATTCCCCTGCGCACCAAAACCGCGGTCGAGGGCTTCCTGAGCCTTGGACCCAAGGCCTCCGAAGCCGCGTACTCCCCTTCGGACCTCCGCCTGCTCCAGTCCGTCGCCCACCAGACCGCACTCGCCCTCGACAACTCGCGTCTGGTCGATCAGGTGGCGAGCGAGGTCGCCAAGCGGGAGCGGATGACCCGCGAAATCGAAATCGCGCGCGAGGTCCAGTTCACTCTCCTCCCGCAAGCAGCTCCGGTCATCGCCGGCCTCGAACTCGCGGGACACTGCCGGCCCGCCGCGGGGATCGGCGGCGACTACTACGACTTCATACCGCTCGAAGGCGAGCGATCCATCGGCCTCGCCATCGGCGATATCGCGGGCAAGGGCATCCCCGCGGCGCTCCTTATGGCGGGCCTCCAGGCGGCGCTTCGGGGGCAAGCACTTTCGGGAAGCCGCGATCTCAGCCGGCTCATGACGAACATCAACAAGTTGATCTTCGAGTCGTCGCCGGCCAATCGTTATGCCACATTCTTCTACGGCGAGTATCGCGACGGCACGCTCAACTATGTCAACGCCGGACACAACGCGCCGATCCTGCTCCGTCGGGACGGCGGGGTCGAGCGGCTGGAGGCGGGTGGTCCGGTCATCGGTCTGATGGACTTCGCGGTCTTCACCGAGGCCTCGGTGACCGTCCGCCCCGGCGACGTTCTGCTCGGCTTCACCGATGGGGTCTCAGAGTGCATGAACCCGCGTGACGAGGAATGGGGCGAGGACAAACTCATCGCCTTGCTCCGCGAAAGCCGCGCGGCGGCCGCTGCGGATCTGCTGGGCCGGATCATGACCGACGCCGACGCCTTCGCGAGCGGAGCCAAGCAGCACGACGACATGACGCTGATCGTCATGAAGGTCGCGCCTGGTCTCTAGTATCCCTTCACGACCGGGAAATCATCGAGGCGATAACCCGAACATGGGCGCTGCAGCGCCTCGGGCTTCGGCTGGTCCTTGAAGAGCCGCTCCCACAGACCCTCTGCGGTGGCGTGGGCGGCGATCCGATGGCCGAGCGGATTCGGATGAACCACGTCGACGCGCACATCGCGGAACGCGTAGGGCTCGAAACACGGAAGCATGTCGATGGCGATGAGGCCGGATCTTTCGGCCGCGGCCACGATCCGGGCGTGGAGCTCTTTGTACGGATAGTTCGCGAACTGATTGCCGAGGACGGGGAAGATCGCGATCGCCGCTTCGATACCGCGCGGCTTCACCGTGGCGGAGAGCGCCCGGAAACCCGCGTCGAGATGGGCGTCGATGGCTTCGGGCGATGCCTCGTAGAGGTTCGCCCCGAGCGGATTCCGCGCTCGCGCGAACTGCGCGCGAGCGTCGCGCTCGGTGAGCCGATACTCGATCCACGCTGCAAACCGGGAAAACGAGAGCAGGGACTCGAGCATGCGGCGCGGGCCGCTGCGCGCTTCCCGCCTCGCCTGAGTGAGACCGTATTCGAAGCTCAAGAGCCCCTCGAGGTCGTTCAGGCAGAAGCCGAACACGACGATATCGGGATCGAGCGCGTCCACACGATGCCGGAGATGCTCGACCTCTTGGTCGAGGTTGTAGCCGGGAACGCCGAGGTTGAGGGTCTCCACCTCCGGGCCGAGGATGGCGCCGAGCTGGGATGGAAACGAGTCTTTCTCCGAGACCCAATATCCGAAAACGATGGAGTCCCCGAACACCGCGACACGGCGTCGATCCGCTCGCTTCCCGGAAAGGGGCGCGCCGCGAAAGCCCTCTTGGTTGATCCGGTAGTCCACCTCCGATGAGACGAAGGAGTTTGGACGCAGTTCGAAGCCGAGCCTTGGGTTGGGGCTCGTCCGGACCACGCCTCGGTTGATCTGCACGGTGCCGACGCTCACGCCCCCGAGACGGGCCCCCATCTCTGCGACCCCGAAAAAGGCGAGCACCGAGAAAGCGCTCAGGGCTATCGGGGCGAGGAAACGCCTCAATCTCAGCTCTTCGGCGCTCGGCTTCGGACCGCTTCGATCTTCGCGTCCCGTTCCGCGGCGAGCAGATCGCGTTCGCGCAGGTACTGCTCGTTCAGCAGGTCGACCTGCTCCCGAAGCTCCTCGGGCAGGCCAGGCGGGAGTTTCGGGCGCTTCATGATGTCGACCTCGGCCATCTTCGCGTCGTAGACCCGCCTGATCTCGGCGATTTCTTCCTTCTGGCCGGCGGAGAGTTCACGAATCGTGTCGCCGCTCTCCGCGTCCTTCTTGCGCAGACGGGCCATGGCCAGTTCGAGGGAGCTTTTGGGCGCGTCGTCTTCACTCATGATGTCTCGATCATAACGACCCCGCCGCATCACACACGGAACTGCTTTACACTGAATGGCAATCCCAATGCAGATCCGGACCCTTCGCGGCGCTTTGCCCGCGTGCGCCTTGACCGCGGTCCTCGCCGCGTGCGGGGGTCCGTCCGCGCCCTCGAGTCCGACGCCGTCGACTACGAGCGCGGCAACGGCGCCCGCGCCCACGCCCACGCCGCGGCCCGGGCCGCCCGACATCATCTTCATGCTCGCGGACGACATGGGGTGGGGCGACCTTGGCGTTTATGGACACCCGGTAATGCGCACGCCGAACATCGATCGGCTCGCCGCGGAGGGCGCTCGTTTTGACGCCATGTATGTGCCCTCGCCCGTCTGCGCGCCCTCACGAGCCGCCCTCCTCACCGGGCGCTACGGAGTCCGCAACGGCGTCAAGTGGAATGACTCCTCCACCCTGCGACCCGGCGAGATCACGATCGCGAAGCTCCTGAAGTCTCAGGGCTACCAGACCGCGGCGGTGGGCAAGTGGCATCTGGGAGCGACCGCGCCCGACCTGCCCCTGCGACATGGCTTCGATTCGTTCTATGGAATGATGAGTTCGCCACCCGCAACTCAGTTCGTGCTCGGCGAGCAGATCACGTCGGACTTCCCCGGCATGGATCTCGTCACGAAGCGACTGACCGATGAGGCCACCGCGATCATACGGAAGGCCTCGAGCGACCGGCCTCTCCTCCTCTATCTGGCCCACCACGCGCCTCACTCTCCGAACTACTCCTCGGCCGGGTTCATCGGCCAGTCCGGCTTCGGCGACTACGGCGATGCCATGCAGGAACTCGACTGGTCGGTGGGAGAAGTCATGCGCGTGATGCGGGAAACGGGCCGGGACCGAAACGCCCTGGTGATCTTCATGAGCGACAACGGGCCCGTCGCCGCGGGCTCACCGGGACCGCTCACGTACGGCAAGGGAAACATCAACGAAGGCGGCATCCGCGTCCCCGCGATCGCCTGGCGGCCAGGCCGGATCCCTGCCGGCCGCGTGATCAAGGACGCAGCCTCGTCGGTGGATATGTTCCCGACCTTCGCCGCGCTTGGCGGGGCTCCCCTTCCTCCTCGCGACTACGACGGCGTCGATATCGCGCGCCTCCTGGGCGGGGATCTCGAGGAGTTGCCCGGCCCGGGAGAGGGGGCACGTCGCGAACTGTTCTTCTTCATCAACAGCGACGTCGCGGCCATCCGGTCGGGAAAGTGGAAGTACGTGAGGCCGGGCTTCCGGGACTCCGTTCCTGTCCTGTACGACATCGAGGCGGACCCGGGTGAGCAGCACTCACTCCGGAGAGCTCATCCGGAAATCGCCGCGCGGCTCGAAAAGCGGATCGCCCAGTTCCGGTAGGGGGCTCCTAGCGGCAGGCCGCGCCGCTGCAGGCCGAGAGCGTTCTCACGCGCTCGCGCAGTCGGCCCACCGCCTGGGCGTTGGCCTCGACCGCGCTGTCGAGCTGATACGGATCCTTCTTGAAGTCGTAGTACTCCTCTTCCTCCGTCACGTACTGGACGAAGAGAGCCGAATCGACACCGTTCTCGACGCGGACACCCTGATAGGTCGGCATGTACGTGGTGTTGGGGTTGGAGTTATCCCAGTATTCGAGAAGCATCTCCCCCCGCCACGCGCTCACGGGTGCGGGCGAAGCGGCAAGAAGCGGGGTCAAGGAGCGGCCTTCGATGACCCCGGGGGCTGGAACCCGCGCCCAGTCCAGGACCGTGGCCGCGATATCCACGTTGCCGACGAGGTGCGGCAGAGTCACGCCCCTGGCGCCGCCGGGCACACGGACATACATCGGAATGTCGAGCGACTCGGCGTAGGGCGCCGTCTTGTCCCAGAACCGGTGGGCGCCCGCGGAGATGCCGTTGTCCGACATGAAGACGATGGCGGTGTTCTCCAGTTCGCCCTGGGCCGAGAGAGCCTGAACGACCTTGTCGATCATCTCGTCCACGGATTGAAGCGCGCGCAGGCCGTTCCGGTATTCGCCATCGATGGCGTTGACTATGGCATTTGTGTATCGCGGGATGCGCCGTATGTTCTGCGGTTTGTCGCTCACGTCGGGTTCATCGAACGCAGGTGTGCGGGGAGCCCCGCGTGAACCGAACATGCCCGAATGGCGGGAGGCGGGACGCGCGTCGTTGTGAGGCGCGTAGGGCATCACGACCATGAAGAAGGGCTGGTCGTCCCTTTCCTCGGTCTTGCGAAGGAAGTCCACGGCCCGCGCGGAGAGGAAGTCGGTCTGATGTTCGCCGGAAGGCGCCCTCAGGTCCCGGCCGTTCTCGTTGTACGTGAAGTTCGTATAGGCCTGCGGCTCGGTGAAGGCCACCCACTCATCCCACCCCGGCGGGCCCGAAGCCCAACCCGCGCCATACCCGTTCGTGTACTTTCCAAGGTAGGCGGTGCGGTAGCCGGCCGCCTTGAGCCAGACCGGCAGCGAGTTTCCCTCGACACCGCTGTCCCGGTAGCGGCCGTAACCCCCAAGCGGCGCCTGGTTGCTGCGGATGCCATGCGAGTGCGCGTATCGGCCGGAGAGCAGGGTCGCGCGCGACGGGCCACAAAGCGGCGTGGTGGCGATCGCATTCTGGAATGAGACCCCCTGCGACGCGATGAGCGATTGCATGAGCGGCATGTCGCGCGCGCTGGCCGCGTCCTGATCATCCGTCACGATCAGGACTACGTTGAGCGGCCTGGGAGTGGGGGTCGGGGCGGGCGTGGGGCCGCCTCCGGAGGGGCCGGTGGGCGATGAAGCGCCCGAGCCACAGCCCTGGAGGAGCATCAGGAGGACAGACCCCAAGAGTAGCGGGAAGCGCACGACGGCGGACTATACAAATAAACCGGTTGCCGCGCCTCGGCGGGGCTCCAACCGTGTTCGTCCAGTACAGTGGTGAGGCAGGCTACATATGGCGGTCAAACGCGAGCATCTTCCGGGCCACGTCCACGTGAAGGGGACCATGATTCAGGCGCACTTGAACTGGCTCCGGTCCAAAGGCCTCGAACCTGCCGCCCTGGCGCCGCACCTTTCCCCCGACCTCCGGAAACTGGTGGCCCACAACGTTCTCGCGACCTCCTGGGTTTCCCTTCTGGCGCTGGTGAGCGTGGATCGCGCCATAGCCCTTCTGGTCGGCGGAAATGCGGACGATGTCTTCCGCGAACTGGGCCGCCACTCGGCCACATCGAACCTCGCGGGTGTCTACGCCGGCTTCGTCTCCGACGAGCCGCATCGGTTCTTCGAAAAGCAGGCGAGGCTCCACGCCCGCTTCCAGGACTTCGGCGCGAGCGCCTACGCGGAGACGGGCCCGAAATCGGGCCGGATGACACTCACCAGCTACGTCGAGTATTCACCTGTGTTCTGCCTCAGCGCGGTGGGCTACTACCAGGGCGCGCTCGAGACCATGAAGGCGCCCGGGCCGATACGGGTTCGAGAGACCGCGTGCACGTGCGCGGGCGACGATGCCTGCATTTTCGACCTGACCTGGTAGAGGCCGCGGCCCTGGCGGGCGACGTCCGCCTCAGCGCTTCGGGACGCGGACCGGCTGGGTCCAGGCCATGAGGCCGTTCGAATCCATGATCTTCGCGCGCACATACCCTTCATCGCCTTTCCATTCGTACGTGACTGCCTCCGCCTGACGAGCCGCGCCCAGGGACGTGGCCGACGCGGGCAGGCTCGGCGTCACCGCCGTCTCTTTGAGGATTCGCCCTCCCCCGCCGATGAAGAGAACCCGGTACCGGCTCTGGGCCAGGGGCGCCACCTTCAGCGTCACTCCTTTGTCAGTAACCGCGTAGTCCGCGAGTTCCACGCCGGTGGACGCGTAGAAATCGCCCCGTTCCATCGCGGCGAGAAGTGCGTCGGAGGTGAAGTGCGCGGATCGAACCATCACCCAGGCTCGGCCGGGGCCGGAGGGGGCGTTCGGCAGGGGCGGAGTCTTGAAGAAGTGCGCGTCGTCCGCGGCGACGCCGTACATCATCGTGCCCGCGCTCAGGACTTCGTCCCAAAGGGCCTCGACACTCGGCCGATCGCCTCCGCCGAGGTTATTCGTCTGCATGTGGCCGTTCCAGATCTCGACAAATGGGGCCTCGCGAAGGGGCGACAGGTCCGAAGCGGTGAGCGACCAGACGAAGTTCGGGTGATTGATGATGGGAAGACCGCCCGCCCGCCGGATCGCATCCACGTTGCGCTGCAGAGTGTCGGTGACGCTTTTGCCCTGCTGGCGGGACACCACGGACTTGACGTTGAGCCCGATGAGGTGGACCTCCTTGCGGCCGAGATCGCGGGAGAGAGGATCCTGGCCGGGCCCGGCTTCAGGGACAAACGCATCGGTGATCTCCTCGCCCGGGATGAGCATGAACGGCCGGAAGGGCAGCGAGGTTCGATCCGTCGCGTTTGTTTCCGCGGTGCCGAAGAGGGCGTTGAGGCCATCCACGGGAGTGATGGAGTCGTGATCTGAAAGGACCAGAAAGTTGTAACCCTGGTCGCGATAGAAGCGGACCACATCGACCGGGCTGCTGTCGCCGTCCGTGTTGAAGGTGTGGGTGTGGGTGTTTCCCTTGTACCACCGGACCTTGGGCGTCAGCGGTGCTGGCTCGCCTCGCTGGCCCCACGACGCCGGGCCCACATTCACCCCCCCCGCGAGGAGCACCGCAAGGAAGAGAGCGAATCGCATGCCTTGAGTTTGCCTCATCCCGGACCGTCAAGCCTCGATGAACAGACGTTTAGAAGATTGCTCGGTATGGTCTTCAGGGTTGAGACTCACGACGATGCGCACAGGCCGGCGGGAACGAGCCACGCTGCTGTTGCTCGGGGTGTGCCTCGGGACATTAACCCTCGAAGTCGCGGCAACTCTGATTCAGAGGGCCAGACCCGCGAAGGACGGATACTCCCCGGTGAGAGGCCGGTGGTCCCGTGAACCGCTCAACGCCTTGGGATACCGTGACACCGAGCACCAGAGGGTCAGGCCCGGGGGCGTTCGCCGGATCGTCTTCATAGGCGACTCCTTCACGCATGGCGTGGGGATCCAGTTCGACGACACTTACGGGAAGCGGGTGGAGCGGGCGCTGGCCCTGCGCCACGGCGGCGCCTGGGAGTCGATCGTCCTGGCCGTTCCGGGAATCGGCGCCGAGCAGGAAGTCGCGATCGTGGAGAACGAGGCTTTGGGGTTTGAGCCCGACATCCTGGTGCTCGGGTACGTCCTCAATGATGCCGAGGAAACCGACGCGGCCGAAAGACGCCGGGCGGTGGCCTGGGCGCAGGCGGAGGAAGCGAAGCGAAGCCCGCCCCTTTGGCGGCGTTCCGCGCTTCTGAGGCTGATCGCCGATCGCCTCGAGGCCGCCCGTCAGAACCGGCTGCGGATCGAAAACCATCTGGCGCTCTATCGCGAGGACGCGCCCGGCTTCAAGAAAGCGCGCGCTGCCATTGGAAGGATCGCCCAACGCTGTCGTGATCGGGGTGTGCAGTTCATTGGCGTCATCTTCCCTCTCTTCGCCAACCCGCTCGACTCGGACTACCCGTTCGAGGAAATTCACCTCAAGGTGGCGGAGATCTTCCGTGCCTCGGGGGCCGAGGTGGTCGATCTCCTGCCCTACTACCGTGGCATGGACTGGCGCCTCCTCGTGGTCGAAGGCGAACGGGACGAACACCCGAGCGAACTCGCGCATCGCATCGCCAGCCAGGCGCTTGTCAGCGCCATCGAATCGTCGACGCCGGAGCAGGCCCTCGAGGCCCGAGTCGAGGGCAAGAGGAATGCGAGCCAGCCCGGCCCTCGCCCGAGGTAGGTCAGCGTCGCTTCGTGATCGCCTCGAACCAGGTCTCCGCGATCAGCCGGTAACCCTGGGCGGAGGGGTGAATGTAGTCGACGAAGAGGTCGGAGTACTGGAGCGGGGATCGTTCGAACGCGGCATGGAGATCCACAAGGACCGCGTCCTCCTCCGAAGCCATCTTCCGGATGTTGTCATTCTGAGCGGCAATCCACGAATTGCGTTGCGGCGAGGCGCGGAAGTCGTTCCCCACGTTCGTCATCAGCAGCGTGCCGACGAAGGGGAAACCGCCCTGCGCCCTTACCTTTTGCACCATGGACCGCAGACGGTCGATGGTGAAACAAGGGGTCTGGTCGCAGCGCGAGTCGGCCCAGTCGTTTGTGCCGTACAGGATCAGGGTGAAGGCCGGTCGCCCGCCCGCGAGAGAGTCGAGGATCCGCTCGTCACCGCGCTCGCTGCTCGAGGAGTCAACGCCATCATTGATCACCCTCGCCTTGCCGAAATGGGCGGTGAGCCGTTTCTCGAGCTCGCCGGTATAGCCCTGGCCATCCCCCACCCCGGCCTGGCCGTTGGTGATGCTGTCCCCAAACGCGAGAAAGACGCCCGGAACCGCACCGGCGCCGAGGGGCAGGGTGATCGGCACATTGAAGGACCCCGCGGGAGGCGGCGCTTGAACCGCGGCGTCGGGCGCGCGGTGATAGGGCGGCAGAGAGCCAGGATTGACCGAGAGTGTCTGACTGGACTGGACGACGTCGAGGGAAACCGCGCCCGTGAGAGGGGCGGTGCGGCCGGAGACGGAGCCAAACGAGATCTCAACGCCGGGGATGCGAATCGACTCCGATCCATCCAGTTGCCCGTTGCGGTTCTCGTCGAGAAAGGCGACGAAGCTGACGGTGCCGATCAACGGCGTGGGCGCGGTCACCTGATCCGATCCGCCCCCGCAGGCGGCCAGAAACAGGGCGAGGGCCGGAGCCTTGAGCGATGTCCTCATCGGGAAGGAGGATACGGAAAACGCCGCTTCTGCCGGTTGATGGGCGCTTCGATCAGGTACCAGGACAACGAGGCGACCAGAATTGAAATGGCGCTGTAGAGGAGGAACATGGACAGGCCTTTCGGTAATTGAGGGTAGCCGTAGCGAAACGCGAGCTCCCGCCCGATCGCGATCAGGAACAGGTGATAGAGGTAGATCCCGTAGCTGATCCGACCCATGTAGCGAACCGGAGGTAGCTCGAGGAACGACCGCACAATGGAGGGCCCGGTCTGGGTAGCCAGAAAGACGAGCGAGGTCGAGATGAGAGCAATCCCGATGTCTCCGGGAAGGCGGTATGCGAGCTGGTCGGTCGCGGAGAGACCCACCTGGTAGCGAAACCCCTGGGCAAAGAAGAACAACGGCGCGCCGACCGCGGCGGCGAAAAAGGACAAGGCCGCGGCCGATCGGCCGGTGGGGCCGTCCTTGTGCATGGTGATCGCGAGCAAGGCTCCAAGGCCCAGGGCGTCCATGCAGCCCTGGAGCACGAGGTGGGTCTGCTCGAACGTCCGCCCCTGGAGAGTTCCGTATCCCTCGTGGGCGAAGCTCACGACCACGAGAGAAAGCGCCACCCCGGCGAGCCATCGGGCCCGCACGAAGAGGACGACGAGGGGCCAGAGGAGATAGAACTGCTCTTCGACGCAGAGGGACCAGAGGTGCGTCGCCTGGGCGAGTTTCGCGCCGAAGTAGGTCATGGCAATGTTGCCCGTGTACGTGAGGTGCCAGGGCAGGTGATCCGCGATCGGTCCGTAACCCACCCACCAGCCGATCAGCACCACGAGGTAGTAGATGGGCGCGATGCGCAGCAGGCGGCGGGCCATGAATGCCCGCAACACCCCGCCCCTCGTACTCTCCCCCGTGGCCACGGAATCGCGACCCCGCAGCAGCAGGCCGGTGATCAGGAACCCCGAAAGGACGAAGAACAACAGGACTCCGAAACGGCCCCAGTGAAACGCGCGCTGGATCGCGGACCTCTCCGGAAAATAGTGAGAGATCAGGACCGCGAACATGGCCAGCGCCCTCAGCCCGTCGAGTGCTGGGTAGAAGGCGGGGGTCGAAGGGCTCGCCGCGGACGCCTCTTGGGACACTCCTGAACGGGTCGGGGGCATCGCGGTGTTCAGTATAAGTGAACACCTGTGGACGGACCGATCCGCGCCGGGCCGAAACGGGTCACGTAAGATCGTTGTGATGGCGCGTTCCAGCGATCGTCCCGTTCTCAAGCAGCAGCAGGTCGGGCTTCAGGTCCGGGCGCTCAGGGAAGAAGCGCGGCTCTCCGTCCGCGCCCTCGCCGCGCGAACGGACTTTTCTCCGAGCTTCATCTCGCAGTTGGAGAACGGCCAGGTTTCCCCTTCCATCCATTCGATGGAGAAGATCGCGAATGCCCTCGGGACGACGCTCGGATCGTTCTTCGCCTCCATCGCGCAGGGAGAAGGCGGGCTCGTCTTACGCCGCTCCGAGCGCAGGCCGCTGCCGAGTACCTGGTCGAACGCGGAAATCGCTTCGCTCGGCCGGCCCGGCCCCGGACGGCGCTTCGACCCCCTGCTCATCACGCTCGCTCCCGGCGGCCGCAGTGGCAAGTACCCCGTGGCGCACCGGACCGAAGAGTTCGCGATGGTGCTCAAGGGGCGAGTCGACCTTCAACTCGGGCCGGACCTCCACCGCCTCTCCGCAGGAGACTCGGCGATCCTCCTCCCGAGAGAACTGAGGCTTTGGGTGAATCGGGGTCGGGTCTCCTGCCAGGTCCTGATAACCGGCCTCGTCCAATAACTTGGCGCGCATCGGGGTCGTCGCGTAGACTCCCGTCGACTCAACAAAGCATGCGTCGCCCCGACGCTTAGTCAGGCGACGTCTATCCCCGGCGCCATGGCGCATGCCCTGCCAGACGCTCCGGACAGACTGCCGCTGAAACTAACCCATTGGAGAAAAGACGACCATGATCCGATCCACCCGCCTCAACCTGGCCCTGCTGGCCCTTCCCCTCGCCCTCACCTTGTCGGCCTGCGGCGACGGCCTGGATACCCAGCCGAACCTCTCCGGCCCTGCCGGCGGCGCCTCCGGCAACGTGACCGCCACGCCTCCTCCGGCCGCGACCGCCACTCCTACCGCCACTCCGGCGCCGACGCCCGCAACCGCGGGCAGTTGCACCCTCCCCACCCGCCCGGATTGCGGAAACAGCGGCTGCTGCTCGAGAGGCGGCCCCGAGATGTTCGGCGGCGCGATCAACGACGCGCAGGCCCACCTCGAGAGGACGCGCCCCGACATCTTCAACTCCAACGGATCGCTGAAGATCGAGGAGTTGGAGTACACCAACCTGCTCGCGAAGGCCCTCATGTCCCTGAACCCCGGCATGTGCGCGCGCGGCGGCGGCGAGAACGGCGAGTCCTATTCGAAGGACGAGGTCGCAATCAAGATCAGCAACGACGTGTCCCAGAACGTGGACGTCATCATCGGCAGCAGCCACACGCCGTACATCGGCGAGCGCTACACCTGCCGTCCCGCGAGCTTCTAAACCTCGAACATTGCGGGCTCCAACAGGGGCCCGGTCGAACCGACGCCGGCGAGAAATCGCCGGCGTTTCGCTTTCAGGGCGCCGGACAGATCGGCGCGAAGCCCTCGTAGAGCGGGGGTGCGATAAACCCGAAATGCCCGGACTGATCGAGCGCCGAGGGCGCCCAAAGGAGCGCCAGGGCGACGGCCAGGCCGGCGAGCAGGCCCCGCCGGACGCTTGAAGGAGGCTTGCCGGTCGACGAGCGCTCGAAGAGCGTCGCGGCGAGGATCATGAAGGCCGGCAGCACGGGCAGGCGATATCGGGAGAAGCCGTGGGTCGCGATGTGGAGAAGCAGGTACGCGCCGAGAAGGCCCAGCAGGAGCACCATGGGTCGGTCGAGGCGCGCACGCGCGATGGCCACCACGGACGCCATCGCGACCAGAATCCATGGGACCAGGATGATCAGCGCGGCCCCTCGGTAGGCCGAGCACGCAACCTCCCCGTAGGCACCGCGGCGGATGTGGATCAGGGCGAGCGAATCCAGTTCGGCGAGCCTCGGTCCCTCGTCGCGGATCTTTTCGAAGATCCAGGCCGGCTGCCGTTCCCAGATCACCTTGAGACCCGCGGACCGGGCCCACTGGTACTGGCCGACCTTCCCCTCGTTCGCGTAGTACTCGTTGTAGACCTCGTTCCTCGAGAGCGGCGCGTTGCCCTGATAGAGGTTCAGTCCTCCGCCCGTGGAAACGGGGATGAAGGAGTCGAATTGAATCCAGTTCCGCACTGTCCAGGGCAGGACGACGGCCAGCGAGCTTGCGAGGACGAGACCGGCCAGTGCCCCGCGGCGGGGCCGCCTCGCGAACATCCACCAGGCGCCGAGCGGAAGAAGATAGAGGACGGTTTCGCGGGTAAGGATCGCCAGACCGAACAGAACCCCCGCGGCCATCGCGGCCCGACGCGAATCTTCTTGATCCGCGACCAAAAGCCTCTCGACGGCCCACCAGACCAGCGAGAGGAAGAGGGTTTCGCACCAGAAATGAGCCGAGTACCAGATCATCTCGGGATAGAAGGCGGCAAATCCCGCCGCAGCCAGACCCGCGCGCGGGCCGGATACCACCGAGGCGACCCGGAAGACTGCGGGAATCAGCAGGCTTCCGAGGAGCGCCTGGACGACCTTGATCGCCAGGAGGCTTCCAAAGACCGAGTTGAGGGCGGCCAGGAAGTAGGGGTAGAGGGGTGGATGAAAGATCGGGTAGTTCGAGAAGGGTGAGAAATCCGCCGCGGGGATCCGATTCAGGGCCATGAGCCACATGGTCTCGTCGGCGATCGGGCGGGTCTGCGGTTCGAGGCTCACGAAGGCCAGGCGAAGCGCCGCTCCCGCGGCCCAGAGGGCGAGAAGCATCCGGCCGGGTCGGGCGAGCGTCGCTTCTTTCGGGCCTTTGGTCACGGGAGATGCGATTATCCGCGACGACGCCTCCAAAGCACTTGGCGCGATACCGGAATCGAGTCCTAAAATCGAGCGCATGAGACTTGGACGCGTATTCTTTCCCGCCCTGCTCCTGGGCGCGGCGCTCGGGGCGTACTTCGGCAGAGACATCAAGGACGCGGTTTCCCGCCAGAACGTGGCGGAAGCTCAGACCCGGCCCGCAAGCGCGCCGCGCGAACGGAATCTCGACGCCGACGAGCGGGCGACCATCGCCCTGTTCAAGGAATCGCAGGCGGCGGTTGCTTTCATCACCACCACCGAACAGCGGGTCGACTACTGGAGCCGGACGGTCTCCGAGCAGGCGACGGGCTCGGGCTCCGGCTTCGTGTGGGACGACAAGGGGCACATCGTGACCAACTATCACGTGGTCCAGCCCGCGGTCGGCTCGAGGTCGGCCGAGATCCGCGTGACCCTCAAGGACAAGAACCTCACGGCCAAGCTCGTGGGCGGCGCCCCGGAACTGGACCTCGCCGTGATCCAGGTCGAAGCCGCGAAAGAAGACCTCAAGGCGCTGCCGCCCGGACGCAGTTCCGATCTCGAGGTGGGACAGAAGGTGTTCGCGATCGGGAATCCCTTTGGACTCGACCACACGCTCACCACCGGTATCGTCAGCGCACTCGGCCGCACGATCACGAGTGTGCTGAACACGCCGATAGAGGACGTGATCCAGACCGACGCCGCGATCAACCCGGGCAATTCGGGCGGACCCCTGCTCGACAGCTCGGGCCATCTCGTCGGAGTCAACACCGCGATCTATTCGCCTTCGGGCACCAACGCCGGCATCGGTTTCGCGGTCCCGGTCGACACCGTGAGCCGGGTGGTTCCCCAGCTCATCCAGTATGGCCGGATG
Source organism: uncultured Acidobacteriota bacterium (assembly GCA_964396875.1). Lineage (GTDB taxonomy): Bacteria > Acidobacteriota > Vicinamibacteria > Fen-336 > JAGNNV01 > JAGNNV01. Next base: position 4,764 of record CAYNHK010000076.1, on the reverse strand, counting down.
CGGCGGCCGGTGATTGGGGTGGACCTCGACAGCCGACTCGATGGTCTCGTGGCTCGGCGGTTCGGCGTGCGTGGAGCGGTCATAAAGTCGGTCGCGCGAGGCTCCGCGGCGGCCCGGGCAGGGTTGACCGGCGTGGACATCGGCGAGGACAGTATCGCGGTCGGCGACGTCATCACCGAGATCGACGGCCGGGCGGTCACGAGCCGCGACGAACTGGCCGGCCGGCTCTCCTACATCGAGCCCGGCGCCACCGTCGAGATGAAGGTCTGGCGCGACGGCAAGACGCGTACGGTCAAGCTGACCCTCGGGGCGTCGACTTAAGCCGCTCCCGGCTTCTCCCAGAAACCGAAGGTGTGGCGCGCGTAGGTCCCGGTCGGGATCACCGAGGCGTCGAAGCCGGACGGGATCGCCGGACGCAAGACACGCAGCGCCTGGATATCCGAGATCTTCATAGGCAACTTCTCGGGAACGTCGTCCCAGCCGAGCAGGAGAACCCCGCCGGGCGACAGCGCGGACGCGCACGCCGCGATTGACCGCTCGATCTCGGCCGGGTCGTTGAGGCCCCAGCCGATCACACCGTTGCAGATGATGAGGTCGAGCGACCCGTCGCTCACATGCCGGCCGAGGTCGGCAATTGCGGCGACGAAGTGCGGGCGGGCGCCGTGGCGAGCCCGCCGCGGATCGATCTCGATGGTGGCGTAACTCCGCCCGGGAGCGCGAAAGAGGTCCTCCACGTGTTCGGTGTACCAGTCGCAGCCCACGAAGAGAACCCGCCGGAAACGTGCATCGGCGGCGAGCCGCGGGAGGATGATCTCGTCGAGCATCCGTCGATCGAGCGCTTGATGTTTCGGCTTGAAGCCAAGGGCCGCCGCGACCGTGCGAAGGCCCGCGTAATAAACGATGTCGGCGGCCTTTCGGAACTTCCGCTCCAGGCTACCCGGAGGGTGTTGGGGCGAATTCTTTGGCGCGGCGCTCACCGCGGCCGCGGCGTGACTTTGAGGGCCAGGCGGATCATGGTGTGCTCCGCCGGGTTGAAGTCGGCGGCGAGGCCCACCGCGACGCCGCGAGACTGCACCTTCACGCTGTACACGAACGAGTCGTAGTACATGACGGGCGGTCCCGGGAACACCCGGAGCCGTACGGACCCGAGACCCGCCACCAGCGCCCGTTCGGACGAAGCACCCGCGAAGATCTCGATATCGTCGATCGTCTTCATGCCGACGAGGGTGACATCGATCCAGTCGATCGGTTCGTTGGCGCGAAGGAGGACCTCGGTGGATCCGCCCCGTTTCACCCGGAAGCCCTCGACGGGCTCGCCGTCCTTGTGAAAGAGGTCGGGAATCCTCTCCCGCCCAAATGTCCCGTCATCGGGGAAATAGAGCCAGTATCCGTGATGGGCGCCGGGGCGGTGAAGCGGCGGATCCCCCTCGACATCGTCATAGGGCTGCTTCTTCCGCCAGGCATCCGTGCAGAACGAAAGATCGTTGAGCATCGCCCGTTCGGCCCGAAGGTACGAGAAGGGTCCGTCGGGGGGGCTCGCCAGACGGCTCGGATGAAGCGAGTGCTCCACGGGCTGAACCCACGCGGGCAGGAGGAAGGTGACGCTCAGGGCGAGACCCAGCAGACCCGTCAGAACTTCGCGCCCGCGCGGGAGGTAGATCATGGCGAGCGGAAGCGCGGCCATGAAGTATCGATTGCCCACGGTCCCGCCCCCGCCGTACCAGTTGGTGGGCCCGGGAAGAATGCGGATGCTCACGAAGAAGAAGAGCAGAAGCGCCGCGATCGCGAACCAGCCCTCCTTCTCCCGCGGACCGACGAGCAGGAAGAAGATCAGCGCCACGAAGGCCGGAGCGTAGTAAGGAGCCATGCCCGCGTAACGGCCCAGCCAGAAGTCGGCGACATTCGCGAGGAACATCTGCTGCAGTTCCACCGGGGCCTGGGCGATTCCCGCTCCGCGCGTCTCCGCCTCCCCCTCCTGAAGCGGCCCGAGTTTCATGGTGGTCATCCACTCGCCCGCGTTCCCGAAAGTGATGTCGCGCAGTTCGCCGCGGTCGAAGGGGAACTCGAAGCCGAACGTCTTCCGCTCGCCGCCCTGGTAGTTCCACTCGCCGGTGACGAGGGTGTTGACCCCGAAGAGCGCGATCGTGCAGCCGATCATCACCGCCCCTCGGCGAAGGACCTCGAGAGCTTTCTGTCGCACGCCGAGCCCCGCCGCGAAAAGCGGCGCGAGGCCAAGGGGAGCGGCCATGAGGATGTGCGTGGGCTTGGTGTACGTGGCGATGCCGAAGAGGATGGCCGACGCCACGGGAAGATCCCGGCGCCACGCAAGCAGGGCCAGGGCCACGAGCGCGAGGTTCAAGAGCTCGGGCTGGATCCAGAAGATGTAGAGAGGAGCGATGGTGGCGCAGATAAGGACAAAGGACACGACTGCCGCCTTGAGGTCGGTGGAACGGGTGCGGATCTCCACGAAGGCGCACACCCACGCAACGAGCAGGCACAGCGCATTGAAGACCAGGAAGCCGCGTGTGCCGAACGCGGCCACGAAGGGCGCGGCGAGCACGGGATACGTCATCGCTTTCCCGAAATAGATTCGGTTCTCAGCCGGCTCGATCCGCCGGATCCAGGGGGCTTCATCGTCGAACTCGAAGCCGCCCCAGGCGCGTTTGAGGAATATTCCGCTTGGACCGTCCGGGTACTCGCGCTTCACCCGAGCGAGGTCCCCCGCCGTGTACTCGAGGTCGAAGTCGCCCACCAGGCTCCAGGTCATCGAATAGTAGGTGGCGCCGTCCGAGAAGAACCGCCCTTCTGCCAGCTTCGACGGATCGCTCCTGAGGCACAGACCAAGCAGGGCGACCCCGAAAAGGGCGATGAATCCAAAGGACAGGTACCGAGCGAACGAGGTCACGAGGCCAGGGCCTCCCGCCGGATGAGCGCGTGGTGGTGGCGGAGGTGATAGAGCGTGAAGAACGCCATCTCGCGTATCGACAGGCGTCCGAGAATGGGGTGGGGCAGCCGCGTGGAATCGAGGGCCGGGCCCTCGGCTCCCCCGAGCCTGGTGGCGTAGGCGGCGTAGCCCTTCTCAAAAGCGGCGAGGAGTCGCTGCAGATCCTCGTCTCCGGTCAATCGCGCGGGGATGAAAGGCCCCGAGGCTTTGGCGCCGCGAGCCAGGCGGCCCTGATAGTCGGCGACGACCTCGTCGTAGGTCCGGCCCGGCGGCCGCGCGGTTCCAAAGATTCCCAGGACGAACCGCGGGATCAGGAACGAGAGATTCACGGGCCGGACGGAAAGGCGAAGGTGCTCCACCTGTTCGGCCGCGGACCATTTCGCGGGTGACCTTCTCCGAAACGGCTCATGAGCGCTCGCGAGCGTAGACGCGATCGACGCGCTTTCGGAGACGACAGCCTCGGCGATCGCGCGCGCGTCCCGGATGTCTCCGCTTACCAAGGGGACCTCAGGGTAAATCGAGCGCCGGCAAGGCGTCGGATTCGATGACTCGAAGGCTTTTCCACTCTCCCTTACGATAACGGACGAAAAGGACGATTCCGAGGATGACCACGTAGAGCGTCGCGAAGATCCAGGCGACATAGACGCCGTGGCCGCCCCGCACGCAGAACCACCAGGTGGGCAGAAGCATCGCGAACCACGAGATCAGCACCGTCGCCAGCATCGGGAAGCGTGTATCCCCCGCCCCCTTGAGGCCGCCCGCGCAGATCACATTCACCATGTCGAAGATCGAGTAGAAAGCGACGAAGCGCAGGAGGACGGTGGCGATGGCGCTCACCTCGGCGAACGTGGCCGGGTCGGCGCCCGCGGCATAGGGGGCGAGAAGGAGATGCGGAAAGAGCAGATAAACGCTGCTGCACACGATCATGTAGGCCTGTGAGATCACGAGGCCCGACTTGATCGCACGATCGGCCAGTGCCGGCCGCTCCATGCCAAGGTAACGCGCGACCAGCGTCGACACGCCATATCCAAGACCCACCGCGGGAAGGAACACGATCGTGTTGAGGTTGAAGGCGATCGAGGTTGCGGCGAGGGGCGCCACGCCGACGCTGCCGATGACGAACATGAAGAGTGTGAAGGCCAGGATCTCGAGCGACGGCTGAAGACCGGAAGGCAGGCCGAGCTTCAAGAGCCGGCCGAAGACCTTCGGCTCGAACCGGAAGTTCAAAAAGCCGTGGGCCATCCGCTCGGGCGACCGGAGGATCAGGGCCAGATAGACGAGGGCGCCAGTGGCCTGACTGATGATGGTGGCATAGGCCGCTCCTACCGTCCCCATCTCCGCGAAACCGAACTTGCCGAAGATCAGAGCCCAGTCGAGGACCACGTTCACGGCGGTCGCCACCAGGGTGACGCCGAGCACCACCCTCGTCCTCCCGCGGCCCGCGAAATAGGTCGAGAACGCCACCATCAGGACGACTGGGAAGGTGCCGCGCAACATGATCCGGGCGTAGTCGATCTGATGCACGCGCATGGACTGAGCGTGACCCACTGCGTCGAAGAAGGGTGTGACGAAGTAGGACAGGGCCCAGCCGACCAGGCCGGCCAGCACCGCGAAGTAGCACGCCTGGTACACGACGGCTCCGATACGGTCTTCACGTTTCGCTCCGACGTACTGGGAGACAAACGGCGTCGCGTATTCGGCCGTTCCATTGAACAGGCCGGTGAGAACCCAGATGGCGAAACCCGCCGAGGTCACACCGGCCACGGCCTCGGCCGACCACCAGGTGAGGAAGATGCGGTCGACGAAGTGCTGGATCGTCA
>CAYNHK010000075.1:0-21079 GCA_964396875.1 uncultured Acidobacteriota bacterium | reverse complement strand
GTCCTCTGCACGCTCCAGTACGCCGCGCTCCTCGCCGGCATCGCTCTTGCCGCCGATCCCGTGGCGAACTGGGCCTCTCAGGTCGGCCGGCTCGGAACCCTCGCGGGCGCGGCCTACCTCGGAACGCTGATCGTGCTTCGTGCCCAGCAGTTGCGCGATCTCTCCACCCGCGACTTCCTGACCGGCCTGGCGAATCGCGCGGTTTTCGACTCTCGCCTCGCCGAGGAGGTTGTCCGGGCCAGGCGGCACCGCCGCCGTTTCGCCCTTGCCCTTCTCGACATCGATCACTTCAAGCAATTCAACGATGTCCACGGGCATCCGGTGGGCGACGCCGTGCTGCGTGGCCTCGCCGAGGTGCTCAAGATCTCCGTGCGGGAAACCGACCTCATTGCCCGCTACGGCGGAGAAGAGTTCGCGGTGATCCTGCCCGAGGCGGGGGCTCGCGAGGCCGAGGCCCGCATCGAGACATTGAGGCGGCTGGTCGAGGCCACGCCGATGGGCGACGCCGTCAGTGGACGCTTCCATCAGGTGACACTCTCCGCGGGGATCGCGGAGCATCCAGTCGACGGTGGTTCCGCCGAGGCCTTGATTGCGAGTGCCGACGCGCGTCTCTATGAGGCGAAGCGGACCGGGCGAAACCGTGTCGTGGCGTCCGACCCTCCGCGCGGATTTACGGTTGGCGGAAGGAAGAGACGAGGCTCGGCCTGGCCATGATCTCTTTGACTCATTGACCACTGGCCCCGCAGGGCCCAAATTGGGAGCCGGAGGGTGCTGCTCATGAGAGAGTGCTTTCACATCGCCGCGCTGGTCGTACTTCTCCTCCCTGCACCGAGCGTCGCCCAGGCGACGGACGAGTCGGCCCGGCCGCTCGAGTCTTTTCACGACCTCGCCCTGCGCGTCCAACTCGGCCACCAGGTTCGCATCGAAGACAACTCCGGGGTCAGGATCACCGGCCGCCTCACTCGGCTCTCGCCCGACGAGATCGCCATCGAGGCGGAAGGCGGCGAGCGACTCGTCGCAAGTCGTGACGTGCGCGTCGTCTCGCGGCGGCAAGGATCCATCCTCCGTGGAGCGCTCATTGGCGCGGGCTCCCTGGCGGCGCTCGGAGCGATATCCGAATGCCGCGGCGGCAAGAACCACTATTGCGGCGAGGGATTGGGGATGGGCCTCATCTTCGGCGCCGGCCTGGGCGGGTGCGCCGGATCGTTCTTCCCCCGGTTGACCACGGTATACCGTGCGCCGAAGCGGCAGGCGTCCCTCTCGCCGGTGCTCTCTCGCCATGCCGTCGGTGTCCGCGTCGGCTTGAGCTGGTAGCGCCGGGCCCTCCGCCTCTTAGTTCAACGACTTGCAGCAGCGGAAGCCGAGGTGGTAGTTCTCATGGCTGTTCGGGGCCATCACCTTCGTCCCGTGCCAGAACGGCGCGCGCCACCGACACCAGTCCTCGTGCGCTTTGTAGCGGTCGAAGATGAACCAGCTGCCCTTCATCTCGGTGACGCCCAGGGTTTTGCTGCCGCGGCTCGACATCTGGGTTTCGTCGAGCGGCAGGTTCATATGCTCAGCCGCATTGCCGTTGATGTCGTAGACGCCGGAGGAGCTGTGGCACGCGGGGAAGAAGCCCGCGGGGTACGTGTTGGACCCGCATTGAGCCCAGCCGCCGCCGTTGCAGCCTTCGGTCTTCGTGCTGGCGGTGCCACAGATGCCCTTTCGGTACTCCGCTCCGTAGCTCCATGATTTCGTGGAGGCGTCCTTGCGATTGTTGGCCGAACGCATGCTTTCCGCCGCGGCCATCAGGGATTTTCCCTTCGCGCGCGCGAAGTCGTAGTCCGGCTCCTCGAGACGGCCCGCGCATCCGCCTTCCCATTCGTGGGCGTCGCACAGGCGCTTGCCCTGGGCCTCGCAGACGAGAGCCGCGTCGCGCGCCTTGATCCACACCACGGGATAAGCGCAGGGGATGTTCGGGAACTCGAACCGATCGATGCAGGCCTTCGCGTCTTCCGGCTTCTCGCGCGAAGGATCGTAGAGGGGCGCCATGTACTTCGCCCCGCAGATCCGGTCGGACGCCGGGTCTTCGTAGGAGATGTTCGCGGCCTTGAGTTTTGTCGCGCACTCCGAGGTGGTGGCCGGGTGTCGCGTGACCGCGGGATTACCCTGGCCGATGCGGCTCGAACTCGCGAAGATTTCCTCGATTCGACTCATCGAGACATCGGTCAGGCCATGCACGCGCTTCAGTTCGGCCAGCAGGGCTTCGTTACGGGTGAGACCTGTGCCCGGGCGGGCGATGAGAAGCGCCATGACGGCGCAGGCCAGGCGCGCGTGGTGTTGGTTCATGGCGCCCTTCGCCTCAGCATGTAGAAGAAGTCGCGGTTATCCGCGACGCTGACGAAGCGGGGAAGGGCTTGCCCGCCTTTCGACCCGTCGACCACACCCATCCCGTCGATGAGATGTTCGGTGAGAAGGGTCGCTCCCTCGGGCCGATAGATCGCGAGGTAGGTGTGTTCGAGCGCATTTATGTCGAGCTGCATCGCGTACGCGCATCCGGCCGCCTGGAAGACGCGCGCCATGGCCGAGGGCGTGGCGGTGGAGAAATAGCCGTAGATCAGGTGCCGGCGTCCTTCGCTCTCCTGAAGGCACAGCCCGGCCCGCAGGGTTCGCAGCTTCTTTTCCGCGGAGCCGGACCAGTTGCCGCCCGCCCAGTCGCGCACTTGAGATCCGGGCGCGCCGAGACCGGTCGCCGCATCCCGCTCGAGGATGGGAAGGCCGTTCTGACGCGCATAACGGATGCGTGGCAGGCTGGCGAGGTCTTCGTCGCCCCAGGTCTTGAGGGTGATGGAGCCGTCCTCGAGACCGATGACCGTAGCGAGACCGGTGTGAAGTCTGCTCAGGACCACGCCGTTCTCGATGAAGCCGTAGTGCGCGCCGCTCGAACGCAACGCGCCGTGCGTCCGCTTGAAACCGCCGGTGAAGGTGGCGGCCACCCGGCTGACCTCGGCGGGACTGAGCATTCCGGTTCGGACGAGCGGTTCCACAGAGCCGATTCCGTCCGGGCCCGGGGTGGAATTGCCGCGGCGGGCGGGCGGAACCGCATCCGACCAGTCGACGCGCGGGTGATCGGTTCCAACCCGGAATCCCATGTCGAACTGCTCCAGGTCGAAGGCCACGAGAAAGGCGAGCGCGCTGGACTCGATGGCGTCGAGAGGGGAAACTCGACGACCCTGCTCAGCGATGACGTCTTGAGCCACGACGTCGGGCCGGAGCGTGGTCACGTAGATTCCGGGACTGTGCAACGTCGGGTACCATCGGCCCACGGCGACCCGCCCTTCGTTGTCGCCGGTCAAGGGGATTGCGAGGTTGACCGGGACCACAAGTTGATCGAGCGCCTCGGGGCTCACCCGCGGAGGGACAGGACCAGCGCTCGATGGAGCAGCCGCGGAACCGGCGCGGGCCGCGGTCGGATTCGAGGTGGCGAGAAAGGCGTCCTTGTAGAACATGCTCTTCACGAAAGATGTGAGCTCCTCCCCGTGCCAGACGTGATCGCGAAGGAGGTCGACGGCGCGTTCCTTCCGGGTGCGATGCCCATCGACCGGATTGCGAAGGTAGAGGGCCCCGCTACACAGCGGCGCATACACGAGACCTGAGTTGCGCGCCTCTGACAGGGTGCCGGCGTTCGTTGTGGACCACAGATCGCACCGGCTGCTTTGCTCGGGGCCGATGGACGCGTGTTCGAGGGTGAGGCCGGTGGGAAACGCGGGATCGAGCTTCAGTCTCACACCCGGCTGGCCTTCTAGGTGATACGACGCCGTCTCGCCGCCCGGGTGGCCCAGCCGAAGGATGTACCACGCGCCAACATTCGGGTTCAGGTCGATCAGGCTCGCGTTGATCGCCCCGGCCTCAATTGGAGGAAGGCTCGTGAGTTCGCGGAACTGTTGGAGCTCGATGACGGACCCGGAGCGATTCGCGCTGTACTCCGCGATGCGCTCATCGGACGGCGTCCCGGGAACCTGCACATCACCTCGCGAGGCGCGCGGGAACGCTGCCTGGGGCGCGGCTCGGCCTGCCGCGGATCGAGCGCTCGTGGGGTCTTTGGCAAGGACGGGCGGCACGACCTTGGAGCAGGACGTGGCCATGACGAAGGACACGACGCCCACGAAGAGAGCGATCCGGCGGGGCACTCGATTTGACACGTGCAAAGGCGCGCCGCCAAACTGCGGGGATGTCAAAAATGAGGCTGAGGGGCGCGGGCCTTGCGCTCGTCTGCCTGCTTGGAGCGTTGGCCTCACCGCCCGCCCCCGTCCGCGCCGCACCACCTGTGACGCCCGTCCTGAAGCTGCCCGCGCGGCCGGCCGATGCGATGGGCGGCGCCGAGTTCATTCGACGCACGCGCGGCATGTCGCCCGGGGAGCGCGACCAGGCCGTGGTGGCCGAAATCGAAAGAGGGAACGTCCCCTCGTTCCTGAAACGCTTGAGGCCGGTCACGGTCAACGCTCAGGGCAACGACGGGCGCGCCGTGACCGCCACAGTGTGGGTGACGCCGGACTACCTGGCCATCGGCTCGGACGACGACTTCTTCTACGTTCCACTGAACTACTACTCCGCCACACGGATCGCGGCCCGGCTCGGTTGTGTCCTCCCGACCCCCCGGATTGTCGACGCGATCTACGACCAATCGGTCCACCGTCTGAAGCCCGCGCCGCTGCCCGCAGGCCCGCTGATGGCAACGAACCTCTACATGGCCGAGCACAAGGAGAAGGTCGATGCCCAGCGTCGCGGCTTTGCTCCGGGTGAGTTGATCTCCGGCCACAAGAAGGACCTCGTCCTGACCAATCGCCTTGCCCGGATGCCCGGCCGCGTGGCCATCTACGGCTGGCACCTTGCGACCGGGCGGCCCATTCAGCCCCTGAGCCTCGTGCATGGCGCTCGATACGTCGACTACAGCCATGGCCTTCGACTTGTCGCTTCGCTGGTGGACATCGGCGGTGTCGAACGATCGATCTACGACGCTCTTCAGGATTCGAAACTCGCCTCTGCCCTGACCGACGAAGGCGTCACGCGCAATGCCTGGGGATTGATGCACCCGCCGCTGCCCCCGGCCGTGACTCCCACCGGAACGCTCGGACCCGAGCGTGGTTCCGATCGAGTGGGTGATCATTTCAGCAGGTAAGAAAGCAACTCGCGTGCCATCCTCCTCGCCCATTATCCGGTGGGCATGAAGGAGAAACGAGCCGCGGCCTCGTAAAGGAGGTATAAAACGCGGATGGAATCCAAGTTGCTCAGTCAAGGCGCGACCGCCCTTTGTATCCTGTTCTCTCTTTCCGGGACTGCAGAAGTGTTCGCTCAGGAGGCCGGCGTCTCCGCAATTCGGGTCTGCACCCGCCCTGCGCCGGGATTCTTCTCCCAGGATGCGGCAGGACAGCCGGGCGGACTCGAGTTCGACCTCCTGAACGGCTTCGCGTCAGCCACCGGGCGGAAGATCACGTTCGACCCGGCGCCCTCCTTCGATCAGCTTCTCAAGGACACCGAGGCCGGCCGCTGTCAGATCGGCGCCTCGACGGTGACCGTGAGCGCGGAGCGCAAGGCGAGGTTCAAGTTCTCCGTTCCGTATTTTCCAAACCGAGTCGTGGTGGTCCAGAAAGCCTCTACCGGACTCGCGAGTGCGGCCGATCTCAAGGACCGCCGCGTGGCGGTGGTGAAGGGAACGATTTCCGAAAGACTGGTGAGCGCCATGCCGGGCGTTCTTCCGCTCGTTGTCGGCGAGGACGCGGCCGGGCTGGATGCCCTGCTCAAGGACGAAGCCCACGCGTTCGCGTGCGACTCCGCCGTGGTTCTGCACCACCTCGGTGTCTACAAGGACCTTGGGATGGCGTTCCCGATTGGCGAACGGTCGTTCTTCGCCTTCGCCCTGCCGCGGGACTCGAGCCTGGTCGGGCCGCTCGACGACTACCTGCGGCGCGTGATTCGCTCGGGCGAGTTCCAGAAGATGCTCGCGAAGCACTTTGGCGCGGGCAACGCGGAGACCCTCGCCGACGATGTAGCCGAGAGCCTCGGGAAATAGGGCGCACCTCACCGGAGGAGCGGGACGTCGATAGAATCCGCGGGCTTCCCCCAAAGCCCCTCATTAGGAGATTCCCTCGATGCTTGCCAGTCTTGTCCTCGGTCTTGCCCTGAACGCGGCGCGGGTCCTTGACCCCGCGACGGCCTACGACCCGAAGATCCCCACGATCAAGCAGGTCCTCGGTCACGATCACGGCGACGAGATCACATCTCCCGAGGGAGTGGGGATCTATCTCAAGGCGCTCGCCGCCGCGGCCCCGGAGCGCACCCGGCTCGTTGAGTACGCGCGCTCCTGGGAGGGCCGGCCGCTTTGGATCTTCGTGATCGGGTCCGCGGACCGGATCTCGAAGCTCGATACGGTCAAGGCCGGCCTCAAGAAACTTGCGGACCCGAGGACGACCACGGCCGCGGAGCGCGACGAGTTGATCAAGACCCTGCCCGTCTCGGTGTGGCTTCTCCATGGCGTCCACGGCAACGAGATCTCCTCTTCCGACGCGTCGCTCGCCGAGGCGTATCACCTCCTCGCCGCGCGGAACGACGCCGGAGTCGACGCGATTCTCGCGAACGCCCTGGTCATCATCGATCCGATGGAGAACCCCGACGGCCGCGCGCGCTTCGTTTATCAAAACCTTCTCGGCCGCGCGGCCAGGCCCGATCCCGAACCGATCTCGGCCGAACACGACGAGCCCTGGCCGGGCGGTCGCTCGAATCACTATCTCTTCGACATGAACCGTGACTGGTTCGCTCTCTCGCAGCCCGAGACCATCGGCCGCGTGGCCGTGCACCAGGAGTACTTCCCGCAGGTGGCGGTGGACCTTCACGAGATGGGCGGGAACAGCACGTACTACTTCGCCCCGCCTGCCGACCCGATCAACCCCTTTGTTCCGAAGGACCAGCGCGACTGGTTCGACGTCTTCGGGAAGAACAACGCCGCGCGTTTCGACGAGAAGGGCTTCGGCTACTTCATCCGCGAGAACTACGACTCGTTCTATCCGGGTTACGGCGAGAGCTGGCCGATCTTCAACGGCGCGGTGGGCATGACCTACGAACAGGCCTCGGCGCGCGCGCTTGCGTGGAAACGCGACGATGGCCTGCTTTTGACCTACAAGGACGGAGTCCTCCATCACTTCACGGCCGCCATTCAGACCGCGCGCACCGCGGCCGAGAATCGCGAAAAGCTGCTCCGCTATTACGCGAACTATCGCCAGACCGCGGTGGATGAGGGTAAGAAGGGAACCCAGGAGTACGCGCTGGTGCCCGGTGTGGATCCATCGCGCGCCGAACGTCTTGCCCGCCTTCTGGTCCGCCAGGGTATCGACGTGCGCCAGACAACCGCGGCCACCAAGGCAGGGGTGCGCGACATTCCCGCGGGTTCGTATCTTGTGTCCGCGGCGCAGCCGACCGGACGTCTCATCCGCAATCTGCTCGAGATGAACATCGACCAGGACGAGGCCTTCGTGAAGGAACAGGATCGTCGCCGGAAGCTGCGGCAGGGCGATCAGATCTACGACGTCACGGCGTGGAGCCTTCCCCTCGCGTTCGACGTGGAGTGCGTCCCCTCCGCGGTTCCTCTGAGTGTCAAGGCCGAGCCCCTCGCGGGCGTCGCGACCACGACGGCGACGACTCTGCCCGCGGCGAAGGTGGCCTACCTGCTGCCCTGGGGCTTCCATGCCGCCGCCGCGGTGACCGAAGCCCTTCAGGCCGGGCTGCGCGTGCGCGTGGCCGGCGACATCATCAAGCTCAACGGCGCGACGTTCCCGACCGGCACCGCGATTTTCCGGACGTCGGAGAACGAGAACCTCGCCGCGCGCCTTGGCGCCATTGCCGCGAAGCACGGCGTGACGCCGGTTGGCACCGATACCGCGTTCGTCGACGTGGGCGGCATCTCCCTCGGTAGCGGTGAGGTCGCGAACATGAAGAGCCCGCGCGTTCTGCTGATGTGGGACGCCCCGACTTCCAGCCTGTCCGCGGGCTGGGCGCGATTCACCCTGGAGCGGCGCATCGGCGCGCGCACGACCGCGGTGCGCGTGAGTTCATTCCGGCGCGCCAATCTCACCGACTTCGATGTGGTCGTGATGCCTTCGGGTGACTACTCGTCGCTCGGCGACGAAGGGATCAAGCGTCTCAAGGACTTCGTTCGCGCGGGCGGGACGGTGGTGACGCTCGGCGAAGCCTCGCGCTGGGCCGCGAAGGAGAAGGTGGCACTCATCGACACGCGTACGGAGAACCGCGACGGCACACCCGAGAAGGATGCGCCGCCCGCCGACGGCGACAAGAAGAAGGTCGAGCCCGGGAAACCCTTCGACTACGACAAGGCGGTTCTGCCCGACCGAGAGGCGCCGGAGAACACACCGGGCGCGTACCTCCGGATGAATCTCGACCCCGACCACTGGCTGGCCGCGGGCACCGACTTCGAGATGGGCGTGCTCGTGGAAAGCCGACGGATCTTCACACCGATCACCCTGGACAAGGGGATGAACGTGGGCGTCTACGCGAAGAAGGACAAGCTTCGGATGTCTGGCCTGGTTTGGGATGAGGCACAAACGGCCCTCGCACAGAAGGCGTACCTCATCCACCAGCAGTCCGGCGCGGGACACGTGATCGCCTTCGCCGAGGAACCGAACTATCGCGCCTACACCGAGGGCACGATGCTCCTCTTTGCGAACGCAGTGATCCTCGGCCCGGCGTTCTAGGCCGCCATGTTCTTCGAACTGAACGACCCATCGCTGCTTCGGACCCAGGCCTATATCGGCGGGCGCTGGTCGGGCGCCGATTCGGGCTCGGTGACGACAATCAGCAATCCCGCGACGGGGAAGCAGATCGTGTTCGTGCCGAACGTCGGGGTGGCGGAGACACGGAGGGCGATCGAGGGAGCGAAGGCGGCCCTTCCCGCATGGCGCCAGCGATCCGCGAAGGATCGGGCGCAGGTGCTGAGGCGCTGGTTCGACCTGATGATCGCGAATCAGGATGACCTGGCATTGATCCTCACCAGCGAACAGGGCAAGCCGCTCCTCGAAGCGAAGGGCGAGGTTCTCTACGGCGCGTCTTTCGTGGAGTGGTTCAGCGAAGAGGCGAAGCGGGTCTACGGAGAAACCATTCCCGCGAACACCACGGACAAGCGGATTCACGTCCTGCGCGAGCCGGTGGGGGTTTGCGCGGCGATCACGCCGTGGAATTTTCCGATCGCGATGGTCACGCGCAAGGTGAGCCCGGCGCTCGCCGCCGGATGCACGGTCGTTCTCAAGCCCGCGCCCCAGACACCGCTGTCGGCACTCGCCCTTGCCGTCCTCGCCGAGCGGGCCGGGGTTCCCCCCGGGGTTTTCAACGTGGTCACCGGCGACGCGGTCGCTATCGGCTCGGAGCTGACCTCGAACAAGGCAGTGCGGAAGTTGAGCTTCACGGGCTCCACGAAAACCGGGAAACTGCTCATGCAGCAGTGCGCGGCGACGGTGAAGAAGGTTTCGATGGAACTTGGCGGGAACGCGCCCTTCATCGTCTTCGAAGATGCGGACATCGACGCCGCGATCGCGGGGCTTCTCGCCTCGAAGTACCGGGCGAGCGGCCAGACCTGCGTCTGCGCGAACCGCATACTGGTTCAAGACAGCATCTACGACACGTTCGCGGAGACGCTCGCGAAGAAGGTGGCCGCACTTGTGGTCGGCGACGGCCAGGAACAAGGCGTCGACCAGGGCCCGCTCATCGACGACAACGCCGTAGCGAAAGTCGAGGCGCACATCGCCGACGCGCTGGCGAAAGGCGCCACCGTCATCACGGGCGGGAAACGGCATGGTCTGGGCCGGACGTTCTTCGAGCCCACCGTGATCGCGGGCGCCTTGCCGAGCATGCTGGTGGCCCGTGAGGAGACGTTTGGTCCGGTCGCTCCGCTCTTCCGGTTCCACACCGAGGAGGAGGCGGTCCGGATGGCGAACGACACGGAGTTCGGCCTCGCTGCGTACTTCTACACTCGCGATACGGGCCGTGTGGTTCGTGTCAGCGAGGCGCTTGAATACGGCATCGTCGGTGTGAATACCGGGATCATCTCCACCGAAGTGGCGCCATTTGGCGGTATCAAGGAGTCGGGCGTGGGCCGCGAAGGCTCCCGCCACGGCATCGAGGAGTACCTGGAAATGAAGTACGTCTGCCAGGGCGGTTTGTAGGCCGGTAGTGGCTCGACGGGGTTGCTTCGTGCCCCGCGGGCAGGCGTCGCCCTGGCCGAGGCCAGCGCTCGCGCTCGCTACACCAAACGAAATGGCTCCTCGCAATGACGCGCGGTCAAATGGCTGGGTAGGGACTCCGGGTTAAAACGAAATCGACGTTCCGAGTTCGATCCTTCGCCCGGGTTCCGCGAGGATCGGCTGGCCGTAGAGGGGGGAGCCGAATACCGTGCCGACCGCAACCGGGTTGGTGCGGTTGAGGGCGTTGAACGCCTGGAGGTAGATGCTCAGGCGATACCGCTTCGCCTCTCCCGGATCCGACATGTCGGGGGCGCCGTCGTTGTCGCCGATGCGCACCACACGCATGCCACCGCCTGGCCGCGGCGCGCGAGGGGCGCCGAAGCTCTTCGACCAGCCGAGGCGAACGTCGACGTTGAACCGGCCTGGGGCCTGGCCCGAGTTTCGCGTGACGCCCGCGGGGCGATCGTTGAGGAGCGAGTCGCCGTTGTCGTCGCGCCCGGTGGTGATGTCGAAGGGCGCCCCCGAGTTCGCGCTGATGAGACTCGAGAACGAGAAGTTCTTCGCGGGGCGGCCGGTCAGGAGACCGAAGAAGCGATGGCGGATGTCGCCCTGGGCGCGGCCCCATTCGGCCGCGATGTTCCGCTCATCCGCGGGAAGCGACATCGCGCCGGACGTTTCGTTCTTCGCGTCCTGCCACAGATACCCGAAGAAGAAACCGATGCGTGCGTTCGGCTGCGGCATCAGGTTGAGTCTTGCGTCGATCACGTGACGCCGCGACCGCGCCGCCGCCTCGATCTCGCGGAGACTCTCCGCGGATCCCGCGACGGAGCGATTCCGGCTGCGGAGCTCGTTGCTCCCGCGCTGATACGAATAGTCCACATTGAGGCGTAACCGGCCGACCAGATTCCGTTCCACGCCGATCGAGGCGCGCGTGGTGCGGGGAAGGGCGAGGTCAGGGCTCGCGACGAGACGGGTTGTCCGCGACACGCTGCCGCCCGCCGATGCGAACGGATCCGGCCACGACGGATTGCTCAGGATCGTCTCGACCTCGCGCGTTCCGTCGAGCCGCAGCGTCTGCTCGTAGACGTCCGCGTCGTACCAGCCGAAGAAGCGGCCGGCGCCCGCGCGGATCGTCGTCTTTGGATCCGGCGAGTAGGTCAGGCCCGCGCGCGGAGCGAGGTTCCAGAGCTGATCCATGTTCGACTGACCTTCGACACGCAGTCCGGCTGACACGGTGAGGTTCTTGGCGAGACGGGCCTCGTCCTGAACGTAGAGGCCCATTTCGCGATGGCTGTAGTCCAGCCGGGGATCGCCCACGCGCTGGCTGAAGAGTGAGGGCCGGCCCGCCTCGTAACTCGCCAGGTCCGCGAACGTGAACGCACCCGCGGCGTTCCGCTGCTCGTCGGTCGTGAC
The DNA here is from genome assembly GCA_964396875.1 of uncultured Acidobacteriota bacterium. Taxonomy (GTDB): domain Bacteria; phylum Acidobacteriota; class Vicinamibacteria; order Fen-336; family JAGNNV01; genus JAGNNV01. The sequence continues at coordinate 9,443 of CAYNHK010000075.1, read as the reverse complement.
CTTGAGATCACGAAGCAGGAAGCCCGCGCGCAGGGCGTGTTTCTTCCCGACCGAGAGATCGAAGTTGCTGGCCCACTCGAGATCGCGCGCGCTGCGGCCGCCGGTGATGCCGGCCCCGCCCGCGCCGAACGCTCCCATGACCCGGATGGAGGGACCGGGATCGTTCGACGTGAAATCCAGAGACTCGAAACGCGCGCGGAAACGCTGTTCCGAGGCCACCTTCCCGAAGATCACGCCGTTGTCCGCGAAACGAACGACGGTCTCGCGGCGATCCTGCTCGTAGCCGCGCTCGGGCAGGTCGAGGCCGCCGATTCCGAGGCCGGCTTCGTTGCGCGACTGCGACTCGAATTCGCCGCGCAGCGTGTGGGTTTTGCCCCAGGCATGCTCCAGCCGGGCCGACACGTCGATTCGATCGGTGCTGGAGTCGGCCAGCTGGGAGAGTCCGCCTGTCGATGTCTGGGCACGGATCGTTCGCGCGGTGTCGGTGAGCCGGCCCTCGGCGGACAGGTTCAGAGACGTCCGTCCCTTCAGAAGCGGGCCCGAGAGATCGAAGCCGAACCGGCGATACGAGTCGGGAACACGGGACGGGGCGAGGGGTGAACGCGAGTTGAGCGATTCATCCCGGAAACCGAAGCGCGAGCTTCGGGCCCACTCTCCAAGGCCCGGCTTGGTCTGGACGTCGATGAAGACCGGCTGCGACTCGTGGAACTCCGCGGCATAGGGATTCATCACGAAGCGGATCTGGCGGATCTGCGACTTCGGCGGCAGGCGGCCCCCGGAGAAACCGTTGACCCGCATCATCGCCTGTGGCCCAGCGATGCCGCGGAGCGCGGCTTCGAGTTCGTCGGGATCGTCGGGAAGGTTCGCGATGTCGGCAGCAGTGAGCGTCGTCTTGTAGCCGGTCGATGCGGATCCGCTCTCGTCCGGCGTTACCGAAACGTCCTCAGCGAGTTTCGCAAGCTTCAGCTTCGCTTCGACGCTGGCCCGGCCGCTTCTGACCCGGATCTTTTTCTCCCATGGCTCGAAGCCCGCGACGGTCACACGAACGCGACGCTCGCCACTCTCCACTCCCGCCAGCACGGCTTCGCCCTGCGGCCCCGTCACCGCGGTGAGAGGGACCGCCGAATCCGGATCGATCTCAACCGTTGCGCCGGGGATCCGTCCCCCGGAGGGATCCGTGACCGAAACCGAGACATCGCCGGCGGTCCCTGAGCCTGTCGAAGGGTTGATCTCTGAGCTCGCCGAAGGGTCGGCGATGGCGAGAGCGAGCAGGAGGAGGGAGGTGGCGAGCATGATCCTTGGGCCCTCGACCTAGCGCTTTTTGAAATGGTCGGCCCCGAAAACGGGGTTGAGCTTGATCTTCTGGACCGTCCATTCTTCGGTCGGACCGTCCTGGACCTTGATGGTCACCGAACGGGGAAGGGAGATGCCGTCTTCGGTCTTGTAGTCGGAGAGGAACATCTGCGCTTCCTTGAGTTCGGGAGCCGCGCCAGAGGCCGCCGGAGCGGTCGGGTCGCCGTGCCCGCCGCTTCCGGCTTGAGGAGGCGGAGCGCCCGGCCCTCCGCGGCGCATCGCCATCCGCCGCGGGACTTCAAGATACGAGAGCATCATCGGCCGCGCGGTCTTCTCGTCGAGGAACAGCTTCCCCTTGAACCCGCCCGGCCCGGTGACGTCGAGTACTTCCGCGCGTCCCTCAGGAGATTCCGCGACTCCCCCGTAGGTGAAGGCGACGCCTGGCACGTTGGACCCCGCGAGCAGCGCGATGGAGAGACGGGTCATGTCCTTCTCGATTCGGGTCCGCAAACGGCCCGGATCGTTCGACCCTTCGGCCCGGAGCACCACGCCGGCCATCGGCGCCGACACCGGCCCGGACCACTGCTCTTCGCCATTGATCGCCGAGCCGATCGAGATCGGCGGCATGCCCGGCATCGGCGAGAAGGAATCGACGAAGAGGTAGCGCTTCGCGTCCGCGAAATCGAGGGTGACTTCGCCCGACATTTCCGGTCCCGGTTCAGACCCTTCGCCGGGCATGACGCGTCGCATGTCGGCCTGAAGACTCAGGCCCTTGAGCGAGGCCAGCTTCGCTTCGCCACCGATGGCCTGGCGGAGTTTGGCGAGCAGGGCCGTGGCTTTGGCATCGGTGCCTTCGGCCCCGACGATTCCGGTGGTTCCTATCGCGAGCAGGGCGGCGGCGATGATGTCCTGGATCTGTCGTTTCTTCATGATGGGTCTGGTCTCCTTTGGAAATTGCGCGTTCGGAGATATGTACGGCCGTGACGTCGCCGCAGTCGTCAAGGGGTGTAAGGCGTTCGTAAAGAAGCTGTAAAACGACCGGGCTTTCAGGGTTTGCCCGAACCGCGGTGCTACATTTCCGGTCCTACCAAGTGCCCATGAAGCCGTCCTTCTTCGCTCCGTCCTGGCGGTCCCGCGCCGAGGGCCTTGCCCTGCTCGCGGTGATCGCCCTGCTGGTCGTTCTCGCGGTGATTCAGCACCGGTGGCTCGGGGCCATCGCCGAGGCCGAGCGTCGCAAGCTCACCGAGGAGGCGACCGAGAAGGCTGTGGCCATCGCCGACGACGTCGACCGCGAGCTGACCCGCGCGTTTCTGGAACTGCGCATTGATGCGAGGTCGCTTCAGGTTGCGCCAGGCACTCACGATGGCTCGACCTTCGGAGCCAGGGTGGCGCGCTGGCGTGCGGAGTCCGAACATGCGGGCCTCGTGAAAGCGGTCTATGTCGGCGAGCGCACACCGGGCGGCGGGAGCCGGCTCAGGCGCTTCGACGAAACAACGCGCGTGTTCGTGAATGAGGCCTGGCCTGCGGAACTCGCGCCGGTTCAGGCGGTCATTGAGGCAGAGGGGGATAGCCCCTTCCCTGTGCCGATTGGCGTCGCCACTGCCATCCCGCCGGTGATGGCCGATGTTCCCGCCATCCTCTCGCCGGTGATCGACGTGTTCATCAATGAGCGCGCTCCGGAAGGCGGGTCCATGACGAAACTCACCGAGGTGCGTGAGATGTTCATGCGTCACACCGGCCGAGGGCCGGTGGAGATCCTGTGGCTCGACCGCGACTACCTCGAGGAGCGCATCGTCGGCGACATCGCCGCTTCGCGCCTCGGGGCCGAAGGCCCGTTCGAGTGGTCCGTGGTCAAGAGCGAGAGTGGTGAGGCCGTGGCCGGGGCTCCGGTTGCCCGGGGTCGCGCGGTGGTCGCGGCGGATGCCAAATCGCCGATGCTGCGCCTGCGCTTCGACGAACTCGACCGTTCTCTCCTTCGCGGCGTTCTCCCCGGACTGCCCGAGGTGGTGTCGCAGTCTTCGGTTCGCCTCGTCTTCCAGTTGGGCAAAGGAACCGGGGCCGCGGCCGCGGGGGCCGTGCATCTCAACCGGACCGGCCCCTCGGTCGGGCCCTGGACCCTGGCGCTGCGGCACAAAGAAGGGTCGATCGACGCCGCCGTGCGCGCGCAACAGCGGCGCAACACCGCGCTGAGCGCGTCGATTCTGGGCGTTCTCGGCGTGTCGGCGGGTCTCGTGTTCTTCTCGGCGCGAAGGCTCCGTGCGATCGCCACCCAGCAGGTGGAGTTTGTCGCCGCGGTGTCGCACGAGTTGCGGACGCCGCTCGCGGTGATCCGCTCGGCCGCGGACAACCTCGCGGACGGCGTGGTGCACGAGAAGGATCAGGCGAAGCGATACGGCGCTCTCATCCGCGACGAAAGTGTGCGGCTCACCGACATGGTCGAGCACGTGCTCGAGTTCGCGGGCGCCGATTCCCCCGGCCGCGCGTCCCGAGGGCCCGTCGACGTGGCCGACGCCGTGCGGGCCGCGGTGAAAGGCATGGAGGGTCTCGCCGCTGAACGCGGAGGGTCGGTCGTTGTCGATCTGGCCGGCGAACCGCTGAAGGTGAACGGCGACATGTCGCATCTCACCCGCGCGCTCTCGAATCTGCTTGGGAACGCGCTCAAGTACGGGGGCCAGCCGCCCCGCGTCACAGTGCGCGCGGCGAAGCGTGCGGGCGGGGTCGAAATCGCGGTCGCCGACGAGGGTGCTGGACTGTCGAACTCCGAGCTCCCCCGTCTGTTCGAGCCGTTCTATCGCGGCCAGCAGGCCAGCGAAGCGCAGATTCCGGGAAGCGGCCTCGGCCTCGCGCTGGTCAGGAGAATCGTCGAGAGCCATGGCGGCCGGGTGAGCGCAGGCAATCGTCCCGAGGGCGGCGCTCTCTTCACGATTCAGCTCCCCGCGGTATGAGCGCGCGGATTCTGGTGGTGGAGGACGAGCCGGGCCTCGTTCTGACTCTCGAAGATCGCCTGCGCGCGGAGGGTTACGTGGTCGGCGTCGCGCGTGACGGCGAAGACGGCTTCGGCCGGGCCTCGGCCGAGGCCTGGGACCTGATCCTTCTCGACGGAATGCTGCCGCGGAAGTCGGGCTTCGACGTTTGCCGCGATCTTCGAGCGCGTGGCGTGAAGACGCCGGTGCTGATGTTGACCGCGCGAGGGCAGGTCAGCGACCGCGTGGTGGGACTCAAGCTCGGAGCTGACGATTACCTGGTGAAGCCCTTCGACATGTCGGAGCTTCTCGCCCGCATCGAGGCCCGGCTGCGGCGGGATGGTGCCCCGCCCGAACCCCAACCGGCCGCGCTCCAGAGCGCCACGATCGGTTCGATCCACGCCGACTTCCGCCGCGCCGAGGTGACGAAGCTCGGGACACCCGTGGAACTCTCCGGCAAGGAGCTTCACCTGCTGCGCTACTTCATCGAACACCAGGGCGCCACCCTCTCCCGCACCGAGCTTCTGGAGGCGGTGTGGGGATACAGCACCGTGCCCTTCACCCGCACGGTCGACGTCCACGTCGCGAACCTGCGGCGGAAACTCGAAGACGATCCCGCGAGACCGTCGATGATCCTCACGATCCACGGACTGGGATACAAGTTCGTTCCGCCGCCGACGGTGTAGAACGCGTTCACGTTCACGTTCACGTTCACGTCGGCCCGTGACGACGAATCGTTCACGTCCACGAGGGAGTCCGGTGGCTGAGTCCTTCGGTCGGCCCCCAGCTCGCGCTGAGATCGGTCCTTCGCGTTCCTCCCGTCGAGTCGAAGCCTCGCGTCATAATGGCGGACGATGTCATTGCGGCTACCCGCCACCAGCGTGTGGCCCATCTTGGTGATGCTGTGTGCCGGCTGCGACACCGCGACGCCGCCGAAGACGGCCGTCACCGCCGTTGCCGAGGTCACTCCGGCGTCAGCGGGGACGCCTGCACCAACCTCCGCACCCGTGCCCGCGAGCCGGCGTATCGTGATGCTCGGTGACAGCCTTACCGCCGGCCTTGGTCTGGAGGTGGGGCAGGCCTACCCGGCACTCCTGCAGGCGCGCCTCGACGCTCGGAAGGCGGGCTGGCGAATCGTGAACGCCGGCGTGTCCGGGGATACTTCCGCGGGTGGATTGCGCCGGCTCGACTGGGCGCTCGACGGGGGCGCCGCCGTGGTGCTGGTGGCGCTTGGCGGCAACGACGCCCTGCGCGGCCTGCCGGTTGCGGACCTCGCGTCCAATCTCGACCAGGTCGTGCGGCGCGCCCAGGCGACCGGCGCCCGCGTGATTCTCGCCGGCATGGAAGCGCCCCCCAACACGGGTCCCGACTACGCCGCCTCTTTCCGCGCCGTGTACCCGGCCGTCGCGAAGAAGCACGGCGCGACACTCGTGCCCTTTCTGCTCGACGGCGTCGCCGGCGTCGAGGCGCTGAACCAGGAGGATGGCATCCACCCCAACCCCGCCGGGGCGCGCATCATCGCCGACACGGTCTGGCGCGCCCTCGAACCGCTCGTGCGCGAGCTCGAGGCGCTCCCGGCGCGATGATCACACTGCGTGGCGTCTCGAAGACGGTCAGGAGCGGCGACCATCCGCTGACGATCCTCCATCCGCTCGATCTCGACGTACCGGACGGGCAGTTCCTCGCCATCGTCGGCCCTTCGGGCAGCGGCAAGACCACGCTCCTCGGACTGATGGCCGGCCTCGATGCCCCGACCTCTGGCGCCATCGATGTCGGCGGCACGGATATCACGGCGCTCGACGAAGATCGGTTGGCCGTCCTGCGCGGGGCCCGGATCGGCTTCGTGTTCCAGTTCTTTCACCTCGTGCCCTCGCTCACCGCGCTCGAGAACGTGCTCGTGCCCATGGAGCTGATCGGCCGCAAGGGCGCCCGTGAACGGGCCACGGCGCTGCTCGGAGAGGTGGGACTTGCCGAGCGCGCGCATCACTATCCGACCCAGCTGTCGGGTGGTGAGCAGCAGCGCGTCGCCATCGCCCGGGCGCTTGCCAACGACCCGCCGCTCATCCTCGCCGATGAGCCGACCGGGAACCTCGACGGCCAGAACGGCCGGCACATCCTCGATCTGCTCCTCTCCGTGCGCGCGGCGCGCAAGGTGACTCTGGTCCTCGTGACCCACGATGCCGAGATTGCCGCCCTGGCCGACGCGAAGCTGACCCTGCGCGATGGCCGTTCCGTGCCGGAGCTGACCACCGCCGACCTCGGAAACGCGCGATGAGCTTCGTGGCCGCCATGGCGCTTCGCGAGATGCGCGCCTCCTGGCGGCGGCTGATCTTCTTCTTCCTTTGCATCGCCCTCGGGGTGGGCGCCATCGTCACCCTGCGGTCGGTCATTCAGAGCGTGCGTCAGGTCTTTGCCGGGGAAGCGCGGGCCCTGCTCGGCGCCGACCTCGTGGTCTCGAGCACGCGGCGGATCGAGGGCGAGGTGGCGCGGAAGTTGGCGGCGCGCCTCAACGCCGCGGGGGCTTTGGTGACCCGCACCGCGGAGACTGCGACCATGGCTCGCGCGGGCGGCCGCACCGACGGCCCGGCCCGGATGGTCGAGCTGAAGGCGGTGGGCCCGGGATTCCCGTACTACGGCAGGCTCGATCTCGAGGGCGACCTGCGCTACACGCATGGTCTCGTGGCCGGAGGCGGCGCGCTTGTGCGGCCGGAGTTGCTGGCGCAGCTCGGCATGGCAGTGGGCGATACGCTGATCCTCGGCGGCAGGGACTTCGTGGTGCGCGGGGTGATCGTGTCGGAGCCCGGACGACGCCTCGGCGCTTTCAGTCTCGGCCCCCGGGTCCTCATTGATATGGCCGATCTGGAGCAGACGTCGCTGCTCGCCCTCGGCAGCCGGGTCACCTACCAGCAGCTCGTGCAGGCGCTCGACGCCGCGCTCGGCGGACTGTTCGCCGCTCTCCGCGAGGACGTGAAGAACACCTTCGTCCGGGTGCGGTCGTACACCACGACCGAGGGCGACCTCGGCGAGAACTTCGCCCGCGCCGAAAACTACCTGAGCCTGGTCGGCCTGATCATCGTGATTCTGGGCGGCGTGGGCGTGGCCAGCGTCACCCGCGTCTTCGTGCAGCAGAAGATCCGCAGCATCGCCATCCTCAAGTGCCTCGGCGCCACCGGCCGCCAGGTGCTGGCCATTTACATGGCGCAGGTGCTGGCCCTCGGCGTCCTCGGGAGCGTGGCCGGTGTGTTCATCGCGATGGCGGTGATGGCCTGGCTCCCCGCCTTCCTCGGACCGGCGGTGACGGCCGGGATCACGGTCAGCTACAGACTCACCGCGTCGGCGATCGCGCAGGGCGCCTTCACCGGGCTCCTCGTGTCCATGCTCTTCGCGCTCGTGCCGCTCCTCGATGTGCGACATGTGAAGCCCTCGCAGTTGCTGCGCGACGAAGAGCTGACCGCGCGCCGCGACCTCGCGCGCCTGCTCTCGATTCTGGCCGTGAGTCTGGCCCTTGTCGGCGTCACTATGTGGCAGGCCGGATCGGTGCGCATCGGCGGCATCGTAGCCCTCGGGTTTGCAGCCCTCGCGGTGGTGCTGTACTTCGCCGGGCGAGCGCTCATCGCCGCCGTGCGGCCGCTCGCCGCGTCGTCGTGGTTCCCGCTCCGGCATGCCGCATTGCAGCTCACGCGCCCGGGCGGGCAGGTGCATCTGGTCCTGCTCACGGTCGGACTCGGCACCTTCTTCATCCTCGGCGTCCGCGCGCTGCAGGACAACCTCGTGCAGGAGGTGTCGGTGGACATGGCCGACGACGCGCCGGACATGTTCCTGGTCGATATCCAGCGCGACCAGCTCGAAGGCGTGCTCGGCACACTGGCTGCAGCACAGCCCGAAGGCGCGCCCGCGGCCCGGGCGGTGCCGGTGCTCCGCGCGCGTGTGACCGGGGTTTCGGGCCGTGACGTGTCGCTCGAGAACTACGAGGACGTGCGCGGCCGCGGCTCGCTCGCGCGCGAGTACACCGTCACCTACCGGTCCACCCTCGAAGCCAACGAAAAGATCATCGAGGGAGCGGCCTGGGACAAAACACCCGCGCCGGGCGGGGAGGTGTCGATCGAAGCGAGCATCCGCGATCGCTTCGGCATCCAGGTGGGCGACACCATCCGCTTCGACGTGCTGGGGCGCATGATCTCGGCGACCGTGGCCTCGGTGCGACGCGTGGATTGGGGCGACAGCCGGGCCGGCGGCTTCATGTTCGTGTTCCGCCCGGGGCTGCTCGACACGGCCCCACACGGGTACGTCGCCTTCGCCCGCGGTCCTTCGGCCACCGCGGATCGCGCGCGTCTGCTCGGCACGCTCGCGGCCGGCTATCCCAATGTGTCGGTCATCGACGGCCGGGAGATGATCGCCACCATCACGACGGTGGTCGACAACATCACGCTCGCCGTCACCGTGGTCGGCTCGCTGGTGGTCGCAAGCGGCCTCCTGATCCTGATCGGCGCGGTCGCCATGACCAAGTTCCGCCGGGTCTACGAGGCCGCGATCCTCAAAACACTCGGGGCGAGGCGGAGCGTGATCGCGACGATGCTGCTGCTCGAATACGCGGTGCTAGGCGCGCTGGCCGGTCTGCTCGGTGCTTCGGGTGCGGCCGGGCTCACCTGGGCCTTGAGCCGTTTCGCTTTCGATATGAGCTATCGCTCGCCCACCGCGCTGCTGGTGTTCGGGGTGACCGCGTGCGCGGTGACGGTATCGGCGGTCGGGGTTCTCTCGAGCTGGGACGTGCTCCAGCGGCGACCCCTCTCGACCCTCCGCGGCCGCTGAGCCTCCCGCGGGGTAGACCCCTGCATCCCTGGCGGTATGAGGTCGCTCGCTCCTGCCAGTCCGCGCGCGCTACCTAGCGGAGAATGCGGCCGACCCGCGGCGTTAGACTGCTCGCGCAGGATGCGCCTCAGGACGAGCAGGGAGCGTGACATGGCCAAGAAGGCGGGCGGGATCCGGAGAATCGCTATCAACACCGGCGGCGGCGACGCCCCCGGCCTCAACGCGGTCATCCGGGCCGTGACGATCACGGCCCTGCGGCGCGGCTTTGAGGTCGTCGGCATCCGCGACGGCTACAACGGCATCCTCCTCCCCGAGCTTTTTCCCCCCGGAGAGGGCCTCATCCCCCTCACGCGGTCGCGGGTCTCGGGAATCACACAC
>CAYNHK010000074.1:0-21244 GCA_964396875.1 uncultured Acidobacteriota bacterium | reverse complement strand
CGCCTTCCTGCGACCAGCCCCAGACATTCAGGGCGTACTTCTTGCCCGAAGGGTCGGTGGCGTCTCCCTTGGTTTTCGCCCAGAAGCGTGGAATCAGCATGGAGCCTGCGCTTTTCTAGGCGACTGCACTCTCAAGCAGGCGGAACGTCCCCGCGTCCGCATCCATCTCCGCCGCGATGCCCACGGGTACGGTGAACTGCTTGTCGATATGGCCGATCATCGCTCCGCGGTAGGTCGGCACGCCGAGCGGCTTGATGTGATCTTCGAGCACTTCTTCCAGCGTAAGCGAACCGTAACCTCCGCTGTCGGGGTCGCAGTCGGTGCACTGACCCCAGATGAAGCCTTTGATCTTCGACAGCAGACCCGCGAGCTTGAGATGCGTGAGCATCCGATCGACCCGATAGACCGCCTCGTGAACGTCCTCGAGAAAGAGGATCTTGCCGGTGAAGTCGGGCAGGTACGGCGTTCCCACCAGGTGCGCGAGCACGGTGAGGTTGCCGCCCATCAGCCGGCCAAAGGCCTTGCCCGGACGAATCGTCTGAGTGCGGTTGCCAACCGGTACGATGCGTCCTTTGAAGTCCGGCTCGTTCACGAACTGCGCGGTCTCGCCATCCATCGTGACCCGCTTGAACCAGCTGGCCGACAGTTCGTTCCAGGCCGAGAAACCGGTGGGCGCGTGGAACGTGACGAGGCCGGTTCTCGCAGAAATCGCCATGTGCAGCGCCGTGATGTCGGAGTAGCCGAACAGAACCTTCGGGTTCTTCGCGATCGTCTCGAAGTTGAGAAACGGGAGAAGACGCGCGGCGCCCCAGCCGCCCCTCACCGCGCAGATCCCCTGAACGGAAGTGTCGGCAAAGAAGGTGTTGATGTCTTTGGCGCGGTCTTCATCCTTCCCCGCGAGGTAGCCGTAGCGGTCGAGGGCGTGCGCGCCGACCTTCACGTTGAAGCCGACCGCCTTGAGATTGTCGATCGCGATCTCGAGATCCATCTTCTGAAAGGTGGCGGAAGAAGGATGGATGAGGCCGAGTGTGTCGCCGGGCTTGAGACGCGGGGGTTTGACGATGCCGGGCCCGGTTCCTGGTTGCGGCTGGGGCCGGACCTCGCCCGCCGAGGCCCCAGAAGCAAGAGCCGCCAAAGTGGCGGCTCCGGTGCTGGCGATGAATTGTCGGCGATCGCTCATTCGGTTTGGTTTCTCCAGGGACCGAATCATCGCACTGCGGTGTCCGCTATCGGACGAAGCGGACACTTGAAGCCCGCCCAACTGTCAGATTCTTGCGGGTTCGGCTAGGCGGCTTCGTTCGAGGACGAGTGATCGGCGGCCTCGTCCTTGACCCGTCTCAGGCCGAAGCGCTTCATCTTCTCGGAGAGGGTCGAAGGCAGGAGACCCAACGAGGACGCGGCCCGGCGCTGATTCCAGTGCGCAAGCTCGAGCGCCATGAGGACAATCTTGCGCTCATAGTCTTCGACCATTTCCTTGAGTGGGCGACGGTCGGGGAAGAGAAAACCTGGATTCGTCTCAAGCATGGGACAGTCCTCAAAAAAAGAGAGAAGAAACGCTCTTGCCAGATAAGACGCAACCTGCGGTTCATTGGTTCCCGAAAGAATTGAAATCAATCGGGTTCAAGATCGCGAACGCGGGCTTTACATGGGGATTACAAACGTCACACAAAAATCTCCACGCTCGGCACTTAAGCGCCCCCCGGGTCAGGGGCGATCCTTCCCGGCATGGTGATCCAAGTCCGCACGCTCGCAAAGAGCTACGAGAACGTCCACGCCCTGAGGGGTCTCACCCTCGACATCGCTCCGGGCGGCATCGTCGGCCTTCTGGGACCAAACGGCGCCGGCAAGACCACGTTCGTGGAAATCCTCGAAGGCCTGCGTCCCCCCTCGTCAGGCTCGGTTCAGGTCTTGGGGCTCGACCCTCAGAAGAACCCGGTCGAACTTCGGCAGCGGATAGGGGTTCAGCTTCAGCACACCGAGTTCCCCGATTCGCTCACCGTCGACGAGACCCTTCGGCTCTTCGCGGCGTTCTATCCGAAGTCGCGCGCTATCGCGGAAGTCCTCTCCTCCGTGAACCTCTCCGAAAAGCGGAAGGCCGACGTTTCGACCTTGTCTGGCGGGCAGAAACAGCGCCTCGCCCTTGGCCTCGCCACCCTTCACGACCCGGAGCTTCTGATTCTGGACGAGCCGACGTCAGGCCTCGACCCCATCGCGCGGCGGGGCATTCACGAGATCCTCAAGAACCTCAAAGCGATGGGCAAGACGATTCTCCTCTCATCGCACTACCTCGATGAGATCGAGGCCCTCGCCGACCGCGTGATCATTCTGCGCGAGGGCGAGGTGGTGGCCGACGGAACGCCGCTTCAGCTCCTGGCGCAGGCGGAGGGAGCCTCGACACTGTGGATCGAGATCGATAAACCGGTCGACCCCGAGAACCTTGTGCCCGGGGCTTCGTTCGAAGGCCACGATGGACGACTCCTCCGATACCGCACGAAGGACTCGACCGCCGCCATCGTCGGCCTCGGCGCCGCGCTGAAATCATCCAACGCCGCACTCCTCGATCTGCGCCTCAAGAGACCCACTCTCGAGGACCTGTACGTCCAATTGATTGGAGTTTCGGGCGTCGTTCAGGACATCACGGAGGCTGCGTAGTCATGGCCATTCAAAGCTATCTGGCGCTGGTTCGGGCGCAACTTCTCGCTTTCCTCCGATCCAAACAGGCCCTTTTCTGGTCCCTCGCTTTCCCGCTTGGTTTTCTCTTTCTGTTCGGGGGAATCATGGCCCGCGGAAATCCGCGCGCGGCTACGTTCATGCTGCCCGGACTGCTGACCACGATGATCATTTCGGGCAGTCTTTTCGGGATCGCCATGCCGATGGTGCTGGCCAGAGAGAAAGGCATCCTGCGCCGTTTCCGGGTCACACCGATCAGCGCCTCGACCATGATCCTGGCGCATGGAACCACCGCGGTGTTTCAGAACGCAATCACTTTCATCCTGCTTCTCACCGTTTCGCGCTTCGTCTTCAACACCGAGATCGCAGGTTCGCTCCCCGCCCTCGCCGTGGTCTTTCTCTTCGGCGCGTTCTCAACCATCCCGCTGGGCCTGCTCGTCGGCAGCGCCGCGAAGGACATGGAGTCGGCGCCGCCCATCATCAACCTGATCTTTTTCCCAATGATGTTCCTCTCCGGATCCGCTTTCCCCTTTGCGCTGCTTCCCGAAGCGATGAAGTCCTTCGCGCGTTTCCTGCCCGCCACTTACATCGTCGAGTCGCTGCAGGGCATCATCGTGCGCGGGGAAGGACTGTCCCTGCTCATCGGTCCTCTGGCAATCCTTACCGTTCTGGGATTCACGGGCCTCGGCCTCTCTGCGGCACTCTTCCGCTGGGAGGGAACCGAACCCATATCGAGACGGTCCATCGCCACCATCCTCGGCGCTTTCGTCGTGGTCATGATCGGTGCGGCGCTCGTGGCGCCAGCCTTCCGAATGAGCGAAATGCCAGGCTCGCGGGCGATCGAGGCCGGCGACGCCAAGGGCCAGGTGCGCGTGCTTCGCGGCGCCACGCTGCTCGACGGTCTCGGCGGACGGATCGAGAACGCGCGTGTGGTGATTCGAGACCACAAGGTCGCGGAAGTCGGGATCGATCGTGCAGAGGACCCGTTGCCCCCGGGTGCTCAAACCGAGGACCTGACCGGCAAGTTCCTGATCCCCGGTCTTTTCGACTCGCACGTTCACCTGGGCGGTTCAGGCGGCGTCGGCGGCGGCATCGTCGAGCAGTCCGACGAGCGTCAGGTCCACGACCTTCAGGCCTATCTCGCGTCCGGCGTCACGTCGATCCTCTCGTTGACGGACAGTCCCGAGGCCCTCGGCCGCCTGCGCAACCTCGTGGCCCAGGGCAAGATGCGCGGGCCGCGCACATTCTTCGCGGGGGCTTCGGTCACCGCTCCCGAGGGACATCCGGCCGCGATGTTCAACTTCGTCCCCGGCCTCGCCGATCAGCTCACCCGGCAGGTGAAGACACCCGACGAGGCGCGCAACGCGATCAAAGACCTCGCTCGCCTCAACGTGGATCTCGTGAAGCTCGTCCTCGAACCGGGCTTCCCCGGCCGGCCCATGCCGAGACTCGACCTCGAGGCCTTCAAAGCCGCGGTGGCCGAAGCGAAGGAGCGTGGGCTCAAGATCACGGTTCACGTGGGTACCGACGCGGACGCGCGTGCCGCCATCGAGGCGGGCGCCGACGGGCTCGAGCACATGGCGCGCGGCCTCTCGGCCGAAACCATCGGGTTGATGGCGGCGAAGAAGGTCACGTTTACACCGACGCTCACCGTCTACGACTTCGAATGGAAGCGCTCCATGCTCCAGAACGCGGACGACCGGCTGCGACGCCTCGTGATGCCCGAGGTCTTCGCCGGCCTTCTCGATCCGGCCGGAGCCTTCCAGGGCTTCATGGACGACACCGAGGCCGTGCAGGGTCTGAGCCGTAACTTCGCCACCGGCATCACCGCGGTTGCTGCCGCGAACCGGGCCGGTGTCCCGATCATCGCCGGAAGCGATGCGGGAAATCCCGCCACGTTCCATGGCCCTGGACTGATCCACGAACTCGAGCTTCTCGCCCAGGCCGGCCTGCCCCTTTCGGACGTCCTGATCGCGGCCACCAGCCGGCCCGCCACAAGGCTCAACCAGAGGACGCTCGGCCGCATCGAACGAGGTTCGGTCGCGGACATGGTCGTCCTCGGTGAAGATCCTCTCGCCGCGGTGACCGCGTACCGGGACGTCAAGAGCGTCTATCTCGGAGGACGCAAGCTCGATCTCGCGAAACTCTTCGAGTCTCCGGCAGGCCCATGGCGGCCGAGCCGTTAGGACCCGCTCCTATACTCCCGCGGAATAACCATGAGGCTTCTCCCACAGAACGCCGAGCTGGGCTGGACGCCTTACGCCTGGCTTTTGTACACGATCCCGTACCTGGTCGCTCTGTACCGGAATCCGCAGGAGCCTCTCGAACTGGCGGGGTACATCGGGGCGTACGTGGCGTTTCTCATCGTGTACTTCATGGCGTATTGGGTCCAGGGGTGGCGGCTTGTTCTGCTCCTCGCGGGAATGAGCCTCATCGGCGCGGCTCTCTCCTTCACTCCCTTCCGGTTCTATGGCGCGAGCTTCTTCATCTACGCCGCGGCGATGATCCCCTTTATCGACAGGGAGCGCCCGAGGCTCACCTACCTCGCCCTCTACCTGTGCATCGTCACGCTGTTCGGCGTGGTCAGCGGGCAGCAGTTCTGGTTCTTCGTGCCCGCGGTCCTGATCGCCGGCGTGATCGGCGGCCTCAACTCCCATTGGGCGGAAATCTTCATCTCGAACGCGAAGCTCCGTCTGGCTCACGCCGAAGTGGAGCGCCTCGCGAAGCTCGCGGAAAGGGAACGGATCGCGCGCGACCTGCATGACGTCCTCGGCCACACGTTGTCGGTCATCGCCCTCAAGTCCGAACTTGCGAGCAAACTGATGGAGCGCGATCCGGCTCGCGCCGCCCAGGAGATCCGGGAAGTGAACGATGTCGCGCGTGATGCTCTCGCCCAGGTGCGAAGTGCGGTGACCGGCTACCGCGCTTCCGGACTTTCCGCCGAGTTCGAGGCGATGAAGAAGGCCTTCGACACTGCCGGCGTGGCGCTTTCGGTTGAGGCGGAACCGCTGACCCTTCCCCCCACGCACGAGAATGCGTTGGCCCTCATCCTGCGCGAAGCCTCCACCAATGTCCTTCGACACGCGAATGCCAGGACCTGTCGGGTGCGTCTGGCGCATCGGAACAACGTGGCCCTGCTCGAGATCGTGGATGACGGTACTGGCGGCTCGAGCCGGGAAGGCAACGGTTTGACCGGCATGCGCGAGCGGATCGCCGCCCTGGGGGGAAGCCTGGTGCGCGACAGCCGCTCGGGAACTCGACTCGAGATCACGCTCCCGCTGGCTCCGGAGCCGGCCTGATGTCGATACGCGTCGTTGTGGTCGAGGATCAGACGATGGTGCTCGGCGCGCTGGTGGCCCTGCTGGAAATCGAGAAGGACATCGAGGTCGTGGGTCGCGCGAAGAACGGCCGCGACGGGCTGGACCTGTGTTTCAAGGCGATGCCCGATGTGGTGGTCACGGATATCGAGATGCCCGAGATGACCGGCCTCGAACTCGCGGCCGCAGTGAAGAAGACTCTGCCCAAGACGCACATCATCATCCTGACCACCTTCGCCCGAGCCGGGTACCTGCGCCGCGCTCTCGACGCCGGAGCCTCGGGATATCTGCTCAAGGACGCGCCCGCCGAAAAACTCGGGGACGCGGTTCGGCGTGTGCATGCGGGCCTCCGCGTGATCGATCCGGAGCTGGCTCAGGAGGCCTGGGGCGACCCTGATCCGCTCTCCGACCGCGAGCGACAGGTTCTCCGCAGCGCCGAAGAAGGCCAGACGAGCGCCGACATCGCGGCAGCCCTGGGCCTGTCGGAAGGCACGGTCCGCAATTACCTTTCCGAGGCCATCAGCAAACTCGGCGTCGCCAACCGGATCGAAGCGGCACGCCTGGCGAGGCAAAAGGGCTGGCTCTAGCAGACCGGCCCAGCCGGCCAGCCCTTACTCGAACGGGTTGACCACAGGGATCCCGCAGCCCGCGAAGTCCCGTTCGTTTCCGGTTGCGAGCTTCTGTCGGTTCACGCGACCGGGTCGGGACGGTGCCAGCTAAAGAGGATTCACGAGTCCGGCGGCCTGGAATTGCTGCCGAATCGATCCCGTCTCGAGCCCAGAGGCTCGTACGGCCCGCCAGACGCTCAAGTCGAGAGCCGTGAGGTGATCCGCGAAACATTCTGGCGCCGTCGTCAGACACGGTGATACTTCGGGGCCCGCGGCCATCAGCGATTGGTGCGCACCCCCGATGGCCTGACTGTCGATCTCGAAGAACCCCAGAATTCCCCGACCGATCGCGCCACGCAGATAGAGTCGAACGGGCGAACCCGGTGGCCACGCGGTCATCGAGGCCGCGAAGGACGGGGCGAGCGCACCAAGCAGATAGTTCGAGACGCACAGGCTGGGCCAGTCGCAGCCCGCCACGGCGGACGTGGCCACAAACGCCGAGTTCCTCGGAACCGACTCGATCGCGAGTCGCGACCAGGCCTGATAGGTCAGATCACTTTCGACCGCTGTGATCGTCAGGTACGGAGCCAGGGCAGGTGCCAGTGCGTGTGACTTCGGCGCGCAGGCCGGACCGAGCGGTCGGATCGAGGTCCGCGGAAAGGAGGAGGGAGACTGTGGGGCTGCCCATCTGGCGCCAGATAAGCGTCTGACAATTGGTCGGGCCGCCAGTCCTGCAGGGTGTTCGGTCACGCGGTACGAGGGGGCCCGTCCTGAAGAAGACTGCGTCGATGGCGTCGCGCAGGTCGAAGGTGCGGATCGCCACTTCCCCGGATGCGCTGCTGACATCCACGCCCCGTCTCGACCTGACACGGACATAGGTGACGCCTTTGTGCGGGAGTTCCGTCAGTCGGATGTCTGTGGAGGAGACATCGAGTCGTCTCCCGTCGATCGCTCCGGGCGCGGCGCCTGTCTCAATCACGTAGCCGTCGGCTCCCGGCACAGCAGTCCAGAAGAGGTCGGCCGATCCGGACGCGAAGCCGGGAATCACCTCGTGGCGAACGAATGCTGGCGGCGCAAGGGCGGTGGCGGGCGGTGTCGGCGCGGTTGCCCCGTCTGATCCGCAGGCCAACTGTCCGACGATCGCGATCATCGATGGGAACCACGTCAACGGATGGTTGAATTGGACCCACACGGCCGGATCATAGGGCCTTGATCTCCCCGCCTCCCGTCTACCCAGCGCTACCGCTTCACCGCGACCGACCTGCGCGATCACGCGGATGGACGACGCAGGGTGAACAACCCCGCCGCGAGCACGATCCCTCCCACCCCCGAGAAGATCATTCCCACGATCCGAAGGGTACGAACCGATTCACGCTGGCTCGCGCGATACGCGTCACTGGCGCCGCCGGCCAGGCTGGTGGCGCGGATGCGAAGGCCCTCCGGGCCTCGTTCGAGGGTGCCGTCCGCCGTCACCGCGTCACCACGACGAAAACCCACGACTTCCTCCGTGCTCGGGCCGAGGAGCGAGTGCTCCAGGCTGGCCGTGCTCCGCCATTTGTGCGGCTCGCTCTGCATCTCGTAGCCGGACGCGACGAGAGTGATCCGCCGCGTTCCCTCGCCAAGGCCGAGCGACGGTGTCACGACCTCCTTCGTGCTCCACTGCTCGCGTCGCCGGCCTCCTTCTTCCTTCCAGCCCGCGAACTCCCGCCGGCGGAACGCGACGAAACCCTGGAACCGCTCCGGCGCATCGGACGCAATGCGAGTCTCGAGCAGGACTCGTGCGCCCTCGGGCTGATCGGCCGCGGTCAAAGGGGACACGACCGCCAGTGCGTCGATCACCGCCGAGCGCTCCCCGGCAGAAGGCACAGCGACCAGCAGGATCAGAAGCCCCGCGATGGTGAACACCAGCCCGAACCCGCTGATGAAGAGCCCGCTCGAGTGTCTGGAGAACCACGACGGGCCCGAACGGTCGATGGCCCCGATCTGGCGGGAACAGTGCGCGCACTGCGTCACCCCCTCACCAGATTCCGCGCCACAGGCCTCACACCTCATGGGCTCCAGATGCTACCTTTGGGGCTCATGGTTCTCGCACGCGTCCTGAGTGTTCTGAGCCTGGTCGCGGCGACCACCGCGCTGGCCCAGGCCCCCCCGAAGTCTGCATCGCCGACCCCGTCCCCGACCCAGGCCCCCTCCCCCGCTCCTCAGGCCTCGCCTTCGCCAGCCGCATCGTCGCCAGGCGTGTCCGCTTCGCCAACTCCGTCGCCCACACCGGCCATCGTCATCGAAGAAATCCCGCTCGGCCCGGATGAGTTGCGGATCCGCGCCAACCGCCAGGAAGGGGGCGAGGGAAAACTGCACTATGAAGGTTTCGTCGACCTTCGGTTCGGCCAGATGCGCATCCAGGCCGATTCCCTCGACATGACCGAGGAGACAAAGGCGGACGGCACGACCGCGCAGCGCCTCGAAGCGACCGGGAACGTCGTCTTCATGAGCGGCCAGGAGCGTATTTCCGGTGAAACCCTGCGGCTCGATCTCGATACGGGGAAAGGCCTGTTCACGAAAGCGAGCGGCTACCTCCAGCCCGACGTCCTGTTCGAGGCCGACAGCATCGAGCGGGTCGATTCCGACACCTACCGCCTGAAGGGCGCCAGCTTCACCGCCTGCACCCAGCCAAATCCCCGCTGGATGTTCAGGGCCCAAAGCGCCACCGTCGACATCGACAAGAAGATCACGGCGACCATGGTCGGCTTCCGCATCAAGGGCGTGCCGACGCCGCTGATCATTCCCTACTTCCAGTTCCCGATCAGCCCGGATCAAAGGTCCACCGGAATCCTGATGCCGCGGTATGGATCGAGTGACTTCAAGGGCCGCGAGATCGGCCTCGGTTTCTTCTGGGCCATGGGCCGAAGCGTCGATCAGACCTTCTACTACGACTGGTACACGAAGTATGGAACCGGCATAGGCCACGAGTTCCGCTTTGTCCGGAACTCGGCCTCGAGAGGCACGTTCCGCTCGTATTTCACCAAACAGAAGGATGTGGACGGATACGCCTACGACCTCGACTGGTCGGCATCCCAGGCTCTGCCTCACCGATTCAAGGCGACTCTCTCCGCGAACTTCTACTCGGACCTCCAGTCAAGACAGGATCTCCAGGACTCGATTGACTATTCCTCCACGCGGACCCGCGCGGGCTCGGTCGGACTCCAGGGTTCGATCGGCCCGGCCTATCTGCGGCTCGAAGCGGACACGAACGACGTCTTCTTCTACGACGACTCCGTGCAGCGGCGCCGTCACCTGCCGCAGTTGAGATTGTCCCAGTCCCCCAAGAAGATCGGGCGCACCGGTATCGCCTACGGTTACGACGTGACCGCGGAGCGCCTCGCCCAGGGCAGCGCGCGACCGAACGACCCGCTGGTCCTCCAGGAATACTCGCGCATCGACGTGGCGCCCAACATCACCCGCTCGCTCTCGGTGCCGTTCCTCCAGGTGACGCCCAAGGCGCTCGTTCGATACACGCGTTACGGGGCCTCGCTCGACGAAGAGAACGAACTCAACGGTCCCGCCCTCGACCGCCGTTTCTTCGAAGGTTCCGTCGATGTTCGCGGGCCCAAACTCTTCAAGATCTTCCGCCTGCCCGGGGACATCTACTCCGACAAGTTCAAACACACATTCGAACCCGAATTCGTCTATACCTACCGTTCCCCGGTGAAGACGTTCAATCAGTTGCCGACCTTCGACTACGGCGACTGGTACACCGGAACCAACCAGCTCCTCTACGGGGTGACGAACCGGATCTACGCGAAGCGCGACGGGCCCGCGGGCAAACCCGTGACCCACGAGTTCCTGAGCTGGCGGATCTCCCAGACCTATTACTTCGACATCGGCGACAACCAGGGGCAGTTCGACCCGAACTACAACTCGGCGATCTTCGCCCGCGGACCTGGCGGCATCCCCTCGCACAACTCCCCGATC
The DNA here is from genome assembly GCA_964396875.1 of uncultured Acidobacteriota bacterium. Lineage (GTDB taxonomy): Bacteria > Acidobacteriota > Vicinamibacteria > Fen-336 > JAGNNV01 > JAGNNV01. The sequence continues at coordinate 10,677 of CAYNHK010000074.1, read as the reverse complement.
CAGTCGAACCTGTCGATCCGCCCGACCCTTTCTTCCTCCCTCACCTATTCGACCGAGTACAACCCGAGCTACAAGCAGTTCACGAGCCTCTCGGTTTCGGCGCGCGTCAACCAGCCGCGCGTGACTCTGCAGGCGGGCTGGAGCCGCTGGGTCCAGCTCGCCGAGTCGGAGGCCGCGCGCACCCCGCCTTTCGACACGCTCCGCGGGAGCGGGAAGTTCGTACTCTGGCCGAACCGCCTCACCGTCGAAGGTTCGGGCACCTACGACGTCCTCCAGAAACTCCTGCTCCAGTCCACCGCACGTCTCAAGTACCAGATCCAGTGCTGCGGCTTCGCGGTGGAGAGGGTCAGCTACAACACGCGGTATCGCAAGGAAAACAAGACCACATTCCAGATCGAACTCGGCGGCATCGGATCGATCGGCAATTTCCTCGGTGACAATCCCGCCAACCAGAACAATGCCGGCCGAAAATAGACGGTCGCGCGTCCTCGTCACCGGCGCGGCTGGCTTCGTGGCCTCTCACCTCGGCGAGATCTGCGCGGGCCGTGACGACATCCAGCTCGTAGGCTTGCAGCGGCCCACCAGCGTCACACGCGTCCTGCCCCAGGGTTTCGTGGCCGGCGTCGAGGCCGACCTTCTCGACGCGGGCGGCCTCAAGGACGCGGTCGCGGAAGCGAAGCCCGACCAGATCATCCACCTCGCCGGTCAAAGCAGCGTGCACGAGTCGTACCGGAATCCCGGCGGCACCCTTCTCGCGAACGTGCTCGGCACTCAGCATCTGCTTTTCGCCGCGGAGAAGGCCCAGGTTCGTCGTGTTCTCGTCGTGGGCTCGGCCGACGAGTATGGCGACATCCGTCCGGAGGATGTTCCTCTGCGTGAGGATCGCCCCCTCGCCCCCCTCTCGCCCTACGCGGTGAGCCGCGTGGCCCAGGGCGCCTTGTGCGCCGAGTTCGTGCGGCGCGGAACCGTGGAGATCGTTCGAACGCGGACGTTCCCTCACACCGGAAAACGGCGGGGGGCGGTGTTCGCGGAAAGCTCGTTCGCCCGGCAGATCGCGGAGATCGAACTGGAACGAGCCCCTGCGGTCATCCAGGTCGGCAATCTCGACGCCATCCGCGACTTCTCCGACGTGCGGGAGGTGATTCAGGCCTACCTGCTTCTTCTCGAGAAGGGCGTGAGCGGTGCTACCTACAACGTCTGCTCCGGCAGAGGCGTGGCCATGCGCGAGATCCTCAATGCGCTCATCGCGCTGTCGACGATCAAGGTCGAGGTGCACGTGGACCCCGCGCGGCTTCGGCCGTCGGATCTTCCGGTCCTCATCGGGGATCCCGGCCGCCTGCGACAAGCAACGGGCTTCGCTCCCTCGGGCAACCTTACCGGCGCGCTCGCCGATCTCCTCGCCGACTGGCGGGCCTCGGTCGCACAGGGACAGGCGAGGGAGGCCCGGCACTCGTGAAGGTCCTGGTCACCGGCGGCGCCGGCTTTCTCGGACGGAATGTGGTCTCGGCTCTTCTCGACGCCGGCCACGAGGCGGTACTCCTGATTCGCGGGGGCTCTCGACCGGGGCTGCCGGAACAGGCCACGGTGGTGGACGGCGATGTGCGAGACGCGTCGGTCTTCACGGCCGCGGCCGCGGGCTGTGACGCGATCATCCACGCCGCGGCGATGGTGAAGATCTGGAGCGCGCGGCGCGAAGACTTCGACGACGTCAATCTCGGCGGCATCCGGAACGCGATCGCGGCGGCTCGCGCTCACGGCATCCGCCTCGTCTACACCTCATCGTTCATGGCCATAGGACCCACGCCGGAAACCGGCGTCGACGAGTCGCACAGACATCCCGGACCGCCGTTTCACAACGACTACGAACGAACCAAGGCGCTCGCCGATGATTTGGCCCGCGCGTACGCCGCGGAAGGCGGCGATATCGTCATCCTCTATCCGGGCGTGGTGTACGGCCCCGGCGAACTCACCGATGGCAACATCATCGCGAAGATGCTCGCGGATCAGATGAACGGACGGCTTCCCGGAATCGTGGGACCGGGCGATCGGCTTTGGAGTTATTCGTTCGTGGAGGATGTGGCGCGCGCGCACGTGGCCGCCCTCGACCGGGGGCGGAAGGGTGAGAGGTATCTCCTCGGCGGAGACAACGCCACCCTCACCCAGGTCTTCGCGGCGGCCTCCGTGCGCTCAGGTCGCGATCTGTCTCCGCGAAAGCTGCCCTACGGCCTGTCGCGGCTGGTCGGGCGAGCGATGTGGTTCTGGGCGAATCTCACCGGAAAGATGCCCGACCTCACGCACCAGGCGGTGGGGATCTTCGAGAAGAACTGGGCCTATCGCAGTGACAAGGCCACTCGGGAACTTGGCTATCGTGTACGCCCACTCGCCGAGGGCATCGGCGACACGGTGGACTGGCTGGTCGCGGAGGGACACGCCTGATGGGCCGGAAGTCGAAGCACATCGCGAAGGAAAAACACGCGGCCCCGGCACTCCCTCCCGTCCCCCCGGGCGAGTGGAAACGAAAGGTCGTCCACATCGCGGTCGGCGGTTTCGCGCTGGCCCTTCGCTTCCTGACCCCGTTCCAGGCCGCGCTGATGGCGATCGCCGCCTTCGTCTTCAACTGGCAGGTCCTTCCGCGCATCGGCGGCCGGTCGATGTGGCGCGAGGGTGAACTGGCTCGTGGCCGGGCGCGAGGCATCCTCATCTACCCGCTCTCCGTCCTCGGCCTCATCCTCGTTTTCCACGACCGGCTCTGGATGGCCGCGGCCATCTGGGGCCTGTTGGCGCTCGGCGACGGCATGGCTTCGATCATCGGCCAGGCGCTGCGAGGGCCCTCACTTCCCTGGAATGACTCGAAGGGCTGGCTCGGCTTCATCGCCTTCGTGCTCTTCGGCACACTGGGAGCCTTCAGTCTCGCGGTGTGGACCGAGCCCGACCTCGACCCCGCGCGCACCTTCGTCATCGTTCTTACCCTCGCGTTCCTCACCGCTCTCGTCGAATCGATGGACACCACACTCGACGACAACCTCACCGTCCCCCTCGCGGGCGCCGTGATCCTGCCGATTCTCGATTCCCTGAGCGGCATAGGCGCGAACGCCATCGGACTCGACTACCGGATCTTCCAGGGCCTGCTCGTCAACATGATCTTCGCGTGGCTCGCCATACGCTCGAAGTCCATCGATCGACTCGGGGCGCTGTCCGCGATCCTGATCGGCACCGCGATCACCGCAGGTTTCGGCCTTTCGGGTTTCGCCCTCATGGCCGGCTTCTTCCTCGTCGGTTCCACCGTGACGAAGCTCGGATACGCCAGGAAAGCAGCCCTCGGCATCGCGCAGGAAAAGGGGGGCGCGCGCGGGTGGCGCAACGCCTTCGCCAACGGCGGCATTCCCGGCCTCCTCGCGATCTTCGGCCTGCTTTCCGAAGGTCCGCTTCACACGATCTTCCTGGTCGCCTACGCGGCGGCGGTGGCCACGGCGGCCGCGGACACCTGCTCGTCGGAAATCGGCAAGGCCTATGGCAAGCGGACATTCCTGATCACGACGCTGCGTCCCGTTCCCGCTGGAACCGAAGGTGCGGTCAGCATCGAGGGCACGCTGGGCGGGTTGTTCGGATCGGCCTTCATCGCCTCGCTCGGGGTTCTCACTGGTCTCTTCCATGCCGAGGGCGCGCTGATCGTCACCCTCGCCGGTTTCCTCGGAGCGCTCGCCGAGAGCGTCATCGGCACGGTGGCGGAGAAGCGCGGGTGGCTCGACAACCACGCCCTGAACGCGCTGAACACGGCGATCGGCGCCGGCTTCGCGACCCTGATCGGCCTGCTCGTCCGGTAAAGTCTCGGCCTCTCTCCTCCGCCAACCTTGAACAAACTCAAGCTCTACTCCGAACTCGCGCGGCCTTTCACCCTGCTCCCGCCCGCGCTGGGTGTGCTCTCCGGCGCGGTCAGCGCCTGGGGCGCTCATCAGACGAAGGTCCCGATCACCTGGGAACTTCTCTACCCCGTGTTCCTGGGAACCGCGATGGCCGCGGTCCTGAACGCCGCGAACAACGCGATCAACCAGATCTACGACCTCGACATCGATCGCGTGAACAAACCTTCGCGGCCGCTGCCCTCGGGCCGAATGTCGCTCAAGGAGGCGTGGACGTTCACCATCGTCACCTTCGTGATCGCGAACATTCTCGCGTTCATGGTGACGCCGGTGGGCACGCGCGAGTGTTTCTGGATCGTCCTGTTCACGACGTTCATGTGCTGGATCTACTCCGCGCCGCCTTTGTGGACGAAGCGTCGCGGGATCTGGGCCAACATCACCATCGCGATACCGCGCGGCATCCTCCTCAAGGTGGCCGGCTGGTCAACCGTAAAGACCGTGATGGACGCCGAGCCCTGGTACATCGGCACGATCTTCGGCCTCTTCCTGCTGGGCGCCGCGTCTACCAAGGACTTCGCGGACATCGAAGGCGACAAGGCCGGCGGCTGCCATACCTTGCCCATCGACTACGGTGTGAAGAAGGCGACCTGGATCATGGCGCCTTTCTTCGTGATCCCGTTCATCCTGATCCCGGTCGGCGTCTACGCGGGAATCCTCACCGGGAACGCCCTGCTCCTGAACCTGCTCGGCGCAACGCTGATCGTCTACGGCTGCTACACGGTCTGGCTCCTGGTCCGAAACCCCGAGGAACTCGCCACCACCGAAAATCATCCGTCCTGGACGCACATGTACCAGATGATGATGCTCGCCCAGATCGGCTTCGCCCTCGCGTACGTGTTTTAGCGGCAGCAAAAGACGGCCGCTAAAACATCGCGAGGAGCCGTCGAGCAGCGTCGACGAAGCGATCCTCTCGCCTAGGCTCTCACCCCCATCTCCAGGGAGAGCAGCGTCTGCTTTCTCCACAACCCTCCGCCGTATCCGCCCAGCGCGCCGCTCTTGTTGACCACCCTGTGACACGGGATCACGATCGCGATGCGGTTGCGGCCGTTGGCGCTGCCGACCGCGCGAACCGCGCCTTTTGAGCTGACGATCTCCGCGAGCTCTTCGTAGCTACGGATCTCGCCAAAGGGGATCTTCAACAACTCGTCCCAGACCCTCATCTCGAACGGCGTGCCGGGATACTCGAGGGGAATCGTGAAGTCCCGACGCTTGCCCGCGAAGTACTCGTCGAGTTCGCGGCGGGTCTGCTTGATCACCACGTCGTCTTCGGGCAGGAACGCCGACTTGAAACGCTTCTTCAGCGTCTCGATCTGCGTCTCCATCCTCTGCCTGTTCGTGAACTCGAGGAGGATCAATGCGCCCTCGCGCGAGGCCGCGATCATCGGGCCGATCGGCGTCTCCATCCAGCCGAGGTGAATCGCGTTCGCGCGATCGGCTTTGCCCGCGAGTTCTCCGAACGTTTTCGAAAGCGCGTCGCGAAAGCCGGACAGCGATTCGAAGCCCGCGTCGGCCGCGGTGGTGTCGAGATCGAAACCCAGACGAAGCTGAGAGAGTCGTGCCACTATCGCAGGCTTGGTAGTTGTGCGAGGGGGGTTGCTTCGTCGCCGGACCAACAGAATGGCTCCTCGCAATGACGTGAGTGGGATACAAGAACGGCCAGCACGAACTCGGTAGTGGCTGCGATCATACGAACAGGATCAACAGTCCCACGGCCGCGAACATACCGCGAACCAGGGGCGTCAGCGGTCGGATCAGATGGCCGGACACGGCCGCCACGCCGGCGGTCACGAGGGCGACCGCGGCGAGAAGCGACGTCGCGACCATCGCCCAGGGCGCCTGGAGGAGGAGACCGAGTCCGTCTGCGCGCAGTGTGAACGCGAGCGGAACCAGAAATGCCGGGAGTGTGTACCGCAAAGTGGCGAGGATTGTCCGATACGGATCCCCGTGGCACAGCGTCGCAGCCGCCATCGGCGAGAGAGCGGTGGGGGGCGACACCTCGGAGAGAACCGCGTAGTAGAAGATGAACATGTGCGCGGCGAGTTCGGGCACGCCCACCTGAATCAAAGCGGGAGCGATTGTGACCGCCGAGAGAATGTACGACGCGGTCACGGGAACGGAAAGACCGAGCACGGACACCGCGATCGCGGAGAGCAGAATCACGCCGGTCGCGTTCGATCCGGCGAGCGACACAATGAGTCCAGCCACCTTGAGGCCCAGGCCGGTGAGAGTCAGGCCGGCGACAAGGATGCCCGCACACGCGGTGGTGGCGATGACGGGAACAAGGGCGGCGCCCGCGCTGATCAATGCGCGGCGAAGACGCCGGGGCGAAAGAGCCTCCGCGCGGTTCATGAAGCTAAGGACGATCGCGCCCCCGCAGGCAAAGAGCGCGGCGCGCGTGGCGGAATAGCCCGCGAACAGGAACCCGACGATCAGAAGCGGCGAGATCAGGTGGTGCCCGCCCGATCGGAGAATCGCGCGGATGCTGCGAGGCGCATCCACGGGAGCCTCCGAGGTGGAAGGCGGAACTCCCCGCGGAACATCAGCCTCGATCATCAGCAGGATTCCGAAGTAGTAGAGCAGCGTCGGAATCACCGCCATCAGCAACACCTGTCCGTACGAGATCTTCAGGAACTCGGCGATGAGGAACGCCGCGGCCCCCAGAGTGGGCGGAGACAGAATCGCGCCGATGCCCGCGGCAGCGAGGAGCGCGCCTGAGTTCTCGCGGGTGAAACCGGCCCGGCGCAGCAGCGGAGCCGAAGCGCCGCCCAGGGTGAGTGTGGTGGCGACGCCGCTGCCCGACACGGAACCGAGGAGGAAGCCCGCGAATGTCACGGCTCGTCCGGCGCCCCGCGCGCTGCTCCCTCTCGAGAACGACGCGAAGGAGAGATCCAGGAAGAACTGCGCCGCACCTGATGCTTCGAGGAGCGCGCCATAAATCGCGAAGAGGCCGATGGTGGTAGCGGCCACGTCGAGAGGAACGCCAAAGACTCCCTCAAAGCCCATCACCATCGAACCGATGAGGCGCGGAACGTCGTAACCCCGGTGCGCGATCATGGAGAGGCCGACGCGGTCGAACTCGGAGCCCGCGAGCACGTAGACGATGGTGGCGATCGAGAGAATCGGAAGGGCCGCGCCCGTGGACACCCAGGCCGCGGCGATGACGAGGACCAGGAGGCCGCAGCCGAGGACCAGGTCCATGACCAGCGGCTCGGAAGCGCGGGCCAGGAAACCACGACCGCCCGACGCGATGGCGAGAGCCAGGCTGATCGCGAGCAGAGCAAGGCCGTGGGGAACCACTCCCGCGTACCGGTTTCGGACTCGCAGTGTGAGACAGGCGAGCGCCAGTGCGAGTCCGAGGACGATCGAGCGAAAACGGAGCGTCTCGACAACGGTGATCTCGCCGAGGATCACGAGAACGGAAAGTGCGATGGCGACTACGGTCGCGGCCGGCGGTGCGGCCTGCACGCGCTGCACCATCGCCTCTTCGACGTCATGGTGCGTTACGACAGGTCGGGGTTCGCTCACGCTCGGCGAGCGTACACCGGGGCCGCGCGCGTCAGGGCTCGACCGGCGGGGCGGCCGGGATCGCGCCCTGCTCGGCGTAGTACTTCAAAGCACCCGGGTGGAGGGGAACCGGGGAGCCCGTGACCGCGGTGGCAAGGGTGAGGTTCCGCGCTTCGGCGTGGGTGGCGACAAGCGCCGCCTTCTTGTCGAACATCATCTTCACAATCAGGTAGGCGCGTTGGTCGTCGAACTTCGCCGGGACGGCCAGAACATTCGAGACACCAAAGGTGTGGACCTCGGTTTCGATGGACGCGTAGGTCGAAGGCGGAATCGAGACCGCGCGATACAGCGTCTCGCCGTACTGAGCCTGGAGTTTCGGCAGGATGCCTGACGTGTCCAGAAGCAGGATGGGTGCGGAGATGGCGAGATCGAGCACCGCGGCCGTGGGCAGACCGCCGCTCCAGAAAAAGGCGTCGATCTTTCCGTCCTTGAGCGCATCGGCGGACGCCTGCGCGGACAGATTCTCGCGGCGGATGTCCTTCGCAGGATCGAGACCGGCCGCGGCGATGGTCCGATCGGCGATCGTCTCGGTGCCGCTTCCCGCCGAACCCATCGAAACGACCTTCCCCTTGAGATCGGCGAGTTTCGTTATCCCGCTGCTCTTCTTCGTCACCACGTGGGTGACGTTGGTGTAGAGCACGGCCAGAGCGCGAAGGTCGATGGGACGGCCTTCGAAAGCTCCCTTGCCTTCACTCGCGTCTTTGAGAGTGTCGGCCAGGGTGAAAGCGATGTCGGCCTTCCCATCGCGGAGGAACTTGAGATTGTCGATCGAGGCGGACGTGACTTCAGCCGTGGCTTCGACGCCCGGTATCGACTCGGAGACAAGACGAGCGAGGGCGCCGCCGTAGACGTAGTACACGCCCCCCGTGCCGCCGGTGGCGATGGAGATGCGGGTGACGCGAGGCGGCGAGGAATTCGTGTTGGTCGCCGACGAGCCGCAGGCGGCGAGGACGCCGCTCAGGAGAAACGCGATCGCGCGCCGGACCTTGCTCACGCGAGCAGTCGTTTCACCGCGGCCACGATCGCGTCCTTGTCGATGCCATAGGCATGCATCAACTCGGTGGGCGTGCCCGAGCGAGGCAACTCGCGCACGGCGAGGATCTCGATGCGTGACCGACCTGCCACGGCCGAGGCCACGGCTTCACCAAGACCACCGCAAGCGCCATGATCCTCGACGGTGACGAAGCCCTTGGTCTCCGCGGCCGCCTGAAGCAAGGTCTTCGTGTCGACGGGTTTGAGCGAGTAGAGGTCGATGACGCGGATCGCGATGCCCGCGGCCTGAAGCTCGGCGTGTGCCGCGAGAGCCTCGTGAAGTGTCACGCCCGCGCCCACGACGGTGACCACATCCTTGGGCGAAGACCGGACGACCTTCGACCCGCCCACCTCGAATTTCTCATCGTTCGGGTAAAGGATCGCGGTCTTCGGACGCGACATCCGGATGTAAACAACACCGGGGGTCTTGCCGGCAAGCTCGGTGAGCTTCTCGGCACTCACCGCGTCCGAGGGATAGAAGACCGTAGCGGGGACCACACCGCGCATCATCGCGAGATCTTCAAGCGCCATCTGCGACTGGCCGTCTTCACCGATCGAAACACCGGCGTGCGAGCCGACGATCACGAGATGGGACGGCTCGGAGTGTCCGGCCATCCGGATCTGGTCGTACGCGCGGGAGAGGAAACACGCGAAGGACGAGGCGTAGGGGATCTTGCCTTCGGTCGAAGCACCCAGGGCCACCGAGACCATGTTCTGCTCGGCGATGTAGGCGTCGGCGAACTGATTCGGACGAACCTTCTTGAGCCGCTCCGAGAACGTGGAGTTCTTGGTGTCGCCATCCACGCCCATGATGGAAGCGCACTGTGTACCGATCTGCTCGAGAGCGCTGCCATAGGCCTCGCGGGTCGCGACGAGATCGCCCGGCTTGTACGCCGGAGCCACCGCGAACGGCGTGGCCACGGGACGTTCCTTACCGTAGCGGCGCGACGGCACCTTCACATCACCGAGGTCGACCTCGCCCACCGCGGCCAACGCCTGCTGAAGTTCCTCGCCCTTCTTGGCGGGCTTGCCGTGCCAGCCGTCCTTGTTCTCCATGAACGGCACGCCCTTGCCCTTGAGGGTTCGGGCAAGGATGACGCTCGGCTTCCGGGCGTCGTGGACCTTCGCGAAAGCGGCGCGAAGCGCCTCGACGTCGTGGCCGTCGCACTCCACGGCCTGCCAGCCGAAGGCTTCGAACCGGCGGGCGTAGGTCCCGGTGTCGTGAACCAGCATGGTCGGGCCGGACTGTCCGAAGGCGTTCACGTCGACGATGGCGACGAGATTGTTGAGGCCTTCTTGAGCCGCGAACGCGGCGGCCTCGAAGACCGATCCTTCGGCCACTTCACCATCGCCCATCAGAGTGAACACGCGGCCGGGATGGCCGTCCTTCTTCCTCGCCCACGCCATGCCGCACGCCGAACCCAGGCCCTGACCGAGCGAGCCCGTGGCGACACGGATCCAGGGATTGCGTGGCGTGGGATGGCCTTCAAGCGTGCTCGTGAACTTGCGCAGATTCTTGAGGTCTTCGTTGATCCCGCCGGCGTGGAAAAGCGCCGACCAGAGAATGGGCGCGGCGTGGCCCTTCGACATGACGAAGACATCGACGTCGTACGCCTTCGGGTCTTTCGGGTCGAAGCGCATCTCGTCAAAGAACAGCACCGACATGATCTCCGCGCACGAGAGGCAGGTGGACGGGTGCCCGGATCCGGCCTCAGTGGTCGTGAGGAGGCTGTCGCGCCGCATCTGTTGGGCGATCCTTTTGAGCGGAAGAGTGGCGGACATCGAGTCTCCTTGGAGGGGGCGGCGGGGCTGGGGGCGCTGGTGCGGAGGTTAGTCGGTCGCCCACGAGCGGTTCAAGAAGGCAGGCGAGAAGGCCGATGCGCCCCCGTCTACTGCTAGCGGATTCGCTTGATCACGAGCGAGCCGGCCACTGCTTCGCTGCCACCCGCCATAGGGGTCACCGTGAGGGCGGCCGGGCTGCCCGCCGGATTGCGCACGGTCAACACTGTATTCGTTGCCGCGGTTTCGATGAGCGCTTTGCCCACGATCTGGCTCGAGCCGGCCGCGCGTCCGAAGATCGTCGGGGCCTGGGTCACGCCGTTGAGAGCAAGGCCGAGCTGACCGGGTTCCAGACCGTCAGCACTCGCGTGACCCTGCAGGT
>CAYNHK010000073.1:0-21314 GCA_964396875.1 uncultured Acidobacteriota bacterium | reverse complement strand
ACGCCTTCGCCGATGAACATCCTCATCCTTGGCGGGACCGGCTACATCGGCCCGCATCTCGTGCGGCTGGCCGTGAGTCGAGGGCACAGGGTCACGACCTTCACCAGGGGTCGCCGCAAGCCTGAGCTGCCTCCCGGCGTGATCCAGCTCATCGGCGATCGCAACGGGCAACTGCAGGCACTCGAGGGCAAGACGTGGGACGCGGTGATCGACGACTCAGCCACCAATCCCGAGTGGGCTCGGCTTTCGACCGAGCTGCTCAAAGGAAAGGTGCCGCAGTACCTCTTCACCTCGTCGACCGGCGTGTACTACCCGTACCTCAAACGTGGTCTGGACGAGACCACGATGCCGCACACCACTATGGTGGATCCGAAGGACGGGTCCGAGAGTTACGGCGTGCAGAAGGCGCAATGCGAAGAGATCGTGCGCGCGGCCTTCGGCAAAGGAAGCATCGTGGTGCGTCCCAGCTACATCGTCGGGCCGGGCGATACCAGCGACCGTTTTCCCTACTGGCCACAGCGGCTCGCGAAGGGCGGTGAGACCCTGGCGCCCGGGAAGAATTCCGATCCGGTGCAGATGGTCGACGTTCGTGACCTGGTCGCGTTCTACCTGAGGCTGCTGGAGGAGAAAGGCGGCGGGACCTACAACGCCGCGGGACCTCGCGAGGCTCTCACCATGGAGGGCTTCCTCGACCAGGCCATCAAGGCGCTCGGCTCCACGTCAAGACTGGTGTGGATCGATGACTACGAGTTCCTCAAGGCCCATCAGATTCCCGAGGCGGTGCCCTTCATCATGCTCGAAGGAAACGACCTCGGTCACACTTCGACCAAGAACGGCAAGGCGATCGCCGCCGGACTCGCGTTCCGACCGTTGGCGGAGACCGTCAAGGACACGCTGGCGTGGTGGGCCACGGTGCCCGAGGAACGTCGCGCCAAGCCCCGCTTCATCATCACGCCGGAGATCGAAGCGAAGGCGCTGGCGGATTGGAAGGCGAGACAGAAATATGAAGAAGCGTTCGACTAGACAGACCGACGACTTGAGGCCCGAGTACGACTTCGACTACTCGAAGTCGCGCCCGAATCCGTATGCGGCCAAGTTACGAGCGGCAGCGCGTCATTTGACCAACGACGTCGTTCTGGTGTCTCTGGAACCGGATGTTGCGAAGGCGTTCCCATCGGCAAAGGCGGTCAATGGCGCTCTTCGAGCGGCCATGAAGAAGGCCAAGCGGCCAGTGAAAGCGAAGGCGCGTCCTAAAGCTACGCTGCGTCCGCCCGCCGCCTAGAGTCTCTCAACCGACGGTCTCGCCAGGACGGAGTGGGGGATCGGGTTCGGGCACGGGATCGGTTGGCTACGCGGCTTCGACCTCTACCACTTCGCTCACGGAGGTCGGCTTTGGCACTTCTCGGCCCTCGCTCTTCAGGTCGCTGATGTGCAGCTCGATCGCCTCACGGATTAGCTCGAGGGCTTCCGCCTTGGTCTCGCCGGCCGCAACGCAGCCGGGCAGATCGGGCACGTAAGCGCCGAACGATGTCGGGCCTTGTTCGACATACCGGATCGGGTCCCGGAGAGAAAGAACTCACGGTGGCTCTTGAAAGTGCGGGCTTCAAGGTGGCCGCGAGATTGCTTCCTCAGCTGCTTCTCGATGGCCTCGTCGCAATGACGAAGGGGGAGCTGGGCGCAGGGTGACATCCCGACCTGTCCACAATTGACACGTGTCCACGAATCATGGACAATGTCTAGGGATGGACAGAGTATCTAACGAAAGCCATATTCTGTCGAAGGCGATCGATGGCGCGCGCCAGTTGGGCGTGCATCTGAGCCTACGGCAGACGCCTGGCGCGCGTCTGGCCGGTTCAGGGCCGGATGCGACAGTCGTCGCGAAGATCGGCCGGGGGGAGGTTGTCTATTCGGCCCTGGTCAAGGCACACGTGCGCGCTCACATGATCGGGCTCATCGAGCAGCGCCTCGGGTTGCTCGGCAAGAACCCCCTCTTGGTCGCGGACTACCTGACCCCGCAGATCGCCGATGAACTCCGGCGCCGTGGGATCCAGTTCGTGGACACCGCCGGGAACGCCTTCCTGCGGGCGCCCTCCCTCTATGTCTTCGTGAAGGGCGAGAAGCCGAGCCGAGGTCACAACGCGCCGCCGGCGAGTGTTCGAGCCTTCGGTTCTACCGGATTGACCGTCGTCTTCGCCATCCTCGCGAAACGGGAACTCCTGGACGCGACCGTTCGGGGACTGGCGCGAGCGACGGGCGTCGCACACGGCACGGTCGGCTGGGTCATGAACGATTTGCGACAGCTCGGGTTTCTGGTCGAGGTCGAGGGGAGAAGACGCCTGGTCCAGGCCGAGCGGCTCCTAGACCTTTGGACCGAGGCATACATCAGGGCGCTTGCTCCCCGACTCCGTCTGGGTCGCTACCAAGGTGACTTCTCCGGCATCAAGGCGACGTTGCCGGACCTTGGCTCTGCACGAATCGGCGGGGAGCTCGCGGGTGCGTTGCTCACGCGACACATGCGTCCGCAGAGTGCTTACGTCTACACCCAAGGCATCGATCCTTCGATCGTTCGTCCTCTCGGGTTGAAGGCCGACCCGAATGGAAACGTTGAAGTGCGAACTCGCTTCTGGGACTTCGAGACGGAGCCCTCCGGATTCGCTCCACCTTTGCTGATCTACGCGGATCTCCTTGCCATCGGGGACCCGCGCTGCCTTGAGATGGCGCAGATCGTGCGTAAGGAGCACCTTGATCGACCTGTCGGGCGAAGCTGACCTCCGGCCGCTTGCGAAGATCGTGGCCGCCCTCCGCAACGCGTGCGGCGTAGACTTCCTCCTCGTCGGAGCTGCCGCGCGGGATGTGGTCCTTCGCGGGCATGGGATCTCACCTGCGCGTGTCACGAATGATATCGACTTCGCCTTCGCGGTTCGCGATTGGGAGGAGTTCGGCCGGATTCGGGGACAGCTCGTCACATCGCGTCGCTTCATCCAAGGGCGAGAGCCTCAACGAATGATCTACTCGGGAATCCCAGTGGACCTGATTCCTTTCGGGTCGATCGAGGATGCAAGTCGGCACGTCACGTGGCCCCCCGATGCTGCCCTGATGAATGTTCTGGGCTTTGAGGAAGCCGATCGCACCGCCCAACGAGTGCTGCTTCCCGATGGCGTTCAGATCCGCGTCCCTGAGATCGCGTGCCTGGTTCTCATGAAGCTTGCCGCATGGGGCGACAGGAAACGAGAGAAGGACGCGACCGATGTCCAGCTTCTGGCGTGGCACTACGGTGACATTTCGCAGGAGCGCCTGTTCGGCGAGGAGATGGCGACGTACTCGGAGTTGGGCTTCGACATGGTCCTCGCCGGAGCGCGCCTGCTGGGGCTTGATGCGCGCCGGGCCTTGGAGGGGCCGAAGCGTCTGGAGAGCGTGTCGGCCCTTGAATCGATTCTTGAACCGGAAGTGGACCTCGACGGACAACTTCACCTTGCGAACAAGATGTCGTCCAACATCGACCAGAGCCGACGACTGCTGGAAGAGATTCTTAAAGGCCTGGAGGGTCGGGCGGCGGGATAGGGTCGTCCGCAGCGGTGCGGCCGCGAGATTGCTTCCTCGGCTGCTCCTCGATGGCCTCGTCGCAATGACGGAGCGGGATCGGGGACATCGGAAGTGGCGTGCTACATTCCGGCCATGAGCACCATCGCTGAGATTGAGACAGCGATGCGTACGCGAGCAGCGCGCGCGTGAAGTCCATGCGCGTGATCGCCGTCGCGTCGCTGGCCGCGGTGTTCGCGGCCGGCGCAGCGGCGCAGCGCGGCGGGTCCCCTCAGTTCCACGGCCCGGATCAGATGCCCAACGTCAAGCCCGACGGGGGGTTCACGTTCGCGCGCGTGCGCTACGCGGAGTATCGCGGATGGCGCGCCGACTACCCCATGATGGAGCAGAACCTTGCGACGATGCTTCGCGAGATGACGACGGTCCAGACGGACTCGAGCCGCACCAACGTGCACGCATTCGACGATCCCGAGCTGAACCTGTTTCCGATCGCCTACCTCTCGGAGCCTGGCTACTGGTTTCCCACGGAGTCGGAAGTGCTCGGGCTCCGCCAGTACCTCGAGCGCGGCGCCTTCCTGATCGTCGACGACTTTCACTTCGCCAATGAGTGGGCGGTGTTCGAAGCGGCCATGCGGCGTGTTCTGCCCGACGCGCGGATCGACCGGCTCGACGTTTCGCACCCGATATTCGACAGCTTCTTCCACATCAAGACGCTCGCGGTGCCGTACCCCGGCCGACTCGGCGAACAGGGGGTGATGGGCGAGTTCTATGGCATCCACGAAGACAACGACCCCACGAGACGGCTGATGGTGGTCATCAACTACAACATGGACATCGGCGACTACATCGAGTGGTCCGGGGAAGACATTTACGCGAGGGCATCGACGAACGAAGCCTACAAGTTCGGGATCAACTACATCATCTACGGACTGACACACTGATAAGGCCCCGGCATGCCATCCCCCAAACCGCTGATCCGCGCCGCGAGCGCAAACGATGCTGAAGCTCTCGGCCGACTCGGAACCCTGCTCGTCGAGCAGCACTACTCCTTCGACCAACAGCGGTTCCTCGCCCCGACTCCGGAGACCGCGGAGGGCTACGGATCCTTTCTGGCGTCGCAGGTGAACGCTCCGGACGCGGTGGTCATGGTCGCGGAGGTCGAAGGTCGCGTGGTCGGCTACGCGTACGGGACGATCGAAGGTTACGACTGGCCATCCCTTCGCGGGCCGGCCGCGGTATTGCACGACCTGCTGGTGGATCCGGCCGAGCGAAACCGCGCGGTGGGGCAGGCGCTGCTGGACGCGATGATGGACGCGTTTGCCGCTCGTGACGCGCCCCGCGTGGTCCTGGTGACCGCGGAGGGCAACGTCGCCGCGCAGCGTTTCTTCGAGCGGGCCTCATTCCGGCGGACCATGGTCGAGATGACGCGAGAGTTAAAGGCCTCCAAGTCATGATCCAGGCGTTCGAGCGCGGGACAGGACCAGAGCGACGTCAACGCGGCTTGGAGCATACGATCAGGGCCTCTCCCTCGGCCCGGCTCGAGGCTGAGGCCACTCGATCCCGATCGGTATCGGGGAACCGATTTCCGCCGCGACGGAGTCTGGTCAGGTTGATGAGGAGCCGCTCCTCGCCGCTGAACTGGGGCTCGCGATTCGTGAAGGGATACATCAGGTCGAACGTCCGGTCGGAGTGATAGAGGCCGAGGGAATGTCCCAGCTCGTGCGCCATCACGCTCAAGTCCCGCGCCCATCGTGCCTCGCAGAAGTTGACGAGGCCGCCGAAGAGTTCGCTCGAGTTGCTGCTGCTGACGAGCGTCGTCCTGAAGAAGGCAATCGCGTTGTCGCACGTCGCCGGGGTGCCGTCGATCCCGATTTCGAACACAACCTGGGTGCCCGCCGGCTTCTCCAGAACCAGCTGATAGGCGGGGCTGCCTTGAGTGGCGGCATTCACCGCGACGACTGCCGCCTCGGCGGTTCGGCGGATGTCCTCGGTGCGAATCTCGGGCGGCAGGTAGACGTAGACCGTCGAGAACCCGGAAACGATGCGCCGCAGCGGAGCGTCTCCGGCAATGGCGCCGGCCACCGTCGAGGTATAGGCGAGGCGCGCCGTGAAGGCTTCGCCCGCGGTGGAGCTGAGGACCTTCGGCCACAAGAACACCGTTGAAGCCGATGCCGTTGTCTTCCGGTCGAGAAACCCCTGAGCGGTCACGTCGACGGGTGTCCCCAACGCCGAGGCTGTTGCGAGCGTCGCGACGCCACGCGCATCGGTTACGAACGCCTGGCCTTGATGGGTCACTGTGGCGCCCGTCACAGGAACCCCAGTGGCTCCGTCCGCCACCGTGACCTGGGCGGGGGGCGGGGTGGCGACAGTCACCGGTGACGGCGCGGTCGGGCGATCGGAGCCGCCACAGGAAACGAGCGCCAGAGTCAGTGAGAAGGAGCCCAGAGTCAGCGCCAGAGAACCAGCCCGCGTCGCCCCAAACGGGTTGTTCATGGAGGGCGACATGCTAATCGAGGTGGCGCAGAGCAGCGCTCAGCTGTGAGGGAAACCCGGCGCGCGGAACGGATCCGCCGTGGGCGTGATTCCGCTTAGAGTCCGAGTTACCCCGTTGATGAAGAACGAAGAGTTTGCGCAACTGGTCAGGTCTATCGAGGCCGGGTCTTCGAAGGATCCCGCGGCCTTCAGGCGGGCGGCGCTCGCTTGGGCGGCGGGGGGGTATGGCTTCGTCCTGGGCACGCTCGCCATCATCTGCCTCGCACTTGCCCTCTGTGTCTGGTATCTAAGCCACCAGCGAGGCGGCAGCGCCGCCGTGGTCAAACTGATGATCGCGATCGGCGCCGTGGGCCTTGCGATCGTGCGCGCTCTTTGGGTGCGCTTCGACGACCCCGAGGGACTCCGCCTGGAGGAGGCGGATGCGCCCGCGCTCAGGAAGGAGGTGGAGAGCCTGCGTCAGGCCCTTGAGACGCCTCCTATTCACCAGATCCTCATTACACCCGAACTCAACGCCAGCCTGACCCAGACTCCCAGGTTGGGTGCGCTTGGCTTTTATCGCAACACCCTTTCGATCGGTCTTCCTCTAATGGATGCCTTGCCTGTGGAGGAGTTTCGGGCTGTCCTGGCCCACGAGATGGGGCATGCGAGCCGCGCTCACGGTCGCGCGGGGGCCTGGATCTACCGACTCCGTTTGACCTTTGCCCGCTTGCAGGAGCACTTCAAGGAATCGAAGGGCCTGTTCGAAGGCTTCTTTCAGAGGTTCTTCGACTGGTGGTGGCCCCGTTTCGTGGCCCACGCCATGGTGTCGGGCCGCATCCGCGAGTTTGAAGCCGATGCGTTCGCCCGGGAACGGGAAAGTAGCGTGGCTCTCATTCGAGCCCTGGCCCGGATCCGCGCAGTGGGCGCCCACCTGAACACGGCCTTCTGGCCCTCTATTCAGGCGCTGAATCGAAGCGATCGGAACCCTCCCCAGGACCTGCTTGACCGGATGCATGCGGCGCTCAGAAGTGCCGCGCCTGAGGTCCGAATCCTGCAAGAGGCCTGGCTCGAAGAGTCGTCCATCGAAGACTCGCATCCCTCGCTCCGGCAGCGTGCCGAGGCGTTGGGCGTCGGCCGTGACGAAATGCAGTCGATCGGCCCTGTCCTCGAAAACGCTTCGTCGGTGTACCTCGGCGAAGCCAGGCCTCGACTTGCCGAAGCTCTGTCGGCCGAGTGGCGGACGTCCATCGAACCCATGTGGGGCTTGGGGCATACGGAGTCTCACGAGCAAGCGGAACGGGCGAGCGAGCTCGACGCCAGGGGAGACGGCCTCAGCGTGGAGGACATCATCGAGAGGGCCTTGCTTGCGAATGGCCTCGAAGGCCCGGGCGCCGCCCTGCGCTGGTTGGAGCGAGCGCTGGCCAAAGAGCCCGATCATGCCGCCGCCCTCTTCCACTCGGGACGCCTTCGCCTCGAGCAGGGCGAAGAGGCCGGCGCGGCCGCCCTCAGACAGGCGGCGAATACCGAGTTGTTCCGGGGAGCGGCGCTGAGCTTGATCGAAGCGCATCTGCGCAAGAGCGGACGGGCCGCGGAAATCGCCGAGGTCGAGAAAGAACTTTGGGCCTACGGGGACCTGGTTGCCGCGGCGGAAAAGGAACGCGAAGCAGTCTCGGCCGCCGATGAGTTCGACGCGCATGGTCTGGACGAGGCTCTGGTCGAGCAGTGGCGCGCGCTCGTACGCGGTCACCCGGACATCGAGGCGGCCTACCTCTGCCGGAAGCGAATGAAGCACCTGACGCACGACGCCCGGCTGATCCTGGCGGTCAAGGTCCGTGTTCCCTGGTATCGGCGGTCAGAGCCGGTAACCAACCGCGTGCTCGAATCCCTGGTGACGAACTTTCCGGGAGCGGGCTGGGCCGTGATCCTCAACAACGCCGACAAGAAACTGCGGACGAAAGTGGAGGCCGCATCGACACGGATCGTGTGAGGGAGATTCGGCTTCGCACACTCAAGGAGAACTTATGACGCCCGACATCCTGAAGTACCACGCCAAACTGTCCGCCGCCGACCGGGCCATCTGCGAGCGACTCGCCGGCGAGATCACGCGAGGCCTTCGCGGCGCCGAGGCGAAGGTGTGGCACGCTCACCCGGTCTGGTTCCTCGATGGCAACCCCATCGTGGGCTACAGCCGGCAGAAGCCGGGCATCCGTCTGATGTTCTGGAGCGGCGCCGACTTCGACGAACCGGGGCTTGACGTCGTCGGCGCCAGGTTCAAGGACGCCTCGCGGTTCTACACGGACGCCGCGGAGATCAAGCCGACGGTGCTGAAGCGGTGGCTCACGAAGGCTCGGAAGATTCAGTGGGACTACAAGAACATCGTGAAGCGCCGCGGGAAGCTTGTGCGGATCGAGAGTCCCAACGCTGCTGAATGACTGGAAGGCGTCACCTCATCGCGGCCTCTCACTTCTGACGCCACTCCGCGGCTTTCTCCGGCTTGCCCCACGACTGATAGAGCCCGACGATCCACTCGCGCCCCTCCTCCAGGTAGCGCGCGGTCGAGGCTCCCATCCATCCGCCCTTCCCTTTCCGTTCGACCATTCCGCGATAGCCGTTGAGCAACAACGGTTCCGCGTCGCGGTATTTCTTCTGCCCTGACAGGCTCGCCCCCAACAGGGTCTCGGCGCGCAATCGCGGCCAGTCGTCCGGGTTCTTCTTCCGATTGAACTCGAGGGCCTCGCGTGCGAGACGCTCGCTCTCCACGAACTTTCGCTGAGAGAGAAGGGCCAATGCGAGGTCGGCGGCGCCCTGCATGGTTTCGGGGTGATCCGAGCCCAGCGTGCGTCGTCGTCCCGCGAGGGCCTCTGCGATATTCGCCTCCGCCTGGGCGAACTTTCCCTGCCGCTGATACATGGCGCCGGCATCCGAAAGAAAGTCGAACCTCCGGGGATGTTCAGGGCCCATCACCCGGCGGCTGATTTCGAGGACCTGCGCGAAGAGCGTCTCGGCCTCCGCGTACTTGCCCTGCTTGGTCAGGGTGTCGGCCAGATTGCCCATCGACAGCAGGGCGTCGGGATGTTCGGGGCCGAGCACCCGGCGCTGAGCGTTCATGGCCTCGCGGTAGAGCGTCTCCGCCTGCGCGTACTTGCCCTGCGACCAGTAGACGTTGGCGAGATTGTTCGTCGAACTCAGCGTGTCGGGATGTTCGGGCCCCAGCACGCGACGTCGCAGTTCAAGGGTCCGGCTGTAGAGCCCCTCGGCTTCCGAATCCTTTCCCTGCGCCCGGTAGACGTTGGCGAGGTTGTTCATGGAGTAAAGCGTGTCGGGGTTGTCTGTGCCCAGGACCCGCTGCTGGCCAAGGACGGCGCGGCTGAGAAGCGTCCCCGCCTCCTGATACTCGGCCTGGAGCCAGAGTGTGCGGCCGAGGCGGCTCATGGTCGAGAGTGTCTTCGGGTCGTCTTCCCCCAGGGTCCGTCGGTACAGGTCCAGCGCGCGTTCCAACTGTTTACGCGCCTCCGTGTAGAGCCCGAGCTGGTAGTACGTCCGCCCGATCGTGTCCTGGATGGCGGCTTCCAACCCCGGCTGCTGAGCGAACTTTCCCTGTACACGAGCCGCCGCGCGGTCGAGCGCCGTCCGCACCGTGATGTCGGGATCCGGTTTCGATGACTGGTTGGCGGCGCTCGCCTGAGCGAGCAGGTCGTTTTGCAGAAAGTCGACCACCGCGCGGGCCGCGGTCGCTTCCTGATCCGCCCGCTTGCGATGCTCCTCGGCCGCGAGTTCCGCCTTGTGCGCGCGCACCGCTTCGCGCGTGCTCGCCACCACTCCGAAGACGAGGGCCAGGAAGACCGAGACCGTGCCCGCCACCAGGGCCTTGTGCCTCCGTGCGAACTTGCGGACCTGATAGGCGGTGCTTGGCGGTCTTGCCGTGATCGGCTCGTCGGCCAGGTGACGCCTTATGTCGGCGGCCAGTTCCATAGCCGACGCATATCTTCGGGTCTTATCCTTTTCGAGCGCCTTCGCGACGATGGTGTCGATGTCGCCCCGGTAGCTGGTGTGAACAGCACTCAGGGGCGCCGGCTCCTCTTCCCGAATGGCCTGCACCACCTCGTGCACGGCCTTTCCGTGAGTGGCGTAGGGCATCTTGCTCGCGAGCAACTCGTACAGGATGACGCCGAGAGCGTAGACGTCGCTGCGGGTGTCGAGGTCGTCCGAGTCGGCCACCACCTGCTCGGGGCTCATGTAGGCGAGCGTCCCGACCAACTGCCCAAGGTCCGTCTGCCGCGTCCCCTGCGCATCGGAGTCCGTCAACAACGCCACACCGAAGTCCAGGATCTTCACCTGGCCCTTCGTATCCACCAGGATGTTGCCGGGTTTGAGATCGCGATGGATGATGCCTCGCTCGTGGGCATGGTGCACGGCATCGCAGACCTGAACCATCAGCTCGAGGCGCTGGGGCGTGGTCAGACGCTTTTCGAGCGCGTACTCCCTCAGCCTCTCGCCCTGGATGAACTCCATGGCGAAATAGGGTTGTGGGCCGAAGCCGCTGTCCGCCGTTCCCGCCTCATAGATCTGCGCGATGCCTTGATGTTGCAGACGCCCAAGAGCCTCGGCCTCCCGCTTGAAGCGACGCAGGACCTTGTCGCTCGAAAGGCCCGGCCGGATCATCTTCAGCGCGACGATGCGCTGCGGGTGCAGCTGCTCGGCCTTGTAGACGGTTCCCATGCCGCCTTCACCGAGCAGGGCAAGGATCCGATAGTCGCCGATGACTTCGGGAACGACCCGCAACTCATGCAGGGGCGCGTCGGGCGCGTCCGAGGGAGCCCGCGTCGCCGTGTGTTGCGTCTTCGGCTCGAGGGGATCTGGGGAAGTCGGTTGGTCGGTCATTCCTGCTCGCGAGGCGCCAAGGCTCCCAGGCGGACGATCATATCCGTGTCCGCTCGCCCACATCATCTGAAGGCAGGCGGCCATATGATGCATCACGTTTTCCCCCCGCGAAGGAGCCGGCTTGAGCCCTGTCATTCTGTTTGGAGTCGTCGCCATCAACCTGGCGCTTATCGCCTACACCGTAGGCATGATCGCGGCGCACCGGCGTCGGCGTGCGACTACCCTTGTGCTCGGCGGGTTCGCGGTGGCGGTGGCGCTCGATGTGGTCGCCACCGGCTGCATGGTCGCGGGCAGCAGCAAGTCGTGGTTCACGCTCCACGGAGTGGTCGGCTACACGGCGCTTCTGGTGATGGTGGTGGTGGTTTCGCGGTTGTGGGCCTTGAGTCGGAAAGGCCCCGACGCGGAAATCCCCGCGAAACTGTATGGCTTCCTGCGCGGCGCCTATGTCCTGTGGCTGGTCGCCTATGGGGTCGGCGTCGCGTTGGCGGCGTCGCGCTGAAGCCGCTACGCCACCCGGCCGCCTCGGCTCGCTAGCCCGAGGCGGATCCAGCACCGACGCTTCGTCCACCTGGCGGGCGAATGATGCAGATGACTTACGCAGCCTTCGATCGGCTGGCCGCTACCATCCGTGGCGGACGGAGTAAGCGATGGTCAAGCGAGCGGTCTCCTGGCTCTTCGTTGTCGCAGTTGTGGCGGCGATCGCAGCGTGGGCGTTCCACGCCCGCGACATGCGTCGCGCCTACGAGCGCATCCGGGGAGGCAGCAAGGTCATCCCCTCGCCATTTGGCGACATCGAATACGCCGAGGGAGGCACGGGTCAGCCCGTGCTCGTGATCCATGGAAGCGGTGGGGGATTCGATCAGGGGAAGTTGCTGGCGGGAGCCGTCCTCAGCGACAACGTCCGCTGGATCGCGCCCTCGCGCTTCGGCTATCTGCGGTCCACGTTTCACCAGGGCGCCACGTTCGACGATCAGGCCCACGCCTACGCGTTTCTTCTGGACCATCTTGGCATCGACCGGGCGGCCGTGGTCACCCTCTCCCATGGCGGCCCCTCGGCACTCCTGTTCGCGGCACTCCACCCCGATCGTGTGTCGTCGCTGACTTTGATCTCAGCCGGCGTCGCCTCATCGAACGATGCCCATCAGGCTCGCGCGAATCAGCAGGGAAATGCGTTGACCGCGATCTTCCAGCGCGACTGGCGGTATTGGGCGGTGACCACGGCGTTCCGGGGACGGTTTCTCCAGCTCATGGGCGTTTCCGCTTCCGTGATCGCCCGGCTGACATCCGAACAACGTGCCCTGGCCGACCAGGTGATCGACTTCATGAATCCGGTGTCCCGGCGTGCCGCCGGCGTCACGTTCGACAACCGGGCTGCTATGCCCAACGAACGGATCGCCGCGATCCGCGCGCCGACCTTGATCCTGCACGGACGGGACGACACGCTCCAGCTTTATCGCAACGCCGAGTTCGCCGCGGCCACCATCCCGGGATCCCGCCTGGTGAGCTTCGACCAGGGCGGCCATCTCATCCTGGCGGTTGAACAGACGCGCATCAAGGCGCTGGTTGCGGGACACCTCCACGCGACGGAGCCGCGCTAAGCACTCTTTTCCGGCGTGACCTCCGCGGCGTACGGTTCGTGCAGGTCCACGGGTTGCGCGTTTCGAGTGGCGCGGATGTTGATCATCTCGACGAACACCGAGAACGCCATCGCGAAGTAGACGTAACCCTTCGGGATGTGGTGGCCGAAGCCCTCGCCGATGAGCATGACTCCGATCATCAGCAGGAACGAGAGCGCCAGCACCTTGAGGGAAGGATGCCGATGCACGAAGTCGGAAATGGTCTTCGCGAAGATCATCATCACGCCCACGGCCACCATCACCGCCGCCACCATGATGCTGAGCTGTTGGACCATCCCCACCGCCGTGATGACGGAGTCGAGAGAGAAAACGATGTCGAGGATGGCGATCTGGGCCAGGACCGACGCATAGGAGGCGGCGACACGCGCGGAGGCCGCGCCCTCCACTCCCTCGAGTCTCTCGTGGATTTCCTTGGTGCTCTTCCAGACGAGGAAGAGGCCGCCGATGATCAGGACGAGGTCTCGTCCCGTCACCTCATGGTTGAACAACGTGAACAGGGGCCGGGTCAGGCTCATGACCCACGACAAGGAGAAGAGGAGCAGGATCCTCGTGCCCATCGCGAGCAGAAGGCCGATCTTGCGGGCCGAGTCCTGCTGCTCCTTCGGGAGCTTCCCTACGAGGATCGAGATGAAGATGATGTTGTCGATCCCGAGAACGATCTCGAGCGCGGCCAGGGTCAAAAAGCCCACCCAGGCTTGGGGGTCGGTCATCCATTCCATCCCGAAACCCTAGCAAAGTCGCGGCTGTCAGGCGGGGGGAACCCAATAACCGCGCCGGGCCTGAACCCGGGCCTTGCCCTTGCGCAGCTTGATGTCGAGGCGATGCCAACCCGGCCGGGGCTCGGCCGAGAGTTCGTAGCGCAGGACGTAGCGG
Organism: uncultured Acidobacteriota bacterium; assembly: GCA_964396875.1. Taxonomy (GTDB): domain Bacteria; phylum Acidobacteriota; class Vicinamibacteria; order Fen-336; family JAGNNV01; genus JAGNNV01. Next base: position 7,911 of record CAYNHK010000073.1, on the reverse strand, counting down.
GTGGCGAAGCTCGCCGCGATGCGGGTGAAGGCTTCGTTCAAAGTCGCCGTGGAGCGGGCCACCCAGGCCCGCCCGCCCGTGAGTTCCGCGATTGTCTCCAGCGGATACGGCTCCGGGTTCGGCGTAACGCCATCAGTCGTGACTCGTCGCGGCGCTCTGACCGTCACGAGGTGGATGATGGCGCTCGATCGCTCAGCCGCGGCTTTGAGATTTATGGCATCGAGCAGGCTCGAGTTGTCGACCTCATCCGTGAACAGGATCACCAGCGTCCGGCCGCGCGGGTCGGCTACCGCGAGCGCCGACAGCAAAGCGTCGTACACCGCCGTCGCTCCAACCGGTTCAAGCGATGCGATGGCTTCATGAATTGCCTTGCGATCGACGGTGGGCCGCGCGACCCAGGCGACCTCGTCGGAGAAGGCGATAACGCCCACCTCGTCGAGCGGGCGCAGGGCGTCGAGGAGCAGTTCACCCGCCCGTCGTAACGCGGCGCGCCTCTCGCCGGTCAGGCTGTCGCTCCGATCGAAGACCAGCAACACCTGCACGGGCAGGGCGTCGCTCTCCACCACTTCGACGCGCTGGGGGACGCCGTCATCGCGAAGTTCGAAGTCCTCTCCGCGCAGGCCGCGTACCGGGTTCTCCCGGTCAGAGACGAAGACGTCCACGTAGGCGACACCGACGCTCGCGCCAAACTCGGGCCGGGTCTGGCCGAAGCAGACGCCGCCGAACAGCATCGCGACTGCGGCCGGTGCGAGGCGAATCTTCATTGCCGTGATTCCCGGCGCAGAGCGTCGAAGAGGGCGGACGCGCCAAGTGCGTTATCCGCGTTGTAGTCCCGGTGCGGGTCCGGAGCCGCTCCTTTGCTTGAGAGCGCGCGTTCGGCCGCGATCGCGGCGCCCCCGGTGTCACCCTGAACCAGCAGCGCGTGGGCGAGCCCGAGAGCCGCCACCTGACCGTCGGGCAGGAGCGCAAGCGCACTCCGGTACGCCTGGACCGCGGCCTCCCCCCGGCCCGCGCGCTCGTGCGCCTGACCCAGGAAGACGTAGGCGAGGTATCGGGGTGCTATATCGCCGCTCTTTGCGACGACGGCCTCGAATGAGCGCTGCGCTTCGGCCGGGAAACCGAGGCGCCACCACACGCGGCCAAGATGAACGCCCGCTGCGAGATGTTGAGGGGCGGCTTCGACCACGCGTGAGAGTTCCAGCCGGGCCTCGCGCAGCACACGCTTGGGATCTTTGGTTGCGATGCGGGCGACCTTCTCGTGCGACACGCCCAGCGCGAGCCGGAGTTCAGTGTCTTCCGGGAAAGCGGACAGGCCCGCCCGCGCCCAGGTCCGAGCCTGATCCAGGCAGGCGTCCCATTCCGCGCGCCAGGTCATGGCCAGGAAGAAGCGCCGCGCGAAGTCGCGGGTCCGGTCGCGAATCGCGAGAAGGTCCGCGTATTCCATGGCCCGCTGCGCGTGACGCCCTCCGCAAAGCGGCTTCTGTTCCACATTCTGGTGGGGGGGATTCTCGGCGAGGTCACGGTCCAGATGCAGCATGGCGGCCGCCCTGATGGGCTCCGCCAGTGTGTCAGGACACTCGGGACAGTGGCCGGCGCGTCCGACCTCGGCCCTTAACCGGCCGAAACCCTGATCGAGGGTCTTCCAATCGAATCTCGCGAGGTGCTGAACCGCGGCCTGGTGTTCGCCCGAGGCGTAGAGACGCACGACGGCCTCGTAACTTGCGGGCGGAGCAGGTGCTATCTGCGCCGCCCCGGTGGCCGCGCCGACGAGAGCCGTCACCAGACCGAGGGTCAGCCGGTTCACGCCCCGAATCATAGTCAGGCGCCGTACCGGGGCAGGAACTGCCCATGGGGTATCCTGCCCGCCGTGCCGGTTAGGAGACTCCTGCTGACCACGACGCTCCTGGTGACGCCGCTTGTGTCCGACTGCGCGCGCGTCGCGGGATCCACCGCCGCGGACAACGGTGCGGCGAGTGTTACGCGGCGCAGCGTGGAGGATGTCTTCCTCCTCACCGGCGAGTTGGCGGCAGTCCGTTCGCACGAACTCACGGTGCCGCGCCTCGAGAGCGGGCGGGCCCAGCTCAAGTGGTTGATCGAGGATGGGGCCGAGGTCGAAGCCGGCGATACGGTGGCCGAGATCGACAACACTCAGGTGGCGCAGGCCCTCGAAGACCGGCGGCTGCGGCTGGCCCAGGCGCAGATTCAGATCGACGGTCGTGAATCCTCGCTCGGGGCCGAGGCTTCGCAGAAGCGTTTCGATGTCGAACGCACCCAGACCGAGGCGGAGAAGGCCAGGATCGAGGCCGCCGTGCCCGTCGAGTTGCGTTCGCGCAAGGAGTGGCACGAGAAGCAACAGGCGTTGCGAAAGGCCGAGACCGATTTGCGGAAGGCGCAACTCGCGTTGCGTGCTTTCGAGGATTCTTCCCGGGCCGACGTCGAAGTCATGCGCATCGTGCGCGACAAGGCGGATCGTGAAGTCCGGGCCGCGGAGGAGTCGCTCCAGCAGCTCTCGCTGGTGGCCCCCAAGAAGGGCATCGCCATCGTGGGCCGCTCACAGCAGGAGGATCGCGCGCTCCAGGTCGGCGACAACGTGTGGCCCGGCATGCGGGTGGTCTCGATCCCCGACCTCGACGCGATGGAGGTGATCGCTTTCCTTCCCGAGGTCGACGATGGCCGGGTGGCGGTGGGACAGGAAGTGCGGGTGTTCCTCGAGACCGACCTCGCCCGCAGCTTTCGTGGGAAGGTCGAAAAGGTGGCTTCGGTGGCGCAGGACGCTCGCTACGCGGGTGGGTTCCGTGTCCATGTGTCCCTCGAAGAGACGGATCCGGAAGTAATGCGACCCGGTCTCTCGGCCCGTGTCGAAGTGGTGCGACGCGTGTTCAAGGACGCGCTGCTCGTGCCCCGCAAGGCGCTTCTGCGCAAGGGCGCCGAGCTTCATGTCCGGCAGTCGGACGGCAGTTCGAGAGCGATCCGGGTGGTGGCGTGCCTGCCCCTCGAGTGTGTGGTCGAGACCGGTCTTTCGGAAGGCGATCGTGTCGCCCTTCGCTGAGCAGTGGTTCGACCGCGCGCGCCGCTCCAGCTGGCGCGTTCGCGCCGTGTCGCTCGGCGGCCTCGTTCTGATCGGCGCGGCTGCGGCTTCCGCCCGAGGCCCTTCCCCGGAAACCACACGGGTGTTGCGCGGCGACCTCGCCATCGGCGTGGAGGTGGAGGGTGAGTTGTCCGCGGTTCGCTCCACGGAGATCGGGCCTCCGGTGGTGCGCGAGATGTGGGAATACAAGATCGCCTTCATGGCTCCCGAAAGCGCCACGGTCAAGAAGGGGCAGCCGATTGTCGGCTTCGACGCCTCGAACCTTCAGCGGCAGCGCGAGGAGAAGCGCGCCGAGTACGACGAGGCGGCCAAACGAATCGAGCGCAAGGAGGTCGAACTGCTCGGCCAGAGGCGCGACATCGAACTTCAGCTCGCCGAAGCGGAGTCCCGGCTCGAGAAGGCGCGGCTCAAGAACGACGTCGCGGAAAACCTGCGCGCGCGCAACGAAGTGCAGCAGACGATCCTCGATCAGAAAAACGCCGAACAGGCGGTGGCGAACCTGAAGGCTCGCATCGCCGGGGTGCGCGGCTCGGAAGAAGCGTCGCTCAAGTCCCTGATCAATCAGCGGGACCGCGCGAAGGCCCGGGTCAGAGACCTCGAGAGTGCGATCCAGGACATGACCGTGCTGGCCCCGCAGGACGGCATCGTCATCTACAAGACGGGCTGGCGGGATGAGAAGAAGAAGATCGGCGACAGCGTGTGGTTCGGGGAGAAACTGCTGGCCCTGCCCGACCTCTCCGAGATGCGCGCGGACGGCTTTGTCGACGAGTCCGACGGTGGCGCCGTGGCGGCGGGCCAGAATGTCACCCTGCGGCTCGAAGCGCTGCCCGACAAAGACCTCAAGGGACGCATCACGAAGATCGGTCGAGCGGTGCGCCGCAAGTCCTTCCGCGTGCCTTACAAGGTGTTCCACGTTCAGGTCACACTCGACAGGGGCGACCCCGCGCTGCGTCCCGCGATGCGGTTCCGGGGTGAGATCGAAACCGAACGCAAGGTCAGGGTGCTGACAATTCCGCGTGACTCGGTGTTCGTGCGCCCGACCGGCCCGGTCGTCTGGGTTAAGGCCTGGCGCGGCTTCCGCGAGACCGCGGTGAAGCTGGGCCGCCACAATCGTCTCAAAGTCGAGGTTCTGGACGGTCTCGCCGAGGGTGACGAGATTGCGGTGAGTGACCTTCGCGAGGCGGCCGCGCCTTGACGCACCGGCGGACGTTTCTCGCCGTCATCGTTCTCGCGGGCCTGGGCCTGCTTGGATGGACGGCGCTCCGCGCGGCCGCCCTCCCGAGCGTGCCGACCTACACCGTCGCCCGGGGGCCGTACCGCAACGAGGTTCTCGCCTACGGTGTGCTGCAGGCGCAGCGGTCGACGCCGGTGACCGTTCCGACCAACCTGCAGCGGCCCATGCGCGTCGCCTGGCTCGCCCCGGCGGGCGCGGTGAAACAAAACGATGTGGTCGTGATCTTCGACGCGAGTGAAGTCGAGAAGCAGTACGAAGACGGCCGCTCCGATCGCGCCTCGGCCGAGAGCAAGATGCGCAAGGCGCGGGCCGAAGGCGATCGCTCGAGCGCCGCGCTCGGCCTCGACCTCACCCTCGCGCAGGAGGAGTTGAAACGCGCCGAGGACGTAGCTCCCACGGACGCGGCGATCTTCTCCCGCAACCAGATCCTGGAGAGCAGCCTCGATCGCGGTCTGCTTCAGAAGCGGGTCCAGACAAACGACGCCAAGAAGATGCCCGTCGAACGGCTCGCCGCGGCCGACTTCGCCCTCGCCGACATCGAGCGCAAGAAGGCGGCCCTCCGGGTCACCCAGGCAGAGCAGAGCCTCAAATCACTCAGGGTCCTCGCGCCGCATGACGGGACACTCGTCTATCCGCTCTACTGGCGGGGGGACGGCATCGCCATCGGGGATACCGCGTGGCCCAGCCAGACCGTCGCGGAGCTTCCCGACCTGTCGACCCTCGAAGCCAAGGTGTTCGTGCTCGAAGGCGACGGAGGAAGTCTCGCCGTCGATCGAAAGGCGATGGTGGAAATCGAGGGTCAGCCGGGCCTCGTGTTTGAGGCGAAGGTCCGGCGCGTCGACGCGGTGGCGAAAACGCGCGATCGCCAGTCGCCGGTCAAGTACTTCGAGGTGGCGCTGGCCCTGGACAAGGGTCAAGGCAAAGGACTCAAGCCCGGCCAGCGTGTCCGCGCCACGATCCTCATCGACGACCTCGCCGACGTCATCGCGGTTCCGCGCGGAGCGCTTTTCGAGAAGGACGGCCGGCGTCTCGTGTACCGATTCGAAGATGGGAAGTTCCGGCCGATCGAAGTCACGGTGGGTCGCCGCAGCCTGGGGAGAGTGCTGATCGAAAAGGGAATCGCGCCGGGCGACCGGATCGCGCTTGCCGACCCCGAGCGGCGCGAGGGGCCCGGGGCGACACCAGGTTCCACCGGCCCATCGGCGGCGGCCACGAGCCGATGATGTTCAACACGGGGCGGAACGCTTAGGTGGACGCTCGCGAAGCATTCCAGAGCGGCCTCGCCAGCCTCAGTTCGCATCGATTGCGGGCTTTCCTCACCATGCTGGGGATGATCTTCGGCGTGGGCGCGGTGATCGCGATGCTGTCGATCGGGGCTGGGGCCGAGAAACAGGCCCTCGCCCTCATCGACGCCCTCGGCGTTCGCAATGTGATGGTTCAGGTCAAGGAGCCGACGCGCGAGAACGAACTCACGGAACTGCGCAAGACGTCGGTCGGCCTGACCGAGCGGGACGCGCGCGCGATCGCCGAGGCCGTGCCGGGCGTTTCGCGCGTCGCGCAGAAGGCCGGAGTCGAGACCTACAAGGTCCTCGGCGATCAAGGCCGCGCCAAGCCGCGTGTGCTCGGCGTTTCCGCGGGCTACGCCGAGATGATGAATCTGACCCTGGCGGAAGGCCGGTTCCTCGACGAGGAGGACCTCGCCACGATGGCGCAGGTCTGCGTGATCGGCCACGCAGTGCGGCAGGATCTCTTCGGTTTCGCCCCGGCCCTCGGTCGAACCGTGAAGGTCAACGAGCGCTGGCTGACCGTGGTGGGTGTGCTCGAGCCCGCGCGAGGCGCGGGCAAAGAGGTCCAGGGCGTGCGCATCGTGTCGACCGGCAACGACCTCTACCTCCCGGTGACGACGGCGCAGCGCAAGTTCTCGATGCCGCCTCTGCGCAGCCCGCTCGATGAGTTGATCGTCGAGGTCAAGCCGGGCGAAGACCCGAAACAGGCGGCGAGCGTCATCGATACTCTGCTCGATCGACTGCACGGAGGCGCTTCGGACTACACCCTGGTCGTGCCGGAGGCGCTCCTGGAGCAGAGCCGCCGCACGCAGCGACTGTTCGACGTCGTGATGGGCTGCATCGCGGGCATCTCCCTGCTGGTGGGGGGCATCGGCATCATGAACATCATGCTGGCCACCGTGCTCGAACGCACGCGCGAGATCGGAATTCGCCGGGCCATGGGCGCCACCCGGAAGGACATCCGAAACCAGTTCGTGATCGAGGCGTTCACGATCAGCGCGGTGGGCGGCTTTTGCGGGATCGCGATGGGCATCGTGATCGCGAAAGGTGTGGCGCTTTACGCGGGCTGGGATACCGTCGTCACCCTCTCTTCGATAGCCCTCGCGACCGTGGTGTCCGTGACCGTGGGCCTGCTCTCCGGCCTCTATCCGGCCGCGCGGGCCGCGGCCCTCGATCCCATCGAAGCGCTGAGGTACGAATAGGCCTACCGGGCCGCCTTTCGGCTCTTGACCACAACGTGCTTCATACCCGCCGCGGTCGCCGCTTCGAAACCGGGCGCAGCGTCCTCGAAGACCAGGCAACGTTCCGGAGGGACGCCCATCAGCTTCGCCGCCAGCAGGAACATCTCGGGCGAGGGCTTGCCGTGGGTCACGTCTTCCGGCGTCACGACGATGGGAAAGAGTCCATCGATTCCCATGAGTTCGAGGGTCTTCCTGACCACGGGCTTGGGGCCGCCCGACGCCACCGACATCGGTGCGCGGCCGTGGAGTTTCCGGGCGAAGGCCACCACCGGTTCAATCACCTTCATCTCCGCCTGCATCTCGAGAAACAACTCTTCCTTCTGGTGAAAGACTCTCTCGACATCGATGGTGAGGTCATGATGTTTCGCCAAGACCTGCGCGACCTTCCTGGTCGGCATGCCCCCGACCGAGTAGAAGAGGTCTTCGCTCAAGCCACCCTTGAGGCCCGCGTGCTGCATCGCTCGGTCCCAGGCGCGGTAGTGCAGGGGCATGGTGTCGACGAGCGTTCCGTCGCAGTCGAAAATGTAGCCGGCAAAGTCGCCAGCGGGGATGTCGAGTTTCATTCGGTCCTGTTTGGGAAAAGCGAAAGGCGCGGGGGAACCTGGGCACCGATATGGCGGTAGATACCGATGGATCGGTGCGCGAGTTGCAAGGCCAAGTCTCCCAATAAGTGATTCTGCAATAGTGTCTTAGCGGATCTCATCGCCCTCGGCACGAATCTCGCTCTCCTCAATAATGAAGGTCATCGCCGTAGCGCGGGAAGTCCACCACCCTGAACTTACTTGCTCAGGGGCAGTCTGGATGCCTACACTCGGCGTCCGAGTTCAGAAGCAATCACAGGAGAGATCATGTCAAACGAAGCGAAGTGCCCGTTCTCGGGCAAAGCCGGGGGCGCCGCCGTCGTCGCCACCCAGACCAATGCCTCATGGTGGCCCAATCAGCTCAACCTGAAGATCCTTCACCAGCGTTCGGAGAAGTCGAATCCCATGGGCGAGGACTTCGATTACGCCAGGGAATTCAAGACGCTTGACCTCGACGCCGTGGTCAAGGACCTTCGTGCCC
>CAYNHK010000072.1:0-21328 GCA_964396875.1 uncultured Acidobacteriota bacterium | reverse complement strand
CGCTGATCACGGACAAGCTATTCTTCTTCGCGAGCGCCCAGCGTTATCACCTCAACCAGGATCCCGCGGGTCCGTCGACGGTCCGCGACGAGGTGAGCCCCCGCATGAACTTCAAGCTCAACTACCAGCCGAGCGCCAGCAACAACTTCATGGCCCAGGTCCAGTACGACCAGTACAACATCATCGGGCGCGCCGGTGTTCCCGCGCTTCAGGCATACGATGACCTGACCAACCAGGAAGACGCGCCCGAATGGGTCTGGCTCGGTCAGTGGCGTCACATCTTCGGCTCCAAGACCTTCAGTGAGGTCAAGTACACGGGCTGGTGGGGTTACTATGACCTCAATCCCAAGGTCAAAGCGCCCCAGCACTACAACGGCGAAAACAACCAGTACTCCGTCTCGCAAGGCTGGTCCTACGCGGCCGACCGCGGCCGCAACCAGGTGAACGCCGCCATCTCGCACTTCGCCGAGGGCTTCGGCAAGCACGACCTCAAGTTCGGGATCGAGGTCGAGCGCAGCAAAACCCGCGATCGGTACAGCCACAACAACAACACCTACTACTATGACCTCGGGGGCTCCAATCCCTATCCGTACTACGCGTACGGCTATGGGTACGACCTCAACGGCCGGAACAAGAAGTTCGCGGCCTATGCGCAGGATTCGTGGCATGTGAGCGACCGCCTGACCATGAACATCGGCGTGCGCATGGACAAGGTCTCGGGCGGAGCCCCCGGCGCCGATTCGGTGTACTCGAACACCAGCATCGCGCCGCGTTTCGGCTTCGCCTTCGACCCCGCGGGCGATACCAAGACCGTCGTGAAGGGCAGCTACAGCCAGTACTACGAGGGCATCTTCAACGACATCTACAAGCAGGCGACCTCGGGTTACCAGGATTCGATTTCCTGGGACATGACGGGCTGCCCGGCTTACGGGCCGCAAGGGCCGACCGCGAGCTACAACTGCCCGCTCAGCCGGCGGGTTGAAGTAGGCCGGGTCAAGGCTCCGGTGGCGACGATCGATCCCGACATCAAGCATCCGCGGGTCGACGAGTTCTCCCTTGGGTTCGAACGCGCGATCGGCAACAACGTGAGGCTTGCGGTCACGGGCATCAAGCGTGACAACAAGAACTTCATAGGCCAGGTTTTGCCCTCGGCCCGGTGGGCGCGGGTGACCGCCACCACTGCCGCCCCGAACGGCAGGGATCTTGTGTATCCGGCAACGCCTTACACCTTCTACCGCTGGACCAACCGTTCCGCTTCGGCGAACAACCTCTACATCACGAATCCCGATGGTTTCCAGTATCTGGATGCCTCGGGCAACGTGCTCGGGACGGTCGACGCCAGTCGCCGGTACAAGGCCGCCATGTTCGTGCTGACCAAGAACTACTCGAATCGGTGGCGGGCGCAGATTTCGTACGTCTGGTCGAAGGCCGAGGGCACGATCAACAACGGCAGCGAGGGTACGTACGGCGTCAGCAGCTTCTACGCCAGCCCGACCATGTCGCTGGTCAATGCCGAGGGCGCCATGACCAACGATCGGACCCACGAAGTCAAGGCCATGGTGGGCGTGCAGATTCCGAAGGTCGAGGTGGCCGTGAACGCCTACTTCCGCTCGATCAGCGGCGGCACGTACGCGCCCTACGTACAGCTGAGCGGAGGCACCACGGGATACTCGACGACGGGCTATTTCTTCGCGAGTTCCGCGGGACGCCGACCGGCCCTGGAGCCTCGCGGCAATCAGCGCCTCGACACCCTGAATATCCTCGACCTGCGGCTCGAGAAGATCTTCAAGGTGGCCGGAGGAGATCATCGTCTGTCGGTGTATGCCGATGTCTTCAACGCTCTGAACGCGGACACCATTACCTCTGTGTTCAACAGCGTCCTGGGAACCTCCGTTTTGGACCCGACGAAGCCTGTGGGCAGCACCGCGATCGTTCCCTACGGCGGCCCGTCGTCCGTCACGGCGCCCCGTCAGATCCAGGTGGGAGCCCGCTGGACGTTCTAGGCGCCTGAAAGTCGCACGCACAGGGTCGGCCTTCGGCCGGTCCTGAAAAGCCCCAGAGCCGCTTGCTCTGGGGCTTTTCTTTTTTTGGACTCGCCCGATCGGCAAACCCTGAAACCCGGACCGGTTTCCGGGAACGAGGGCCCTTCGGATTCGAGGTCCGGCTGCGGAAGCTATTGGACGAAAGAGAGTTGAGGCCTGGTCGCGGCACTGGCCCGAGGTTTGCTCCGGTGGAGTCCGGCGGCCAGAAGAACGGGCCGCCCATCCGCCACCAAACCAATCTCTCCATGAAGGAATGCAGTCTCTTGAAAAACCTCTCGATTCTCCTCCTCCTGCTTCTGAGCGCGCCGGTTCTTGCTCAGGAAGCCCAGGACGAAACCCCCGCTCAGAAGTTCACGGTTCACGGTTACCTCACCCAGGCCTTCGCCAAGTCGAACGGGGATCAGGTCCTCGGCATCGGTGACGAGGGCACGACCGACTACCGCCGCGCCGCGGTGCTCGTCCGCTTCACGCCGTCGACCAAGGACACCCTGGTGATCCAGCTGGCTCACCGCCGTCTCGGCCTCAGCCCTTCGCTCGCGTTCGAGCCCGACGTCAAACTCGACTGGGCCTTCTACGAGCGGCGTCTGGCCGAGAACACTTCCGTGCGCGTGGGCCGGATTCCGCAGCCCATGGGCCTCCAGAACGAGACCCGCTACGTCGGGACTCTGCTGCCCTTCTACCGCACTCCCTACAATTTCTATCAGGAGGGCTCGTTCACCTCCGAGACCGTGGACGGCCTCGCCCTGCGCCAGTCGATCTCGCCGGCCTCTTCGTGGAACGCCGAGGCCTCGGCTTATGTAGGCGGGTTCTCGATGGTGGAGCAAAGCGACAACGGTCTCGTGAAGCCTCGTGCTGAAAAGACCCTGGGCGGCCAGGTCTGGCTGAACACGCCGATCAGCGGACTCCGCCTGGGCGCGGGCGGCCAGCGATTCGACCTCACGGGCACCGCGCTCGTTTCGGACCAGAAGGACTCGTGGAAGACCTACTACATCTCGGGTGAGTACGTTGGTTCGCGAATCAAGCTGCAGTCCGAATACCGGAAGACCATGATCAACGACGCCAACGTCGACTTCAACGCCTATTACGTGTACGGTGGCGTGAACGTGACCTCGCGCCTCTCGCTCCATGCGCAGTTCGACACCTCCTCGCTCACCCTCTCTCCGGGATCCGCCCGGGAAGTCCGGGTCGAGAAGTACTACGAGGACTGGACCGCGGGCGCCACATTCGCGGTCCGGCCTGACGTCGTCCTCAAGGGCGAGTACCATTGGAGCGAGAGCCAGCTTCTCGAAACCAATATTCGCCCCCTGGGCGCTCCCTCAAGACCCGTGAACTATGGCATCGTCTCGATGTCGGTTTCCTTCTAACCGCCGCCCGCGACTCCAGAAAGCCAAGAGGTGAATCAACACATGACCCGCCGAACCGTCCTCATCTTCGCCCTCGCGGCGCTCCTTGCTCCCGCGATGAGTTACGCGCAGGACTACAAGGTCGTCGTCCACTCCGGCAATCCGACCGACATCCTCACCAAGGAGCAGCTCGGGAAGATGTTCCTCAAGAAGATCGTGAAGTGGGATACCGGCATCCCCATCATCCCGGTCGACCAGGCGCCCACTTCCGCGGTTCGCGCGACCTTCAACAAGGTCGTCCACGCCAAACCCGCAAGCGCCATCGCCTCCTACTGGCAGCAGCAGATCTTCGCCGGGCGAGACGTGCCGCCCGCCGAAAAGGCCGGCGATGCCGCGGTCCTGGCTTTCGTCAAGGCCACACCCGGCGCCATCGGCTACGTTTCCGCGGGCGGGGCCACCGACGGGGTCAAGGTCCTGAGCATTCGTTAAGAGAAGTCTGAGAGAAGTCTCGAGGTAAGCACGTGGCACGGTTCCGGTTCGATTCGCTCTCCTTCCGCTTCAAGCTCCTGCTCCTCCCCGCGGTCGCGGCGATCGGGTTCGTTCTTACCCTGATCGTCACGATGATGGCGGGCGGGCGCAGTGCCGAGAAGCTGCGCCTGGCGGAAACCGGATACGGGCCCTCCCTCGAAATGAGCCGCAACCTGGAGCTGAGCCTGGCCCAGATCCAGCGCGGCCTCCAGGACGCGGTGGCCGCGTCGAATACCGACTTCGCGGGGGAGATCGACCCCCTCAAGCAGGAGTTCCTCCAGACCCTCGAACTCGGGAAAACGAACCCGGTGGTCAATCAGGCCGAACTGACGCAGCTTCAGGGTTCGTTCAATACGTACTTCGATACCGCGACCTCGACCACCCGACAGATGATCGCGAACACACGGGGCGCCGACATGACCTCTTCGCTCACGGCCATGCAGACCCAGTACCGTCAGGTGCGCGACACCCTGGCCGCCAATACGGAGCACGACAAGAAAGCCATGGCCGAGGCCTTCGAAGAAGTGCGCCAGGCCCAGAGCCGGGCCACCCTGCTCATCATCGGAATCATCGTCTTCTCCCTCGCCGTGGTTTTCGCGGTATCGATGAACGTGCGCTCCCTGGTCGACCCCGTCGGCCAGGCCGTCCAGGCCGCGTACCGCCTGCGTGACGGAGACGTGACCGCGAAGTTCGAGACCAAGGCCCGGGACGAGATCGGGCAGCTCGTGAACGCGCTCGGTGAGGTCACGGTCTATCTGACCGAGATGTCGGAGATCGCGCAGAACATCGCGGAAGGCGACCTGCGCCGCAGCCCGGTTCCGCGCTCCACCGCCGACCGTTTCGGCATCGCGTTCGGCGAGATGACGCGGCGGCTGGCCGGGGTCTCGAGCGAGCTCAAGACCCAGGCCGCGGGCATGGCCGCGGCGGCGCGTCAGGTGTCGTCGGCGGCAAGCGACCTGTCGGGCGGCACTTCCGACGTGGCCGCGTCGGTCGAAGAAACGCTTTCGAGCCTCGAGCAGATGCGCGCCTCGATCGCCGCCAACACCGGCAACAGCGTCCAGATGGAAGACATGGCGGGCCGGGCGGCGGGCGATGCGACGGAAAGCGGGCGCTCGGTCGAAAGCACGATGGCCGCGATGCGCGCCATCGTCCAGAAGATCACGGTGGTGGAGGAGATCTCGCAGCAGACGAACCTTCTCGCCTTGAATGCCGCGATCGAAGCGGCGCGGGCCGGCGAACACGGACGGGGTTTCGCGGTGGTGGCGGCCGAGGTGCGGAAACTCGCCGAACGGGCCCAGACCGCGGCCAAGGACATCGGGGATGTCGCGGCGGAAAGCGTCGAAGTCGCCGAGAAGTCGGGCAAGCTCATCAGCCAGCTCGTTCCCCTCATCCAGCGCACCGCCGAGTTGTGCCAGGAGGTGGCGGCGGCCTCGCGCGAGCAGCAGACCGGCGTCGAGCAGATCACCCACGCCATGTCCCGGGTCGACCACGTCACCCAGCGAAACTCCGCGTCCGCCGAAGAGCTCTCGGCCACCGCCGAGGAGTTGTCCGGCCAGGCCGCGGCCCAGCAGAAGCTCGTCGCCTACTTCCGGGTCGCGGGAGAAGACGAGCGCGCGCGCGGATAAGGGGTCGCCTCCGCGCCCCAGGGACTTCAGGCCCGGACGCGGCGCTCGCGCGACTGGAGGAAATCGATGCCCGCAGGCAGCGAGAGGGGGCGGGCGAGCCAGTAACCCTGGATCAGGTCGCACCCATGAGCCAGCAGAAAACGGTGCTGGCTCTCGGTTTCGACGCCTTCCGCCACGACCTTGAGGCCGAGCCGGTGCGCCAGTTCGATCACCGAGGTCGCGATCGCCGCCTGGGTGGGGTCGGAATCGATGTCGCGGGTGAACGAACGGTCGATCTTCACCACGTCAAGGGGCAGGCTGCGCAGAAGGTCCAGCGAGGCGAAGCCGGTGCCGAAGTCGTCGAGGCTTATTGAGACCCCCGCGCTGCGCAACTCGCGCAGGACGCGCCTCGTTCCCTCGGGATCGGTGAGGGCGTTGCTTTCGGTGATCTCCACCGCGAGCGACGAAGTCGGCAGGCCGTGTTTGTCGAGCCCGGCCCGGATGTCGCGAACGAACGAGGGGTGGCGGAGCTGGATGGCGGACGCGTTGATCGCCATCCGAAGCGGCGTCGCCCGAAGCAGGTTCAGTTCGCGGATCGCGCCCAGGGCGAGGTCGAGGACGATCCGGCCCATGGGCACCACGAGGCCGGTGGCTTCGGCAATGGGGATGAAGGCGTCCGGCGCCACGCGCCGGCCAAGCAGATCCTTCGATCGCACCAGCGCCTCAAAGCCGGTGACCCCGAGGTCGTGGGTGCGCGCGATCGGCTGGTACTCGAGGAAGAAGGCGTGATCGCGCAGTGACCGGTGCAAGAACCGGTTCATCTCGAGGCGCGCCGCGGCTTCGCTCGTCAGTTCGGCTTCGAAGGCCACCGCCTGGTCCTTGCCCCTCTCCTTGGCGGCCACGAGCGCGATGTTCGCGTGGCGCAGGAGTTCTGCGGTGTCGTTCGCGTGGGTGGGGAACGACGCGGCGCCGACGCTCGCGCTCAGGAAAAGCTCGTTCTCGTCCGCGAGGCGGTAGGGCTCCCGCAGGCGGGCGACGATCTGCTGGGACAAGACGATGCTCGACCCGAGGTCGCAACCGCGCAGAAGAACCGCGAACTCGTCCGCGCCGAGCCGGGCCACGAGGTCCTGCGGCCGCACCAGGGAAAAGAGACGCTGGCCGGCTTCCTGCAGCACCAGATCCCCGAGGCGATGGCCGAGGAAGTTCGCCGACTTGAAGCGGTCGAGGCCGATCAGCACCACGCTCACGTCGGTCCCGGTGCGCTTGGCCTCGGCGATCGCGATCTCGGCGCTGTTGCGGAAGAAGGTGCGGTTCGGGAGATCGGTGAGAGGATCGTGCGAGGCCAGGCGAAGGGCCTCCGCTTCCGCTTTCCTCCGCTCCGTCATGTCCACGAGGGTGACCACCACCGCCTGCTTGTCCCGCAGGCGAATCGAACTGATCCCGAGTTCCACCATCCGGATCTCACCGTCCTTGCGGCGAATCCGGGCTTCGTAGTGAGCGGGCGCGGGGCTCCTGTTGAGCAGCCGTGCCGCCGCTCGTTCGCGAAGCGCCGGACGGTCTTCCGGAGGGACGAACTCGGCTATGGGCAGGCCGATGAGTTCGGCGGTGGGGTAGCCGAGTTCACGCCCCGCCGCCTCGTTCGCGTACACCACGTCTCCGTCCTGGTGCATGATGATCCCGTAAGCCGCGTTGTCCGCGAAGATCCGGAACCGCTCCTCGCTTTCGTGCAGCATCTCGAAGGCGCGCACCCTCGCGGTGATGTCGCGGAACGTCCAGACCCGCCCGATGAGCCGGTCCATGACGCCCACCGGGCGCGTCTCGTGTTCGATGATCCGGCCGTCGATCAGGCGGCACACCCCGTGGGAGCGGGCATCGCGATCGGCCATCATGGCGTCGACGTGATTCAGGAAGTCCGAAGGATCGGCAAGACCCTTGATCAGGGCGGATACGACCTGCCGTTCCTCGCGCGTGAGGAGAGTGGCCCGGGGGATGTCCCAGATCTCCACGAAGCGGTCGTTGTAGGTGAGGACCCGACCGTCGGTGCCCACCACGAAGATCCCATCCGCGGCCGCGTCGAGGACCGCCGACAACAGGGTCTCCGGGCCCACATCGGGCGCTTCTTTTGAGTGCGGCGTCGCGAGAAGGCGACTCAGCGCTCCCGTGCGGTGGGAAGCGGAAGAGTCCGCGGTTGATGACATTCGGAGTTGCTTCCGATTCGGTGGACGGGGGAATACTTCGCTTGAGAAGGCCGCCGCGCACTTCCCGAACGTACGGTCGGTCTCAAGGGGATCGAACCGATTGTACCGGCTGTCCGTGCGGTACGCTACCGATGCAGGGTCAGGAGGTAGCGGGTGGGGCCGGGAAGAAAGGGCGTCTTCTCGCCCTTCACCCACGCTTCGTGGCCCGCGCCGAAGTACGGCGAGAGGGGGTGGGAACTCTGGCCCACCGGCATGTGGAAGAGTCCCTGCTCCTCCGCCCCCGGGGAAACCACGAAACGCTCGGACGCGCCGTTGTTGGGGGAGAGCACGCGCGGCATGTGATCGTCGCCGGGAAGGGGGGCGGTCTTCATGTCGAGAAAGCGCGAGAGTGCGGGCACTGCGCCGGAGAGGGGATGCCGGATGCGGGACGCATTCCGCTCGCCCCATGTCCGCTCCGCGAGTTTTCGCCCGTCCTTCGTGAGTTCGGTGATCACCGCGCGCATGGCGTCCGCGAGAAGGGCATCCCAGTTCTCGAACTTCGGGTCGAGCAGGTGCGCGGGCCGCGAGGACAGGAGCGCCCACAGCGGCCCCTCGTTCTGCCAGATCCGGGAGTACCTGAACTTCGGGTCCTTCTTCACCGCGGGGGCGACGAGAGGCGCCATCGCGCGGTCCAGTGTCGCGAGGCGGAAGGCCTTGACGATCCGGTAGCCGACCGAATCCACCGCGGCCCTCCCTCCCCAGTTGGCGACCAGGGTCTTCGCCTCATTGAGCAGGGGATCTTTCGACAGCGAGACGTCGCTCAGGGTCGCGAGGGCGGTCGCCTGCCAGCGGTCGAGGAAGACCGCGCGGTTGTCGAGCTGGATGTCCATCAGGTCCGCTGCCGTGAACTTCTCCTTCGCGAAGAGGCCGTCGCGGATCTGTTTCGCGCGCGCCCCGAGCGGGTAGTTGCCCTCGCCGAGGATGGCGAGCATCGGCCCCGAGACCACGCGCGCGTTGGCGGTCCACAGTCTTCCCGACGGCGGATCGATTACTTTGGGCACATCGGCGCTCGCCACCCATCCATCCCACTTTCGCGAGGCATCGGTGCGCGTGACGGGGAGGCGTCCTTCGAAGCCCACCCGTTTCGGGATACGTCCCGCCACCGTCCACGCGATGCGGCCGGTTCGGTCGGCGATCATCGCGTTCTGGGGCGGCGCCCCCGCGGTATGCGCGACCGCCACCGCTTCTTCAATGGTGTTAGCACCCTCGATGTCGAGAAGCTTGAGGTTCACCGCCTCGGGATCGTGCGCGGTCCATTGGTAAGCGCGCAGCTGGCCGTTGTGGTCGCGATCGATCACCGGTCCCCAGATCGTGTTGAGGATCTCGAGGGTGCGCGGCGCCCCGCCCGCGACCTGGATGGTCTCGGTCACCCGCTCGAACTCCTTCGGACCGTCGGGAGTGAGGTAGGTGTTCGGCCGCGCACCGGTTTCGAGCAGGACGAGGTCGTTCCAGTCCGCCTGGGTGTTCGTGAAGCCCCACGCAACCCGGCCATTGCTTCCCGCGACGATGCCTGCGGTCCCGGGAAGCGAGACGCCGCTCACCGACCGCTCCTGACCGCTCTCGTCCTTGAAGATCATCCGCAGTCGGAACCAGATGTTCGGGACCGCGATGTCGAGGTGCATGTCGTCCGCGACCATGGCGAGACCGTTCGCCGAGCGCGCGCCGTCGACCGCCCAGTTGTTCGAGCCGATGTAGGGGAGGTTGTCCTCGGGCCCGAATCGATCCGGCGACGGATAGTCGCGCGCGGCTTTCGCTCCGGGCAGCATCCTGAGGTCGAAGATCTCCGGGCCAGGAATCGGCGCCTCCGGAATGGGACCTCCGTCGATGGGCGCATCCCACTGAACGGTTCCGCGCGGGACCAGGAAATCGAACATCGCGGGAGGCAGGGCATCGCGCAGGACCGCGAGCGCGCTCTCCCGTTCGCCACGCGACTCGTGGAGGGTGAGGAACATCGACAAAGCGCAGAGCACGGAGTCCTCGGACTTCCACGGCGAGGGGGCGGACCGGAGGAGCAGGTACTCGTAGGGCCGCGCGCGGAGGGCGGAAAGACCGGCATTGACGCCCTCGGCGTACGCGTCGGCGAGCCTTTTTTCGCGCGGCGTGAAGCGCTCCACGACCTTCTGCGCCACGTTTCGGAACCGGTGGATCCGAGCGCCCTCATCGACCTCCACGGTCGCGGCGCCGATGAGTTCCGAGAGTTCGCCCGCGGCGCGGCGGCGCATCAGATCCATCTGGAAGAAGCGTTCCTGGCCGTGCAGGAAGCCGGTGGCGCGAGCTACGTCCGCACGATCGTCGCCGCGCACGGTGGCGACGCCGTTCTCATCGCGCTCGACCGTGACGGAGCCGGCAAGTCCGTGGAGCACCACCTCGCCCGAAAGAACCGGGAGAGAGCCGCGGATCAGGAAGGTCAGTGCGAGCCCCAAAAGCACAAGCAGGGCCACAAGCCCCAGGGCGACGTTTCGTAGAAGGCGGCGTCGGCGCAGGGCTCGCATTTCGGGCTCAGTACTCCAATAGTTTTCTCAAGGTGGGAAGAAGATCGGGCTTGGGCGACATCATCTCTTCGAGGGCCGAGGCAAAGGGAATCGGCGTGTCCGAACCTCCGAGGCGGGTGACCGGGGCGTCCAGATCGTCGAACGCGTCCTGCGCGATCGTGGCCGCGACTTCCGCGCCGAACCCGCCGGTGAGGGGCGCTTCGTGCAGAACGAGCACGCGCGCGGTGCGCCGCACCGATTCGAGCACGGTCTCTTTGTCCCAGGGGGCCAGCGTTCGCAAGTCGACGACCTCGACTTCCACGCCTTCCTTCGCGAGAACGGTCGCCGCGTCCATCGCCCAGTGCACCGCGACTCCGTAAGCCACGATGGTGAGGTCGTCTCCGGGCCGTGCGATTCGCGCCTTGCCGAGGGGGGTCGTGAAGTAGCCCTCGGGGACGAGGCCCTTGAGGGAGCGATAGAGCATTTTGTGCTCCAGGAACAGGACGGGGTTGGGCTCCGCTAGGGAGGCGAGGAGCAGGCCCTTCGCGTCCTCGGGAGTCGCCGGGGCCACAACCCGCAGGCCGGCCACATGGGTGAACCAGGCTTCGACGTTTTGCGAGTGGAACGGTCCGGCGCCGGTGCCGCCCCCCGAAGGCGCGCGGATCACGCAGGGGACGCTCGCGCCCCACCGGTAGTAGGTCTTCGCGAGGTTGTTGACGATCTGGTTGAAGCCGCAGGTGATGAAGTCGCCGAACTGCATCTCGACCACGGGCACCAGGCCGTCGATGGCGAGGCCGAGCGCCGCGCCCAGCGCGCCCGATTCGATGATGGGGGTGTTCCGCACCCGCGCCCGTGAGAACTCCTCGAGAAAACCCTTGGTGACCTTGAAGGCGCCGCCGTACTCCGCGATGTCCTGGCCCATGAGGATGATCCGGTGATCGCGGCGCATCCCGATCTGGAGCGCCTCGCTGATCGCATCGATGTACCGGAGCTCGCGGGCGGGAATGTCGTTCGCGGGCGGCGTGGGCAGGGGGGAAGCCGCGTAGACCGAGGCGATCTCGCGGGCGCGCGTCGAGGTGGGCTCGGGAGTATCGAGCGCCTCGTCGGCCACGCGATCGACCTCGGCCTTCAGGGTTTCGCGAAGGGTCTCGATCTCGAATGTGCTCATCACGCCGCGGGCCTTGAGGACGGTTTCGAAACGCGCGAGCGGATCCTTCTTTCCCCACTCCTCGAAGAGCTTCGAAGGCACGTAGGCGGTGCCCGAAGCCTCTTCGTGGCCGCGCATCCTGAAGGTCTCGAACTCGAGAAGGGTCGGCCCCTCGCCCGCGCGAGCCCTCGAAGCCGCCACGGAAACCGATTCGAACACCGCGAGGATGTCGTTGCCGTCGACGGTCTCGCCGCGCATGCCGTAACCGACCGCGCGGTCGGAGAGGCGTTTACAGGCGTACTGCTCGCGGGTGGGCGTCGACAGACCGTATTGATTGTTCTCGATCACGAAGATCACCGGCAGCTTCCACACCGCGGCCAGGTTCAAGGCTTCGTGGAAGTCGCCCTCGCTCGTGGAACCGTCCCCCGTGAAGGTCGCGGCGACCCGCCCACTGCGCTTGAGCTGGCTCGCGAGGCCGAGGCCGCAGGCCACGGGCAGCATCGCGCCAAGGTGGGAGATCATGCCGACGAGCGACTTCTCGGGCAGGCCGAAGTGGAATGTGCGGTCGCGTCCGGAGGTGAAGCCTCCCGCCCTGCCGAAGAGCTGGCGGAAGAGTCGCAGCATGTCCACCGAACGCGTGGTGAAGACGCCGAGGTTGCGGTGCATCGGCAGGATCCAGTCGTTGGGCCGGAGTGCGGTGGTGACGCCCACCGCGATCGCTTCCTGCCCGATGCCGGAGAACCACTTCGAAAGCCGGCCCTGGCGGAGCAGGACGAGGGCCTTCTCCTCGATCACGCGAGGGAGAAGGAGGGCCCGGTGAAGGGCGCGCAACTCGGCCGGCTGGAGCCGCGATTCGGGGGCGATCTCCTCGGCGGGAATCACGACCGGCCCGGACAGGCTCGTATCTGCGCTCTCAACGGCCATATGGGCGCGGAGTTTATCAGCGCGAAAGCGGGGGGCCGCTCAGGCGAGGCCCATCGCGGCGATGAGCCATGCGGGTGGCGCATCTCCGAGAAGTGCTGTGGCCCATCCCGCCACGCTCAGGAGCAAGGCGGCAACGAGGGGGCCCCAGTAGAAAACCACGCGGTTGATCGCGGGAGAGACGACGCCGCGGTCGCGGAGGAAGAGGCCGAGGGAGCTCAGGGCCGCGCTCGCGCCGAGAGTGAAGAACACAGTGCCCGCGAGGAGAACGGGCCAGGAGGCGTGGACGCGCGCGAACGGGCCCTCGAGTTCACCCGCGGCCAGTTCGCCCACGTCGGCCGCGAGGTCAGCCATCGATGCGCCGAGAAGGCGGCTCTCGGCCACGGACCAAAGCGGCTCCTGCTCCGCATCGAGCAACACGAGTTCATCGGTACGGGTCGTGCTGGTGCGGGTGCGTCCATCTTCGCCGCTGGTCTGTTCAGTGTGGGTGCGGGAATCGGTGTCCGCCGAGGCGATTCCGGCCACCGTTTCCTCGCGAAGAGTCACGATCCCGAAAAGGCGGTCCGTGATCCGGCAGGAGGCGAGGCCCGGTTCAAGGGCTTCGCACTGGAAAACGCGATGCGGCCTCAACGCGAGCACGCCCAGACCCGCCGCGAGCATGAGGAGCGCGGCGATTTCCGGCACGCCGAAACGAGACCCGCGCGCACGAAAGGCTTCGAGCGCATCGAGCGCCTCGCGGCGGACCTCCGGGGGAAGGCCGTGCGGATCGCTGGTCCCGGGATGCTCCGCGCGCACGCGGTCGAGCACGGCCGCGGCCCGGATGAGCTTCTCCTTGCGGTCGCCTCGGGCAGCCTCGATCGCGGCCCGTTCATGGGGAAGTGGCACGCCCGATTCTGCCGCGCCTCCGTTCGGGAAGACAAGCGTCCGCCCTGTCCGCGCCCCGAACTAAGATCCCCTGTTCATGAGCCTGATGCGCGCCGCCGTCTACCGAGGATCCCCAAGGCTCGAAGTCGAGGAGATTCCGCGTCCCGAGCCGGGAGCGGGCGAGATTCTCGTCAAAGTCGACGTTTGCGGGGTCTGCGGCACCGACATCAAGAAGATCGAGAAGGCCCTCGTGAAGCCCCCGCGGATCTTCGGCCACGAGATCGCGGGCGTGGTCGCCGGACTTGGCCCCGGGGTCACGCGTTTGCGGGAAGGCGACCGCGTGGTGGTGCATCATCACATCCCCTGCCTGCGGTGTTTCTACTGCGAGCGGAAGCTCTACGCGCAGTGCGCCATCTACAAGGTGAACGGGACCACCGCCGGTTTCGAGCCCGCCGGCGGCGGCTTTTCCGAGTACCTCAAGGCCGCGCCGCACATCGTCGAACGGGGGACGATCCCGATTCCCTCGGGGGTTTTGGCCGAAGTCGCCTGCCTCGTCGAGCCGGTGAACACCTGTCTCAAGGCGGTCGACCAGGCGGGAGTGAAGCCGGGAGAAACCGTCCTCGTGGTGGGGCAGGGTCCGATCGGTTCGATGCTGATGCAGCTCGCTCAGGTGCGGGGCGCGCGCATCCTCGCTTCCGACCTCTCGCCTTTGCGTCTCGAACTTGCCCGAAAACTCGGAGCCTCGACGTTCGATGCGAGGGAGACCGGGCTCGAAGACTGGGTTCGCGGGGAGACGGGCGGCCGCGGGGCAGACATGGCGCTCCTCGCCGCCACCGGTCAGCGCGCCTTCGATGCCGCGGTCGAGTGCACGCGCCCAGGCGGGCGCATCGTCCCATTCTCGGCGACGTCCAGAGGCGAGACGTACCAGGTCGATCTCGGCCTGCTCGCCGCCGCGGAGAAGCAGATCGTGAGCGTCTACAGCGCGTCGGTCGATGTCCAGGACGAGTCGGCGGATCTCGTGTTCTCGGGACGGCTGCGCCTGCTCGAACTCCTGAGCGACTTCTTCCCGATCGCGCGAGTGAACGATGCCATCGATCTCTTCCGTAAACCGGCCCCGAACACACTCAAGATCTCGATCGACATGAGGCTTTCGTGAAGGCCGCGGTTCTTCACGGCCCGGGCGACGTCCGTTTCGAGGATGTCCCGGATCTGTCGCCGGCCCCTGGCGAAATCGTGATTCGGACCCTGGCCGCTCTCACCTGCGGCACCGATCTCAAGGTGGTGCGGCGGGGCTATCACGCGAAGATGTTGCGTCCTCCGAGTGTTTTCGGTCATGAGGCGGCGGGCGAGGTGACGGCGGTGGGCGAGGACGTCGCATCCTTCAAGCCGGGCGACCGCGTGGTCGCCGCGAACTCGGCTCCCTGCGGGGCGTGCCGGGCCTGCGAGCGCGGGCGCGAGAGCCTGTGCGAGAGGCTGCTTTTCTGGAACGGGGCCTTCGCGGAGTCCTTCCTCGTGCCGGCGCGGGTGGTCGCGAAGAATGTGCTCCCGCTCGGTTCGGTGATTCCCGAAGACGCCGCGATGACGGAGCCTCTCGCGTGCTGCGTGAAAGGCGTCGCGGACGCGGGTGTCACCGCGATGGACCGGGTTCTCGTCATCGGAGCGGGACCGATCGGCCTGATGCTGACCCGGCTGTGCGTCCTCGCGGGCGCACACGTCACCGTCGCGGCCCGGCGTGTGGAAGCCCTTGTCCATGCTGGGGAGCACGGCGCGCGCGAGACCCTCCTTGTGGGTGCTTCGGGCACGGGTTTGAAGTTCGATGCACCGCCGGGGGCGTCCTTCGACATCGTGTTCGATGCTGGCGGGGCTGGCGAAACCGCGGCCCTCGCCCTCTCCGCGGCCGGGAGGGGCGGCACGGTCAGCCTGTTCGCCGGCTGTCCCACGGGAACGAAGGTCCCGCTCGACGTCACCCGTGTGCACTACGACGAGATCCGCGTTCTCGGAAGCTTCCATCACACTCCCGCCGCCTTCCGCGAGTCCTTCCGGCTGATCGCTACCGGGGCCGTCGAGCCCGCGAAGTTCATCAGCGCGCGCAAGACGCTGGCTGACCTGGCGGAGAGCCTCGTGAACCCCGCCCCGGGAGCATTGAAGACGCTGGTCCTGTTTTAGCCGTACTCCACGGACGCGGCCTGCTCAAGCGTCCGAAGTAAGTTCGAGGGGATGACAATCCGCGCCCTCGCCTTGCTCGCCATTCTTCCGATGCTCCCCGGGGGCCAGGCCGGGCCGAGACCGAAGGACGGCGCGGCAAGCCAGGTTGCGTGCCGAATGACGATCGCACGCGCGGGTCTTTCGGGTGTGACCGAGGCGAGCGGCATCGCCATCTCCCGTCGTACGCCGGGCATCTTGTGGTCGCACGGCGACTCGCATGTCGGTGAGCCCTACCTGTTTGCCTTCGATGCCCAGGGCGCGGTGAAGGGCCGGATTCGCCTCGTCGGCATGCGCGTGACCGATTGGGAGGACATCGACGTCGGGCCCTGCGGTCCGCGGACCTGCGTCTTCGTCGCGGATATCGGAGACAACCGGGCCACGAGGCGCAACATCACGATCCACCGATTCCCTGAGCCCTTGCCCGCTGAACCCTTTGTTCGCGGCCATGAGACCTTCCATGCGACATTCCCGGAAGGCGCCAACGACGCGGAGTCGATCTTCGTCTCGACTTCCGGTGAAATGTTCGTGGTCACGAAGGGTGAAACCGGCCCGGTTGTCCTCTACAGCTTTGGGCCGGCCCCGAAAGCCGGCGGCGTTACCCCGCTGCAGAAGCGCGCCGTCCTTCAGCCGGGGCGCGTTCCGCGCACGGAGTGGGTGACCGGGGCGAGCGCCTCCCCCGATGGGAAGTGGGTCGCGATGCGCACCCATCGCACGGTCTTGTTCTACGACGCGGTGCGGCTGATGAAAGGCGACGTGTCGTCGCCGTCTTGGTTCGACGCCTCGCCGCTTCGCGAACCCCAGGGTGAGGGTGTGGCGCTCGGCCAGGGCGGGGCGCTCTTCCTCGCCGGCGAGGGCGGCCGCCGAGGCGCGCCCGGCACGCTTAGCTCCGGAGTGTGCGGGCTTCCGAACCGCTAATTAAGAGCGCCCGGGGTGGCCAGTCCGAACGGCGCGATCCTGGCCTGGAAGCGGGATCCGTCCGCGGCGACCATGTTGTAGTGGCCTTCCATGGTTCCGAACGGGGTTTCGAGCGGGCAGTAGCTCGTGTACTCGAACGACTGCCCCGGCTGGAGCACCGGCTTCTCGCCGACGACTCCCGGCCCTTCGATGGTCTCGATGTCGCCGTCCGCGTCCTTGATGATCCACTTCCGCGACATCAGCTGCACCGGCGCGGTTTCGAGGTTCGTGATCGTGACCGTGTACGCGAAGATGAACTTGTTGACCGAGGGGTTTGAGCGTTCCTCGAGGAAGCGGCTGCTCACCTGCACCTTGACCCCGTTCGTGATGGCTTCGCTCATGCAACACCAGATGGCAAGCCGGTTCAGGCCTCGAGGGGATGGATCAGGATGCCCGAGGGAATCTTTGGGTGGAAGAAAGTGCTCTTGGGCGGCATGGACTCTTTCGCGTCCGCCACCGCGGCGATCTGCCGCAGGGGCGTGCCCCGCATGAGGATCGCCACCGCATCTGGATGGGCCGCGAGTTCGGTCTTGGCATCGGCGAGGGAGTGCACGAACTCGACCTTCGGATCCTGTAGGCCGAGGTGCTTGAAGCCCACGTGGTGAAGGAAGTACGTGTCGAGATCCTTGAGGCACTGCGGGGCGTCCTTCGGAAGTTCGTCAAGGACGCCGGGAGCCGATTCGCAAACGATGGCCTTGCCGTCAGGCCAGACGATCGCGAATGCGAAGGGCAGCGTGGAGTTCGAGACTTCGCGCGCGGCGGTCTCGGCGTCGGTGACCGCGTTCAGCATGTACTTCCCGTCGAGCCGGGTCATCACGTCCACCGCGGACGGCGCACCGAAGAGAATGCGGTGATAGGGAAGGACCACGAGGCCCGCATCGTTGGGGCAGAAGTAGCCGTAGGTCACAGCACCCTCCGGCCCGATCTCCCGCAGATAGCGCTGCGCGGTGGCGTAGCGGTGGTGTCCGTCGGCGATGTAGGACGGCCCGCTTCCGGCGCTCTTCGCGAGCGCCTCGATGTCCGCGGGCTTCGTGACCGCCCACAGCGTGTGAAGGACGCCGTCATCATCACGGTAGTTGGCGCAGGCGGGGTAGGACGCCTTCGCGTGCGCCGCCGCCTTCGCGAATGCCCCCTGATCCTCGAAGAAGAGGAAGATCGGAGAGAAGTTCGCCTTCGTCGCCTTGAGGACGGAGAAACGATCTTCCTTCGCGGGACCCCGGGTCTTCTCGTGGGGCCGGATCACCATGGACCCCTCGGGCTCCACTTTGAAGCGGGCCAGGATCCCGGTGCGGACGAAGTCGTGGCCTTCCCAGGAGAAACGCTGTTCCATGAGGTAGATCGCGGGTTCAGGGTCCTGCGCGAGCGTGCCGTCGTTGCGCCACTTCGCGAAGATCTCGCCGATTCGCGCGTAACCCGCGTCGCCGTCGGCGGGATCCTTGAGGATCACCCGCACCACGTTCGCGTCGCTTCGCCCGAGCAGCGTCTTGCGGTACTCCTCGGAGATGACGTCGTAGGGAGGCGCCAGGAGGCTCTCGAGCGATCCCCGCGAGGCGGGGTATCGAAGGGCGCGAAAGGGTCGGATCTCGGTCATGGACCGGAAAGTCTACCGCCCTCGGCCCGACAAGGCCCCGCTACGACTCGACGTAGCTGATCTTCGTGCTGCCGAGCTGGATGATGTCCCCGGGTTTCAGCACCGCGCGATCGATGCGCGCCGAGTTCAGCAGCGTCCCGTTGCGGCTCTTGAGATCGAGCAGGACGCAGCGATCCCCTTCGAGTTCGACGCGGCAGTGGAAACTCGAGATCCGCGGATCCTTGAGGACGAGATCGTTGCGGGGATGCCGCCCGATGGCGAAAGTCGGTGCGTTCAGGACCACGTCTTCGGTCTTGTCCTCGCCCGCGATCCGGAGAGTGCGGGTGACGGTCCGGGGCGCCGCCATCTCGGGAAGCGCGCGCAGCTTCGCGGTGGACTCTCCGGTGCGCACCGGCGGTTCGGGGACCTGAGGGGTCACCTCCGCTGCGGCCGCGCGCTCGGGTGGCTGGGGCACGTACTTGTCGGTCGTGCCGCCGCGGTCGGCGGGTGGGGGCGCGGCAGCGGGCGGCGGGGCGGGCGGAGGGTTCGAGGCGGCCGCGCTCTTCTCGGCGCCGGACTTCGAGATCCGCTGAGGTGGAAGGAGGTCGGTGAGGTGGAGCGCGCACAGTACGTGCATGGCGCCGAGCGCCTGGAATTCGTCGAGACCCGACCGCTTCACCAGTTCCTCGATCGTGCGCTCGCCGTTCACGAGGGTAAGGATCACCCTCTCCGCGTCGTTCAGCGCCGGAGAACTCCGGGTGGCCGAGCGCGCCCGCAGGATGCACTTGCGGGAGACGAACTCCTTCTGGAGCGTCTCCTTCAGGCACTGTCCGCGCAGCGCCTCGACGAGAAGAGTGGGGAAGTCCGGGCTGATCGTGAAGGCCCACGGCGGGGGTGTGACGCCGTCGTACACCGTGAACGATCCCGATGTCCAGGTGGCGACGTCGCGCAAGGCGTCGGTGGCCAGCGCTTTGAGGTCCTTCTCCATCGAAGCCTCGGTGGCCATGAGTTCCGAGATGAGGGCCTGGGGAATCCGGGTCGAGCCGGCTTTTTGCCGCGACAGCGCGGTTTCGATATCGCGAAGCTTGATCACGCCGCCGCCCGCGAGCCGCGCTTCGATCTGGAGCTGGATCTTCGTGGACACGCACCACACCGGCTGTCCATCCACGAAGAACACGCGGGTTTCCTGATCGGGGCGCTCGAACGCCACCGCCGAGGTGCGCTGCGTCTGGCCCAGGAAGAGAAAGATGTCGGCCGCGCCGACGTTCTCAATGAGGCCCTCGATGGCAAACCGCATGGCTGTTGCCGGTGACTCTACCGCGAGTCAGGGGACTTGGTAGTGAGGGGACGGGGTCGCTTCGTCGGGATTCCTGCGACGGCCTCCTCGCGATGACGGCGGGTCGCGATCGACCGACCGCCGTCAGCGGTCCGGGGTCAGCAACACCGGCTCACCTTCGAATACCTTCTCTCCAGGGACTCCACATAGAACTCCTCGGCCGAAAGCGGCTTCACGCCGTCGCGCCGCGTCACTTCGAGGTACCGCTCGTACGCCTGATCGCCCATCACCGCCCGTACGTAGTTCCACACCCTGCGAAGGCCCGGGCCGAACCGGAGCGTGAAGACGGTCATACGCGTCCCTCCGCCGGCCATTGCGTGGCGACGTACGGCGACTCGTTCACGGTGACCGCGCGCGTCCCCCGCAGAAGGCCGATCCACAGGGTGAGGGCCTCGATGATCAGGAAGATAGTCAGGGCGACGAGCAGCCCGGTGACGCCCACGTTGAGGTAGTTGTTGAAAATGAGGTGCTGGGTGCGGTTCACGGCCTCGGGCGCGATGGCGCCGGCCGCGATCTGGGCCTCCAGGGCGTGGGCGCTCGCGAGGAAGCCGAGCCGCGGACTCGCGTCGAAGATCTTCTGGTAGCTCGCGGTCATCGTTACCGTGATCAGCCAGAGCATGGGAACGAGGGTCACCCAGATGTACTTCTTCTTCCCCATTTTCAGGAGGATCGTGGTGGCGACCACGAGCGCGCACGAAGCGAGAAGCTGGTTGGCGATGCCGAAGAGCGGCCACAAGGAATTGATGCCGCCGAGCGGATCGATGACGCCCTGCCACAGGAAGTAGCCCCACGCGCCGCAGGTCAGGAAGCTCGCGAACAGGATGCTTCCATAAGACCCCGTGGCGCCTAGAGGTTTATAGACGTGCCCCAGTAACTCCTGCACCATGAAGCGCCCGACGCGGGTCCCCGCGTCGAGCACGGTCAATATGAACAAGGCCTCGAACATGATCGCGAAGTGGTACCAGATGCTCAAGAGCCGCTCGCCGCCGAGTGTGCTCGCGAAGATCTGGGCCATGCCCACCGCGAGAGACGGCGCGCCGCCGGTGCGATTGAGAAGAGTGGTTTCGCCCACGGACTTCGCGAGGTTGTCCATGGTCGCGGCTTCGAGCGGATAACCCCACGACGAGATCTTCGCGGCCGCCTCGACCGAGGTCGAACCGATGATGCCGGCGGGGGAGTTGATCGCGAAGTAGACCCCGGGCTGGAGCGCGCAGGCCGCCACCATCGCCATGACGCCCACGAACGATTCCATCAGCATCGAGCCGTATCCGATCATGCGCGCGTGCGATTCGCGCTGGATCATCTTGGGCGACGTGCCCGAGGCGATAAGGGCGTGGAACCCCGAGATGGCCCCGCACGCGATGGTGATGAAGCAGAAGGGGAAGATCTTGCCCGCGAACACCGGACCCGTGCCGTCGATGAAGGCGGTGAGCGGCGGCATGTGGATCTCGGGGCGGACGATCAGGATGCCCACCGCCATGGCGAAGATGGCGCCGACCTTGACGAAGGCGGAGAGGTAATCGCGAGGCGCGAGCAGCAGCCACACTGGCAGGGCCGAGGCCGCGAAGCCGTAGACGATCACGCAGGCCGCGAGGGTGGCCGGGGCGAGGGTGAAGAAGGGCCCCCAGGTTGGAGAGTGAGCGACCCACTGCCCCGAGACGACCGAGAAGCCGGTCATCGCGAGACCGATGGCGGTGGCTTCCATGACCCTGCCCGGGCGGAGGAAGCGCAGGTAGACGCCCATGAACATCGCGATCGGAACCGTCATCGCCAGGGTGTAGGTACCCCACGGCGACTCGGCCAGAGCTTTCACCACCACCAGGGCCACGACCGAAAGCAGGATGATCATGATGATGAGCACGGCGACAAGCGCGATGAAGCCGCCTCGCTTGCCCACCTCTTCCTTCGCCATCTCGCCGAGGGTCTTGCCCCCGCGCCGCATCGAGCAGAAGAGAATCACGAAATCCTGGACGCAGCCAGCGAGACAACCGCCCACGATGAGCCACAACGTCCCCGGCAGATAACCGAACTGCGCGGCGAGGGTGGGGCCGACCAGAGGCCCGGGTCCGGCGATCGCCGCGAAGTGATGCCCGAGCAGGACCCACT
>CAYNHK010000071.1:0-21441 GCA_964396875.1 uncultured Acidobacteriota bacterium | reverse complement strand
CGATGATGTCCTGCGGCGTGACGCCCAGAAACTTGGCCTGGGGCACGCAGAAGAACTCATTCAGGTGGGCGTTGTTGCCGGATCCGACTTTGAGCGTGCGGTAGATGTTCGCGATTCCGTAGGGGTCGCAGTCGACAAAGACATAGACCGGGATCTTCTTGTCGTCGGCGAGGCGCCTCACAAAACGCCGAACCGACCGCGTGGGAACGCCGGCCATCGACACGAGGATGCAGTCGGACTTCTCCCAGAATCGATGCCGGTTGAGCCGTTCGAAGATGCCCCCGGTTTCGATGCAGAGGATGAATTTCGCCTTCGTCTTGAACTTGAGGTGTTCGACGTCCGAGGGGATTCCGTAGGCTCCCGAGCCGAACTTCGTGCAGTCGATGTCGATAGTGGCACTCGACCCGATTTCCGCGCGGTCGACCACGACCAGCTCCCCGGCCACGAGGCCCCCGTGTTCGTCCGGGGTGAAGCAGAGCTGCTCCTTGTTGACTCCAAAAAGGCCCTCGATGTCGTCGAGGATGGCGTCGGACTCGGGCTGTTCATCGCAGCGCGCCTCGGCCCAGGCCTTGGTCTGGTAGTAGGCGTCGCGTTTGCTGGCCCGTTCGTCGGTTTCGATCATGCGCTTCGAGAGCGCGATCATCCGCATGGTCTGGGCGAAGCTCTTGACCGTCGAGACGGCAAGGGTCCGCTCCTTCTTCTTGCCCAGCATCTCGAAGTGGCCCTTCTTGGCCGAATACCGGACGTTCGAGAGATTGCGCAGGGGGAACTTCATCTCGGGCTTTTTGAGACCATTGATCTTGGTCTCGACTTCCCGGGCGGCGCCTACGATTTTGGAGATGACGGGCGAGACAGCCTCGCCGGATTTAGCCATGCTTTGGAGCTCAAGTACCTTAAAAAGAAATCCCCGCGTCACGCGGGGATTCGTCTGCGATGAGACTAAAGGTCGCGGACCGGCTTCGGCCCGGAGCTTAACACGCCGGGTCGTCGCGGCCGGGGGCCTGGTTCAGGCCGAAATCACGGAATAGGGGTATCCGTCTTCGCTGCGAGGATCGCGGCGCATCTTCTTCAGGAACTCATTCCGTTCGGCATCGATCCGATCGGAGATCTTCCGCCTGGTTTCAGCACCGGAGGCCGGGGCGACCAGAATGCCGATCGCTGCCCCAATCGCACCTCCTGCGATCGCGAGTCCGGCGTATTTGATGGTCTTGTCGATTGTCATGGTCGCGATCGGCCCCTTTCACTTGGCCAGTTTGAGTGCGTCTACACCTGGATAGACGAGCACGGAGCGTGCCAGGTTTCCTCTCTTTGTGAGGCCCGTCATGTTTCGTGCCCTCCACACCAACTGTGGCCCGGATGTTGACTTGTGGGTGTGACACCACGCGGACCGGGCCAAGACCCGGATGTGACGAATATCGCAGGTCGGATCCATCCATCCGGATGTGGATTCAACAGGTTGAACCCTGTGGCTCCTGTTGATCTCGAAGCAGCGTGCTGTCGTGGGTGAGGAGCCCGTTGCTGCGAGCGGTTAAGATCCCGGCCATGGCTCAAGAACCTGGCCGGACGTTCATCGATGCGGAGACGTCGATAGAGGGGAAGATCAACGGCAAGGACGTCTCGATCGCCGGCTCGTTCAAGGGCGAGATCCAGCTCACCGGCGCTCTGGTCCTCACACCCTCGGCGAACATCGACGCGACGGTTCGTTCCGAACTGGTGGAAATAGGGGGAGCGTTCGCGGGCAAGATTTCCTCCCGCAAGGTGGTGGTGCTCGAAACGGGCAAGGTGACCGGCACAATCGACGCGGGCCAGCTGGTGGTCCGAGAGGGCGCCGTCCTGAATGGGCCGGTGGCCGCAGGGAAGTCGGCCCAGGCCGCCGCGGCCTCGACCGCCACGGTCGCTCCACAGGCGCAGCCCACCAAGCCTTGAGGCTGAGCGAATTAGCGCCGCATCTCGAGGGTGAGGTGCGGGGGGACGCAGCGGTCGAGGTGGACCGCGTCGCCCCTCTCGAATCCGCCACGCCGGGATCCATCGCCTTTCTCTCCCACGCGAAGTACCGGCCCCAGCTTCTTTCCTGCCACGCTTCGGTCCTGATCCTGAGCGACCCGTCCCTCGTGGCTCCAGGCGCCGGCGTCCCGACTTTCGCGGCTTTGCTGGTGGTGAAGGACGCCTACGTCGCCTACGCACGGGCCGCGGCGATTCTCCACCCCGCCCCTCCCGAGCTTCCCGGGGTTCATCCAACCGCGGTGGTTCATCCCACCGCCCGGGTCGACGACACCGCTCACGTCGGAGCCTTCGCTTCCGTCGCAATGGGCGCTTCAATTGGCGCTCGAGCGGTCCTTCATCCCCACGTCGTCGTCTACCGGGACGCCGTGGTGGGCGACGATGCGGTCCTGCATTCGGGCGTCTCCCTTCGCGAAGGCTGCCGGATCGGCCGCCGGGTCATCGTTCACAACAACGCGGTGATCGGCGCCGACGGTTTCGGTTTCGCGAAGGACGCGGGCGGGAAATACATCAAGATCCCCCAGGTCGGGATCGTCGAGATCGAGGATGACGTTGAAATCGGCGCCCTCACCGCGGTCGACCGGGCCTCCATGGGGGTGACGCGGATCGGTCGCGGCACGAAGCTCGACAACCTCGTGCAGATCGGGCACAGCGTTTCGATCGGAGCAGACGGCGTCATCTGCGCGCAGGTGGGGGTCGCGGGGAGTACGAAAGTCGGCGATCGAGTCATCCTCGCCGGACAGGTGGGTATCGCCGACCATGTGACGCTCGGCGACGACGTCATTGCGAGCGCCCAGTCCGGCCTTCACGGCGAAGTGCCCTCGAAGTCCCGCGTGGCCGGGACCCCGGCCGTGGACGCGAGAACCTGGTTGAAGGTCAGCGGCGGGATCAAGCAGCTTCCCGAGCTGATCAAACGCGTTCGCGAACTCGAGTCGCGGATCGAGGCCATGACGCAGGCCAGAGAAGACGAGGCGAAGTGAGCGCTCGGCCAGCCTCCGCGGTGGCCGATCGGGTCGGCCGCCTGCTCAAGCGCCAATCGCTTGGCGGCGCGTACGTCCTCCTCACCTTCGAACACCGGGAGGTCGCTCAGGCCGAGGCCGGTCAGTTCGCCATGATTCAGCCCGAGGCCGAGACGGATCTCATCCTGCGCCGGCCGTTCTCGATCATGGACACCGATCCTGAAGCCGGCCATTTCACCGTGTTCCTCAAGGCGGTGGGCCCGGGGTCGAAGGCGGTGTTCGACCTGCGGGAAGGTGAGAACGCGCGCGTGCTCGGCCCTCTGGGTCACGGTTTCACTACGCCGTCCGCCGGGGAGCACGTCCAGCTCGTGGGCGGCGGCTACGGTGTTGCGCCGTTTGCTCTGTTCTCTCGCCGCCTCAAGGCCTCGGGCTCCGATTTCCACCTCTTCTATGGAGGTCGCAGTTCCGCCGAGCTGCCGCTCGTGGCCGAACTCGAACGCCGCGGGATCCCGCTCACGCTTTCAACTGACGACGGTTCGCGGGGCGAGAAGGGCCGGGTGACCGTCCCGCTCCTGAACGCACTCGATCGCGACCGCGGACCCGCGCGTCTTTACGCGTGCGGGCCCGAGGCGATGATGTTTGCGGTGGCGAAGATCGCCGAAGCCCGGAGCCTTCCGTGTGAAGTCAGCCTGGATCCCTGGATGGGGTGCGGCGTCGGGACCTGTCTCGGGTGCGTGGTGAAGATTCAGGAGCCGGGGGAGAGCAAGCCGAAGAACCGACCTGCCTGCACCGAAGGCCCGGTTTTCGATTCGAGACGCGTTGTGTGGCCCCACTGAAATGAACCGCGCTCCTTCGCTGGCGGCTGACATCGGCTCACTGAAGCTGAAGAACCCCTTCCTCGCCGCATCGGGCACCTGCGGGTACGGGGTCGAGATCGCGCACGTCGTCGACCTTTCGACCCTCGGCGGCATCGTGACCAAAGGCCTCTACATGGCCGCGCGCGACGGGTGCGACGTTCCCCGCATCGCCGAAACCCCGGCGGGATTGCTCAACGCGATCGGTCTCCAGGGTGTGGGCATTCGAGCCTTTGTCGAGAAAGTGCTTCCTCAGTTGCGCTCCTTCGACACCGCGGTCATCGTGAACGTCTGCGGCGAAACCGTCGAGGAGTACGCCGAGGTCTCGCGGATCGCGAGCGAGGCGGAAGGCGTCCATGCCCTCGAGGTCAATATCTCCTGCCCCAACGTGAGGACCGGCGGCATCGCCTTCGGTACCGACCCGGTGATGACCCATGAAGTGGTGGCGGCCGTTCGCAAGGCCAGCCGCCTGCCCGTGATTCCGAAGCTCTCGCCCAACGTCACCGACATCACGGTCTTCGCGCGGGCGTGTGAGGAGGCAGGTGCGGACGCCATCTCCTGCGTGAACACCTTCCTTGGTCTCGCGATCGATGTCGAGACGCGCAAACCGAAACTCGCGTTCGGTACCGGGGGGCTCTCCGGTCCCGCCATCCGCCCGCTGGCGGTGCGGATGACCTGGCAGGCCGCGCGCGCGGTCAAGATACCGATCATCGGCATCGGTGGTATCGCGTCCGCCAACGACGCGCTCGAGTTCTTCATCGCCGGCGCCCGTGCGGTCCAGGTGGGCACCATGAACTTCTCCCGGCCAACCGTCTACACCGAGATCGAAGCGGGCGTCCTCGACTACCTGAAGCGACACCAGTTGAACGACATCAACGAACTCACCGGCACGATCCGCTACCCGGGACGGTAGGGGCATGCCGCGCATGCCCGCGCGCTACTTGAGGGCTACCGCGATGGCGCCGTCGACTTGTTCGTGCAGGTCGGGTGGCGCGCCGTAGAACACGCGAACCGTCTTCCCGTTGCGATCGAAGACGAATAGCGTCGGCACGCTCACGATGTCTCCGAACTTCATGGCGATGTCCGGTGAGCCCATGGCGTTTGGATAGGGCAGCTTCAACGAGTCGACCATGGCGCGGATGTTCGGCTCCTCGGATTCGACGGCGATGCCGAGGACTTGGACCTTGTCCCCGTACTTCTTCTGGGCTTCGCCCAGCCAGGCCAGGGTCGAGCGGCAGGGCGGGCACCATTCCGCCCAGAACTCGATGACCGTCACTTTGCCGAGAAGCGATTTCTCGTCGATGGCTTTGCCGCCGAGGTCGGTGAGCGAAAAGGCGGGAAGCGACGCGATCGACGAGGGCGCCGAGGCTTCCGGGGCGACCCGTTCCTTCTCGAGCGCCCCACCGTCGCGCATGGCGATCTCGATCATGCGCGTGAGGTCGGAGCGGAAACGCTCCTGGTTCTTTGGCTCCCGCCAGGGGATGTACCGGCCCGTCGTGTTGCCGAAGAAGTCGGAGGGCTTCGCGATCAGGACTTCGTTCACGAAGATCGCGGGGTAGAACTTGATGCCGAACTTCTTCGCGAGGACCGATGCGGAGAAGTTCTCCTCGACGAACTCGGCTTTTTCACCGAACGAATGGACGACCGCCTTGGCCAGCAAACTTGCCGGATCGGAGAGGTTTCACGTGTACGGCCAGCGGACGAGGGTGACCCTCACCTTGCCCGTCGTGGCCGCGGTGAGCGGCCGTGCGACCGTGGCGAGGGCGGTTCCGGCGATCGCCTTCAAGACATCGCGACGTTCGATCATTTTTCGCACCCTCTCGTCACCTCGATGTACCGGGGAACCACGGCGCCCATGAGGGCAGCGGCCCGAAGGCGTTCGCGATCGGCCGCCTCACCTCCCGCATGGCTTCTCTCGAGTGCGATGCGCGCCTTCTCCACGAAGGCAAGGCCGATGCTCTCGTCGCGGTCCGAGGCGGCGAACTGTTTCTCGAACTCATCCGCTTTCGCCGCGAGCGGCTTTTCCATCTCGGGACCGGCCGGCGGCATGGTGGCAAGGGAGAGGGCGAAGAGGCTTCGGAGCATGGTAACGAGGGCTCCTCCAGGAGAGCCGCGCTGATCCAGCTCCTTCGCGAGCTTCAGGGAAGAGTTGGCGAGGATGAAGTTCGTGTGCTGCGCGGTCGAGCCGGGGCGGGCGTAGGCGGAGACGATGTCGTTCTCTACCCTGGCGATCGGCGTGGCGAACGACGTGACCACGGCCGGACCCTTCGACGAAGTCGGGGTCAGTCCGGAGAGGAAGAGAGCGAGTGCCAGATGGCCCTCGGCCCGACCAAGGTAGTAAGCCCCCGACGTCACTCCGCTGAAACGACCGTAGTCGACCGCCACCGCATAGTGTTCGTCGATCTGACCCAGCGACTGTTCTGCCTGGGCCCGGATGAACGCGGACTGGCCATCGGGCTTCTTCGCGGGGAACTTCGCGCGATCCAGGCGGATCACCCGGCCGACATCCTCCCACTCCCTGGCGAGAGCCTCGATACCCTTTCCGGAGCCCTTGCCGGTGTCGTCCCAACCCGTCCCGGCTCGGGCCAGGGCCGATACACCGGGGATGGCCGACGACAGGGTTTCGATCGCGGTGTTCACACGGTTGGCTTTCAAGAGCGCCAGCGCGTCGTCGAGCTGGCCCTTGACCCGGGGTCGTTCGCCGTCGACGAAAGGCGAAGAGGGCAGCGCGTCGAGCACCGCGCGATTGCGGTTGATCTCCGCGGTAAGTGTCTCGGAGAGCGTGCCTGCCGCGCCGGCCGGAGCGGCGATCAACGCCAGGAGAAGAAGGAGAAGGCCGCCGCGAGCTGGTTGTTTCATGCTGTCCTCATTCCGGAGCTAGTTTGATCGCAACGCCACCTGGGGCGCGATTCGGGAGGCCCGCCACGCCGGACCGATCGTGGCCACGACCACGACGCCCATGACGGTGAGCGCGGCCGCGGCGAACGCGAGCGGGTCCATTGCATCGACGCTTGGCGCAAGCGCGCCCACGACCGGCGCCAGACCGAGCCCGCTCAACAATCCGATGCCGATGCCCAGGGCGCCGAGGCGGGAGCCCTCCGTGAGAACGAGGCCCAGGATCTGCGCGGCGGTTGCGCCCATCGCCATGCGGATCGCGATCTCGCGAACGCGGGCGGCCACGGTCTGGGCGATGAGGCCGAACAGGCCGGTGGCCGCGAGTCCGAGCCCGAGGAGTCCCAGGGCGAGACCAGCCCGGCTTCCCACGCGCGCTCCGGTCTGCGAGAACGACGCGGACTCGCGCATCGACATGGACTCGAGCAGAGGAAGGTCGGGGGCCACGCCCGACAGTGCGGACCGGATGGGGATGGCGAGCGTATTCGGATTCTCCGTGCGGGCGAAGATCGTCATCCGTGGCGAGGGGGCCTGGTCGAAGGGCCGGAAGAGGAGCGGACGGGGCTCTTCACCGAGCCTTCGTAACGAAACATCCGCGACCACGCCCACCACGGTGGCCGCGGCCTCTGTGGGGCCGAGGGCCAGGGATCGGCCGATGGGATCTTCCGAGGCGAAAACCCGCTGCGCCAGGGATTGGCTGATCACAACCACGCGTGGAGCGCTCGCGGTGTCGATCTCCATGAAGTCCCGACCTCGCAAGAGCCCGATCCCGAGAGTTTCGAAGAACCCGGGCGACACCGCGTTCCAGTCTGCCTGGATCCACGGCCTCACCCCCGCGATCGACGTATCCCGAACGTCGAGCGTGGGTGTCCCCACGCTGTAGGGCGCGACCCGTGAGAACGCGGCTCGCTCCACGCCGGGAATGCTCCGGACCGCCTCGACCGCCCTCCGTTGAAGCGGGGCCGCCGCGTCTCCACTGAGGCCAAGGACGGAGGTGTCGATTCTGGCCACGTGCACGCGGTCGAGATCGAAGCCGGGCGAGGCCGCGGCGGCCTGGACGAGATAGCGGGCGAACACGGATCCGCAGACGAGGACCGTGGTTGCGAAGGCGACCTGGCCGACCACCAGCGCGGATCGCCACTTCGAGCCCGCGGTTCGCTGCGTCCCGCCATCGAGCAGCACGGACGAGGGCTCGCTTCGAACGACGGCAAGGGCCGGGCCGACCGCCGCGATCAACGTGCCGGCGAGGGCCGCGGCCGCGGAAAAAGCGAACGTCGCGCCGTCCAGGGCGAGATCGAAGCGAACGGGGATCGCGAACGGGGGGAGCCAGCCTGGCGCCACGCGCGCCACCAGCGTCGCCACCCCGAGCCCGGCCAAAGACCCCAGACCGCACAGGATGACCGCTTCGATCGCGAAGGGAGCAACCAGCCTGTTCTGAGAGGCGCCCAGGGCCAGCCGCACGCCCGTGTCCCGCCGCCGGTCGACACTTCGCGCGAGGAGAAGGCCCGAGACATTGACGAGGGCGATCAGCGCCACCAGAAGCGTCGCCCCCTGAAGGAGGGCGAGGAACGCGGTGGTCGGGATTTTCAGGTCGCGATCGATTCCGGTGAGTGGTTCGACGAGGATCCGCTCCGGAACCCCGGCCGCGCCCTGCATGGCGGGGAGAGACGACAACAGCGGCGTAAGGGTTGGTTCGGCACCGATGGCGCTTCCGGCCTTGAGTCGGCCGAATGTCTCGATCCACGCCGAACTCCGGTCCTCCATCACGTCGCTTTGTCCGCTGATGGTGGGCGCCCATGCGATCGGTGTCCACAGATCGGCGGCAAAGCCCACGAAGTGGCCGGCGAAACGAGGGGGACCGATTCCTACAACGCGGAAGGGGTGGCCGTTGACGCGAATCGAGCTTCCGAGTGTGGAGGGATCGGAGCCGAACCTCGTCCGCCAGATCGAATCGGAGAGGACCACGACGCCCTCGGCCCCGCGCCGGTTGTCGTCCGCGGTGAAACCCCGGCCCAGTCGGGGCCGTACGCCCAGCGCCTCGAAGTAGTTTTCCGTGACGAGCATGCCGAAGACGAGGGAGGGCGCGCCGCCATGTTGAAGCGAGAGGCCTCGACCGTTGAAGGCGACGAGCCCTTTCTCGAAGAGTTCGGTCTGCGCGAGGTTCTGGAACGCCGGGAACGAGAAACCTTTGAGACCGTCATGCTCATTCGAAAAGCGATGGAGATTCACGAGGCGCTCTTGTCCGAAATCGCCGGGAGGGGGTTGAGGAGAATTTCGTTCAGAAAACTGAATGCGAGTGTGTTGGCCCCTAGAACCAGGCCAAGCGTCGTGATCACCACCAGGCTCGTCGCCCGATTGGCCCTCAAGCGGCGGAGGGCGACCTTGAGGTCTTGAGGGAGAGGGATCACGGTTGCGAGGCGCAGCAATGTCTGTGCCTCGCGAAGTGCCGCGTTTGGGGCGGTGCGGTGTTCGTTTCCGGAACGTCGATGTCCGGAGGCGCGAGTGTGTGTCAGCCCCGCGGAGTCCCCGAGCAAGAGGGTAGAACCAGCCTGGCCCTGACGCCGCCGAGGGGCGCGGCCTCGATCGCGATCGACCCGCCGTGGAGTTCGGAAAGGTCGCGCACGATGGCGAGACCCAGGCCGGAGCCGGGGGCCGCTTCATCCGCGCGGACGCCACGCTGAAGGACTTTCTCGCGCAAACCGGCGGGGATCCCTGGACCATCATCGTCGACCAGTATCGTGGTGCGGCCGTCGGTTTCGAGAGATTCGATCCGAACCTGGTTTCGCGCCCACTTGCAGGCGTTGTCGAGGAGATTCCCGAGCATCTCGTCGAGGTCCTCGCGCTGCACCCGGACGCAGTGCGACGCGGGAACGCGCACATCGATGCCCACATTTCGCTCCACGTACAGGCGGGTCAGCGTGCGGGAAAGACCCTCGGCCGACGCCGCCACCGGGCAGGTGGCGCCAAGCGTGGCGCCCGAAGCCGTGGCCCGGGCCTGCGCGAGGTGGTAATCGATCTGCCGCCTCATTCTCTCGACCTGTTGCGCCACGATCGCCGCGGCTTCATGCTGCCCCGCGGCGCTCAATCGCTCAGACTCCTGGCCCAGAACCGCGAGCGGTGTCTTGAGGCCGTGCGCGAGGTCGCCCGCCTTCGCGATCGCCCTCTGCACGAGCTGAGCGCGATGATCGAGAAGGGCATTGAGGTCCGTGATGACGGGCGCCACTTCCGTGGGGAAGGCGCCTTCCACGCGGGCGCTTGATCCGTCTTTCACCGCGGCGAGCCGGCTCTGCAACTGCCGGAAGGGCGCGAGCACGCTTCGAAGTTGAGAGAGACCGGCGATCAGAAGGCCCGCGGCCAGCATCGACATGGCGCCGATGTGCACCACCGGGCCCGCGAACCGGTGGAAGATCAGACTCAGGGTCAAGGCGTTGGTGACGACGATGAGGCCGATCGTCCACAGCACGGAGCCCGCGAGGAGGCGGGCGCGCAGAGACTTCAAGGCGCGTCCTCCATCCGGTAACCGAGGCCGCGGACCGTCTCGATGGTCGAAGCCCCCAGCTTTCGCCGAAGCCGTGCGATGAAGACTTCGACGGTGTTTGAGTCGCGGTCGAAATTCTGCGCGTAGATGTGTTCGGTGAGTTCGCTTTGCGGCACCACGCGGCCCTTCTGGTGCATGAGGTAAGACAGCACGCGGAACTCGTGCCCGGTGAGCTTGACCGGGACGCCATCCCTCGTGACGCGGGCGCTCCTCGGGTCGAGCGAAATCGAACCGCACCGCAGGGCCGGACTCGCGAGGCCACCGGAGCGGCGGATCAAGGCGCGCAGACGCGCGAGCAGTTCTTCCATGCGGAATGGCTTCGACACGTAATCGTCGGCGCCGCCGTCGATGCCCTGCACCTTCTCGTGCCAGGCGCCCCGCGCGGTGAGAACGACCACCGGCACCGAGAGCCCCTGCTCGCGCCACCGCCGAAGCAAAGTGAGCCCGTCGATCTTCGGCAGGCCGAGATCGAGAACCACCGCGTCGTACCCTTCGGTCTGACCCATGAAGTCGGCCTTTTCTCCGTCCTCGGCGGAGTCGACAGCGTAGCCCGCCGCTCCCAGCGCGGTCACGAGCTGCTTCGCGAGCAGCGCTTCGTCTTCGACAACCAGGACTCTCAGGGTGGTTCTCCAATCGGGTTATAGCCCACCTCGACCTGAACCGCGGCTGAACGTCACGTTCACGCCCGGTTCAGAACGACCTCGCTAGCGTCCCCGCATGCTGATTCAACTGCAGGGCCTCAACAAGACCTACGAGACGCCGGCCGGGGCCTTCGCCGCCCTGCGCGGCGTCGACCTCACTATCGATTCTGGAGAGTTCGTTGCGATCGTGGGCAAATCCGGAAGCGGGAAGTCCACACTGCTCAACATGGTCGGCGGGATCGATCGTCCGACGGCGGGTTCCGTGAACGTGGGGGGCGCTTCGATCGAGGGGATGAGCGAAAACCAACTCGCCCGGTGGCGCGGCCGTCACGTGGGTCTCGTCTTCCAGTTCTTCCAGCTTCTTCCGACCCTCACCGTGGCGGAGAACGTGATGCTTCCCATGGATTTCTCCTCGGTGTTTCCACCTGCGGAAAGACGCGCACGGGCGACCCGTCTGCTCGAGCGCGTGGGTGTTGCGGATCAGGCGGACAAACTGCCCTCCGCACTCTCGGGGGGCCAGCAGCAGCGTGTCGCCATCGCCCGCGCCCTCGCCAACGAACCGCCGGTGATCCTCGCCGATGAGCCCACGGGAAACCTCGACTCGGTGACCGCGCGCGACGTGCTGGACCTCTTGCGCGGCATGGCGAGTGCCGGGACCACGGTGGTGATCGCGACCCACGAACGCGAGATCGCGGGTGTGGTCGATCGAACCGTGCACATCGCCGACGGGACGGTCGTGAAATGACGACACCGTGGCGCAAGGTGGTCCGCGACTTCTGGCAGGAGCGCACCCGATCGATCCTGGTGGCCCTCGCCATGGCCCTCGGCATCGCGGCCTTCTCCGCGGTGCTTTCGACGTTCGCGATCCTCGACCGCGAGCTGAACCAGGGCTATCTCGCCAGCAACCCGGCCTCCGCCACGCTGCGGATGGACCGGGTCGACGATGACGCGCTGAAGGTCGCGGCGTCCACCCGAGGCGTCGCCATCGCCGAGGCGAGGCGCGTCGTGAGCGGGCGGATCAAGGCCGGTCCCGCGCAGTGGCGCACGCTGATGCTCTTCGTGGTGAAGGACTACGCGGATATCCGGGTCAGCACCCTCGTGCGCGAGAGCGGAGCGTGGCCCCCCGGTCCGGGCGAACTCCTCATCGAGCGCGACGCGTTCCAGGTCGCGAAGGCCAACATCGGCGATGCCGTGACCGTTCGCGGGCCAAACGGCGAGTTCGCGACGCTTCGCGTGGCCGGCCGCGTCCACGATGTCGGCCAGGCCCAGGCGCGGATGGAGAACATCGTCTACGGCTACATCACTCTCGAAACGTTGACGCTGCTCGGGGAGACGCCCTATCTCGATCAGCTCAAGATCCTCGTGGCTGACAATGCCTTCGACAAGGCCCATATCGCCGGGGTCGTGGACGAGTTGAAGCAGCGTCTCGAGGAAAGCGGTCGGATCGTTCGGAGCGTCGATATTCCGGATCCCGGCAAACACCCTCACGCCGACCTCATGGGGATGTTGCTCCTCGCCATCTCGAGCTTCGGTTTGCTCGTACTCGCGCTGAGCGGCGTCCTCGTGGTGAATCTCCTCACCGCGCTCATGGCTTCGCAGGTGCGGCAGATCGGGATGATGAAAGCGATCGGCGGGGCTCGCGGGCAGATCGCGCGGATCTATCTCGGTCAGGCGTCTCTGCTCGGCGTGGCGGCCGTGGTCATCGCCCTTCCCATCGGCGTCCTGGGCGCCCGGGCCCTCTGCCTTTACCTCGCGGTCTTCCTCAACTTCGACATCACCAGTTTCGCCGTGCCCGTCTGGGTCTACGCGCTTGTGGCCATCATCGGCTTGTTGACGCCGCTCCTGGCCGCGGCGTATCCGGTGGCGAAAGGGAGTTCCATCACGGTCTGGGCCGCATTGTCGGACTACGGCGTCTCGGACCGTGGTTTCGGCGCTTCCCGCTTCGATCGGGCCCTCACGTCCGTGGGCGGTCTCGCGCGCCCCGTCCTTTTCGCGGTCAGGAACAGCTTCAGGCGACGAAGCCGGCTGGCCCTTACCGTCCTGACGCTCAGCGTCGCCGGTCTCTTCTTCATGTCCGCGCTGAATGTCCGCGCCTCCATGATCAACACGATCGATCAGCTCTTCGCATCGAAGAAGTTCGATCTGTCCATCAACCTCGGCACGATGTACTCCGAGGAGCAGCTGAGCCGCGCCATCTCAAAGCTGCCCGGCGCCACCCGTTTCGAGGGGTGGATCGCGACGAACGGGGTGGTGGTCTCGCCCGCTGAGGAGGCTCCCGCGGCAACGAGTTCAGGCGGCGGGCCTCACGCCGGGGGCGGTGGGGGTGGAGGGCATGCGGGGACGGCTGCGGGCGGCAGCCGTTTCACGGTGCTCGGCGTCCAGTCGGCCACCAGAGTCCTGAAGCTCGATATCGGCGAAGGGCGCGACTTGCTGCCCGATGAGACCGACACACTCGTCGCGAACACCGCCCTCGTGGCGCGTTATCCGCAGATCCGCGTGGGTGAGGCGCTGACCCTGCGCATGGGCCCGGCGGATTCGACCTGGCGCGTGGTGGGCATCGCGCGCGAGGCCTTCTCGCCGCCGGTGGCGTATGTCCCGCGGGCGTACTTCGAGCGGGCCGGTGGTCACGTGGGCATGGCCAACTCCGTGCGCGTGGCCCTCGACCGATCCGATGCGGCGTCGATCGATCGCTTTCGTGAGGTGCTCGATCCGAGCCTCGAGGCCGAGGGCATCCGGGCGCTATCGACCACCAGCACCGCCGAGAGCCGTTACGGCTTCGATCAGCACATGCTGATGGTCTACATCTTCCTGGTGGTGATGTCGGTGATCATCGGAGGCGTCGGGGGGCTTGGCCTCATGACCACGATGAGCCTCAATGTCCTGGAGCGCCGCCGCGAGATGGGCGTGCTGCGCGCCATCGGCGCATCGTCTCGATCGGTCTGGCTGATCGTCGTGACCGAAGCGCTCGCGATCGGTGTGATGAGCTTTCTCATCGCGGCGGTGATCGCCGGCCCGGTCAGCCGTCTTCTTGGAGACTTCGTGGCTCGTGCGATGTTCCGCAGCGGCCTGAATTTCCTCTTCGACCCAAGCGGCCTCGCGATCTGGTTCGTGGTGTCGCTGATCCTGAGTGCTCTGGCGAGCTTCATTCCCGCCTGGAACGCGTCGCGCGCGCCGGTTCGGGAAGCTCTGGGGTTCGAATGATCATGCGCAGAACAACAACACTCATCCTGATCCTGATCGCCGTCCTGCTGGTCGTGGCCGCGGCTCGGGGAGGCGGATCCTGGCTCATCCACAAGATCCAGGTGATGCACGGCGCTCACTGACCGATCGGCACCTCGGGGATTTCGAATTCGGGCGGCGGCTGTCCCCGGAAGAGCAGCGTTTCCGCGCGGGCCGCTTCGTATTCCTCCTCCGAGATGGCGTCCACCGAGCGGAGTTTCACGAGCAGGTTGTTGACCATCGTGTCGAATCCTCGTCTTACCTCGCCGTCCCGGATCGATCCCTGGTACTTGATGGGTCCTGGAATCAGTGTGACCAGGAAGGAGATCTCTCTCGGCGAGAGTGCGTACGGTTCCTTGTCGAAGTAGTGTCGCGCCGCCGGTCTCAAACCATAGAGGCCTGGTCCCCACTCGATGATGTTGAGGTACACCTCGAGGATCCGCTGCTTCCCGAGGGTGGCCTCGAGCAGGAACGAGTACGAAAGTTCTCGGAGTTTCCGCTGCAAGCTCTTTTCCCGGGTGAGGTAGAGATTCTTGGCCAGTTGCTGGGTGATGGTCGAAGCTCCGCGGAACGCGCCGCCCCGCTTCATGTTGATCGCGATGGCCCTCGGCATTTCTGTGAGGTCGATGCCGGGATGCGAGAAGAAGGCGGAGTCCTCCGCGATGAGGAGGGCGCGGATGAAGAGCGGGGGTACGTCGGCGATTGCGATGAAATCGGGCGAGGCGGGGGAGACCTCGATGGACTTGCGCGCGCCCGAGTTCGTGGTGACGTGATGGGTGAACTCGCCGCGAACGCGGAGAACCTCCGCCGGCTTCTTCTTTGGCGCAACGAAGCGCAGGTCCTGGATCACGTCGAGGGTCGCGGGGTCGCTCAGCATTCCGCTCGCGCTCAGCGTGCCGGAGAGCGAACCAAGCGAGTCGGGTGATTCGGAGACCTCGAGCCCGAGCGAACGGAGGACGTGGCCGAAATCGAGGTCCTTCATCGAGGCCTGAAGCTGGGTCTTCGGCTCGGGCGTGCCGGGCAGGACGATCAGACTTCCGCTCGTTTCGCCTCCAAAACCCGCGAAGCGCCAGGTCGCCTGGAAATCGCGGCGCGGATCGCCCTCGGCATGAACGCCGCCATTCACCAACCCGAGGTT
Organism: uncultured Acidobacteriota bacterium; assembly: GCA_964396875.1. Lineage (GTDB taxonomy): Bacteria > Acidobacteriota > Vicinamibacteria > Fen-336 > JAGNNV01 > JAGNNV01. Next base: position 6,199 of record CAYNHK010000071.1, on the reverse strand, counting down.
CTTCGATGCGGCGCCCTCCACCGCGATCGCCCCGAGGGCATCGAGACTCAGGTCGCGGGCCCGCAGGTCGTACGTTTGTCCTCGCGGACTCGACCCCTTGATGAAGCTCAGGCCCCCCACCGGTGTGTCGAGCCGCGCTGAATTGCGATCCACCTCCCAGCTGGTTGGCTTCACTCGTGCTTCGAACTCCGCCGGAAGGGCGAGGGTGACCTCGCCAAGCGCCACGCGCGCGAGAAGGCCGAAGCCCTTCGACCCGCGGATGCGCGGATGAACGGAGAGCCGCTCGATCCGAACCGTCGCCTTGCCTGGTTCTTCGACCACGACATCGGACATGCGGAAAGGCGGGAACAGCCCGACCCGGAGTTCAGAGTATCGAACGCCGATCCCGAGCTTCTTCGCTTCGCTTTCGATCCGCGCGGCGATCCTGCTCTCCGCATATCCCGCGACCAGCCGGAAGACGATCGCCCCGATCAGGAGGATCAATCCAAAGATGATCCACGGGCGAAGGCGTCGCATGTCGGCCACGATGGGCCAAGTTTAGTTCTCGGTTTCGCAGGGCGCCGTGCGGGCACGCGGCTTGCTAACAACGGGGCCATGATGAAACCACGAGCGCTCGCGTTCCTTCTTTTGATGGTCCTGGCTTCCCATGCGACTTCCCAGTCACACGAGCCGCCGAAGCGGATCCAGGCCGCGGAAGGGGTGTACGTCTTCGTCACTCCACCCTATGGCGATGTCGGCCTCGACGGGAATTCGGTGGCGATCCTTTCTTCCGAGGGCGTCCTCGTGTTCGACACCAACGGCACGAAGGCCGCGGCGGAGGCGGTTCTCGCTGAGATCCGCAAGCTCACCGATAAACCGGTGAAGTACGTGGTGAACTCCCACTGGCATTGGGATCACTGGTACGGCACCGAGGTTTATCGTCGCGCTTTCCCCGATGTCCGCGTCATCGCTCACGAGAAGACGCGGGAAATGATGATGGGGCCGGCGATCGAGTTCAACCGACCGGGAATCAACGAGGATCTGCCGGGTTACCTCGACGACCTGGCGAAACGCGTCGCGGCGGCGGAAGCGGCTACACCACCGCCAGCCAATCTGGCGCGCCTCAAGACCGCGCTCGCCACGGGCCGTTTCTTTCTCGATCAGAAGCGCTCCGTGACTCACACGTTTCCAGATGTCACCTTCGGCGACAGCCTCACGATCCATCTGGGAGAGCGCGAGATTCGCGTCCTCAACCATGGGCGCGCGGTCACACCCGGGGACGCCTTCTTGTACCTGCCGAAGGAGGGGATCGTGGTCACGGGTGACCTGCTCGTGAATCCCGTGGCCTTCGCCCTCGGCGTCTACCCGACAGGATGGCTCAACACACTCGAGAGAATCGACGCGCTCGACGTGGGCGTGATCATTCCCGGCCATGGCGAGCCTCTTCGCGACGAGAACCTCCTTCACTCGACCATGGATGTCTTTCGGGAACTGCTTCGACACGGAAAGGAATCCCGCGCGAAAGGTCTCACTCCGAAAGAGGCGATCGCCGCGATTTCCCCCGCACTTCAAAAACTCCGGACGCGGATCACCGGAGACGACCCGCGGATGAACCAGCAGTTCGATCTCTACCTTGTCTCCTGGTACCTCCACCGCGTCTACGACGAATTGGCGGGACCCCTCACCGACGCGATCACACCGCCCCCTCAGGGCTGATGTCCGCAGCGGACCGAAGCGCCGCTAAGCTTCCGGGGAACCCGGAAGGAGACGCTCATGATTCGCTTCGCTCAGCTCGCCCTCACCGTCCTCGCCGCCTCGTCCGCATCGGCCGCCCCCTGCACGACGGCCTCGCCCAATTGCGCGGAGTGGGTCACGCTCGGCGGCGGACCCCAGCGCTCGCTCGTTTATCGAACCTATCCGCTCGGCGTTAAGAACGAAGCGATCACCCGCGTCTTCGTCCTGATCCATGGGGCCGGGCGTGACGCCGACAACTACTTCCGTTCCGCCACCGCGGCCGCCTTCCTCGGAGGCGCCCTGGAGAACACGCTAGTCATCTCGCCCCGCATGGCCAGCAACGACGGGACGCGATGCCAGGACGCACTGGGCGAGAACGAAATCAGCTGGCACTGCAACACGTGGCGCTCGGGTGGGCCCTCGATCACGCATCCGTTGCTGACCTCGTTCGACTTCGTCGACGAGATTCTGCGCAAGGTGGCGAAGAAGGACGTATTTCCGAACCTCAAGGTCATCGTGGTGGCCGGGCATTCCGCGGGGGGGCAGGTGGTGAATCGGTACGAGATGACGAACCAGGTGCATGACACACTGGGCGTGCCGGTCACCTACGTCATCTCGAATCCCTCGAGCTACGCCTACCCGGACGACGCGCGGCCGACCATCGCGGCCTATGCCCTGACCGCCAACGCTCCGGGGTACATTCCCGAGGCTCCTGCGGACGCGCCGCCCTTCCGCCCGTTTGGCGATGCGCGAAGCTGTGCGACCTGGGATCAATGGCCGTTCGGCCTCAACAACCGAAGCGGCTACTCGGCGAAGCAGACCGACGATCAGATCAGGAAGCAGATGGCGTCGCGCCCGACCACGGTTCTGCTCGGCGAACTGGACATCCTCCCTCTCGCAGGGTTCGACAGCTCCTGCCCGGCCATGGCTCAGGGACCTACGCGCCTTGCCCGCGGGCAGGCTTTTGCCAGGCGAGTAAACGAGAAGTTCGGCGCGAAGCACACCGTGACTGTCGTCCCGCTCTGCGGGCACAACGCCCGTTGCATGTTCACATCGGAAGCGGCGCTGCCCCTGATCTTCCCGCCGAATTGAGGGTCAGAACTCGCGCAGCTTCGCCGCGGCGCGTTGGGCGCGGGTGTTCGCAGGCTCGATCGCGAGCGCCCGCTCCGCAGCCGCGAGGGCGTCCGCCCTGCGTCCAAGGGAGACCAGAGCGTCGGAGAGCAGAAGGTGGCCGGCCACCGACCGCGGATTCAACTTGAGATGGAGATCCAGAAGCGCCTTCGCCTCGCGGGCGCGGCCGTTTCGCAGGAGGTCGTATTCCGCGTAGTGCGAGAGCGAGTCCGGATCGCTTCGCTTCAAGACCTCGGGTCCGGCCGATTCGAGGGCTTTCTCGACCTCGGCGGCCGGGCGTTCGGAGAAGAGTTGATGAATCCATGCCTCGGCTCCGTACTTCGGAGTGGGTCCGCGACCTTCGAGGATCGCGAGGAGATCGCCCTCGAGCGAGGTTTCGGGGGTTTCCACGATCCGACCGATCTCCACTCCCGCGCGAAGGAGAACAATCGTGGGCGTGCGGTGAATCAGGCGTTTCGCTTCAGGATTTCCGGGCGCCTTCTTGAACTCCATCGAAAGGTCCGACAGCCCGATCATGGTGAGGCGGCTCTCGTCGAAGTCCGCGGCATCGAGCAGGCGCAGGAGGCGGGGGATCTGGCGGCGGGAGTCGCCGCACCATGTCCCAAAGTACGCCTCGATCGACACCCCTGCGAGCGGGGCCTTGAGCTTCTCGACGAGTTCCTTCGCCGGCCGGTATCCCGAATACTGCCGCTCATACCAGTCGGCGTAGGGAGCTTTCCGCATGTCCGCGCGCACGATCTTTCCGACGAGGATCGAGGGCGTTTCCGCTGCTGAAGAAATTCCAAAGGCGCCGATCATCAGCACGCCGGAGAAGAATCTCAAACGGGTCATGCCGGCAGTCTATGGTGGTGGGGCGATCGTGCATGATGCCTGCCTGATCCCGGCGGATAGAATCGCGTCGTGTTGAGGGCGGTCGATGACTGGACTGAGCGCATGCCAAAGGTGATCCGGGCATGCGAGGAGTCCGAGCGTCCGGCCGTGCTCGCGTTGCTTGCGGATTGCGGCCTGCCCGCGGCGGGCCTCGCCGACCACTGGCACACGACCTGGGTGGCCCTCGACCCTGCGGACTCTTCGAGGGTCATAGGCTCGGTCGCACTCGAGATTCATGGCGCCGCGGCGCTCCTGCGCTCGCTCGCAACTCACAAGGACCAGCGCGGCCAAGGTCTGGGAGACGCCTTGTACCGCTTCGCGATCTCTCGCGCGGGCGAACTCGGGGCCACGAGTGTCTCGCTCCTCACCACCACCGCCGAGCTTTTTTTCGCCGCCCGTGAATTCCACACGGTGTCTCGCGACGCGCTGCCCGCCGCCCTCAAAGCCTCCGCGGAGTTCCAAGGCGCGTGCCCCGCGAGTGCCACGGCCATGCTCCGGAGTCTTGTCTAAACATGCCCTGCCATCTGTATTCGATCCGCGACGCTCCCAAGCATGAGACGTTTCGCGCGCACCTTCGCGACGTCGGCATGGAGATCATCCGCTGGGAGGCTCCCATTCCCACCGAGAGCGTCGCGGGTTCCGTGCCTCCCGACTTCCTGGTGTTCTCGAACCGGGATCTCGTGATGTTCGCGATGTGCTCGACGCCCCACACCGAGGCCGCGCAGATCGACACCCGGGTTCGCGAAGACCGGATCTCCATTCGCGTGGGTCTCATCACCCGCGGGGACCGGACCTACCAGCTCGGCCGGGATCGCGTCGACATCAAGGGCCTCGACCTCGCCCTGATCTACCAGCCGAAGGGCAAGATCATCCGGGGCAGCGGCACCGCACCGGAGCGGTCGATCTCGATCGTCATCAAGCCCTCGGTGCTGAAGGCGCGTCTCGGCGACCGTCTCCAGAACCTCCCCGCGCAGGTTCGCGACGTCATCCTCGGGAAGAGACCGTTTCATCGGGAGAGCCGCGTATCCGGCCGGCTCATGTCGGTCATGTCGAGTCTCGACGAACTCCTGAGGCTCCCCGCGCCCTTTCTCGACATTCATGCGGAGGCGACAGCGACCGCTTTCCTCGCCGCGGCCCTCGACACCGTGAGCGCGGCCATCCCCCGCGCCGTGGGTCCGACCGCGGCCGAAGCGGCCCGCCTCGAGAATGTCCGCAGCCTCATTGAGGAAGACCCGGCGCGCCACTACGACATCGAAGAACTCGGCCGTCTCGCCGCGATGAACCGCACCAAGCTACGCGCGGCCTTCAAGCTCGTGTACGGCATGACGCTCTCCGACTATCAGACCGCCTCGCGAATGCGCCTCGCCGAGCGACGCCTCCGGTCCACCGAGCTTTCGCTCGAATCGGTGGCGCACGAGGTGGGATACGCGAACGCGGCGAGCTTTGTGGTCGCGTACAAGGCGTTCTTCGGTTCCACGCCTGGCCGCTCCCGCGGTAGGTAGGCCTCGTCCTTCCGTCGCAAGGTCTCCTATAGAAGGGATATAAGGTTCCTATTTGCATATATTTGCCTTTAATATGACTGTAATTAAATAAGATTTATTGACAAAAGCGTCTTAGTATTCGTAGAATCCACTTCGCAAACTCGAGGAGGATTTCGTCAATGAAACAGGATCAATTCACCGTGCGCGCGCAGGAAGTGATCGCGGGAGCGCAGTCGCTCGCCGATGGCGCCGACCATGCCGAGGTCACGCCGGAGCACGTCTTGAAGTCCGCCCTCGATCAGCAGGGGGGCGTTGTCTCATCGGCCCTGGAACGATTGGGCGTCGACACGCAGCAGCTGGCCACCGACGTCGACCGCATCCTCGAGAGCCTGCCCAGGCAGACCGGGGGAAAGACCGTGATGTCGTCTCGTGTGGATGCCCTTCTCAAGGCCGCGGTCAAGGAAGCGGGGAAGCTCAAGGACCAGTACGTCTCCACCGAACATCTCCTCCTCGCCCTCAGTTCGCTCGACACGCGCGGCGCCGAACTCCTCAAGCGCCGCGGCATCACCCGGGACAAGCTCGCGGGGGTGCTGCAGCAGATCCGCGGGTCCGAAAAAGCAAACGACCCGCATGCCGAAGATCGCTACGAGGCGCTCGCGAAGTACTCGCGCGATCTCACCGACGCGGCCCTCAAGGGCAAGCTCGACCCGGTCATCGGCCGTTCGGATGAAGTGCGCCGCGTGGTCCAGGTTCTTTCCCGCCGCACCAAGAACAATCCAGTCCTCATCGGCGAGCCTGGGGTCGGCAAGACCGCGATCGTCGAAGGCCTCGCCCAGCGCATCATCGCGGGCGATGTCCCCGAATCGCTGCGCGGCCGCAAAGTTGTGGCCCTCGACATGGGCGCCCTCGTCGCGGGTGCTAAATACCGCGGCGAATTCGAGGATCGCTTGAAGTCGGTGCTGGGTGATCGCGTCAAGGCGGTGCGCGGCAGCAGCCGATTGCGC
>CAYNHK010000070.1:0-21507 GCA_964396875.1 uncultured Acidobacteriota bacterium | reverse complement strand
CGCCGATCTCGCGCGCACCCCGTTCACCGTCCCGGGGCCAAAGGGGGCTCCGGGCGCGCCCGCAATCGGCGCGGGCGACGCGGTCGATCGCCTGACCGGCTGGCTGCTCGACACCTCGGGACTCCCTCGTGATGCCTAGAGGACGCCCGGGAGCCGAAGGCGCGCCATGATCGTTGACTCCGTTCTGATCCTGGGTGGCACGGGCCTCGTCTTCGCGGCTTTCATCGCGGTTGCGAACCGCAAATTCAAGGTGTGGGAGGATCCCCGCATTGACGTGATCGTGGGCCTTCTGCCCGGGGCCAACTGCGGAGCCTGCGGTCTGCCCGGATGCCGCGCCTTCGCGGAGAAGGCCGTGAAAGGCGCGGTGGAACCGGCCAAATGCACGGTCTCGGAACCCGCGCGGGTGAAGGAGATCGCCACGTATCTCGGCGTCGACGCGGGCGAGGGCGTCAAGCGGGTGGCGCGGCTTCTTTGCGCGGGCGGCGCCGACGTCGCCATCCAGCGCGCCTCGTATCGCGGACTTCAGACCTGCGCGTCCGCGGCCACGGTGGCGGGTGGTGGGAAAGGATGCGCGTGGGGGTGCCTGGGTCTTGCCGACTGTGCGCGCGCCTGCACCTTCGACGCCATTCGCATGAGCGCCACGGGATTGCCTGTGGTGGATCCGGTCAAGTGCACCGCGTGCGGCGATTGCGTGGAAGCCTGTCCCAAGGATCTCTTCGTGCTGCAGCCGGTGACCCACAAGCTCCTGGTTCAATGCCGCAGCCTGATCGCGGGCGACGAGGCCCTCGCCTCCTGCAACGTGGCCTGCACCGCCTGCGGCAAGTGCGTGCTCGACGGAGCACCCGGCCTCATCAGTGTGGCGAGCGGCGTCGCGGTGGTCGACTACGGGCGGATTGCCGATGCCGAGGAGGGCGCGGTGAAGCGGTGTCCGACCGGAGCGATTGTCTGGTTGAGCGGCGCGCAGCAGTTTTCCCGGCCGACGACCCGGAACCTTTCGGAGCGTGCATGAAACTCTGGAACAAGACTCCCGCGCCCGCCGAAGCACCAGCGGCCCCACGGTTTCCCGGCATCAAGGCGGCGAAAGACGGCGCCGCCGCGGTGCGCGCGGTGGAGAGCGGGGTGATCGACGACCTCGTCACTTCCCCATCCGAGTCGGCGGCGATCACCGCCGGAATGAGCATGGCCGGCCTGCGCGCCGCGGGTTTCGTTGACGGACCCGGGGCTCTCGCCATGCACGAGTCGCTCTTCGCGGCGGCCGGACGGCGGCTCACCTACGTCATGAACGTGACGGCGACCGCCCTGACCCGACAAGGCAGAAACGGACAGGCCGGACACGAGGGGTATCACGCGATCGCCGATGCCGGGTTCTTTCAGCTCTTCGCGAAGGACGTCCAGGCCGCGGCCGACCTGAATGTGGTGGCGCATCGGATCGCCGAGTTGTCTTTGAACCCGGGGCTCGTGGCCCAGGACGGGTTCCTCACCAGCCAGGTCATCGAACCGCTTCGCCTGCCCGAACGCGCGCTCATCGAGGAGTATCTCGGCGACCCGGCCGACCGGATCGAGTGCCCCACCAAAGCTCAGCGACTGGTCTTCGGGGAGACCCGTCGCCGCATTCCCGAGATGTTCGATCTTGACTATCCGGCCATGCACGGGGTGTTGCAGGCTCCGGACAGTTACGCGCAGGGTGTGGCCGCCCAACGCCCCTTCTACTTCGATCACATCGCCGAGCTGGCGGATACCGCATTCCGAGAATTCCAAACGCTGACCGGTCGACGCTATGCACGGGCGTCCGGGTACCGGATCGAGGATGCGGAATGGGTGATCGTCGCGCAGGGGTCGGTGGTGAGCGATGCCGAGGCGGTGGTCGATCACCTCCGCGCCGAACGCGGCATCAAGCTGGGCGTGCTCAACCTGACCATGTTCCGCCCGTTTCCCCAGGACCTCGTCACCGCAATGCTGGCCGGGAAGCAGGGCGTCCTGGTGATTGAGCGCGCCGATCAGCCGCTGGCCATCGATCCGCCGCTTCTGCGTGAGACCCGCGCGGCCATGTCCAAAGGCATCGAGAACGCTCGCAGAGGGGGCTCGCACAAGGATCTCGTCGCGGTGCGTCCCATCGATGTGCCCGAGTTCTATTCGGCCTGTTTCGGCCTGGGTGGCCGCGACCTTCAGCCCGGCGACATCGTGGCTGCGGTCGACAACATGCTCGAGGGCGGCGCCGCGCGCCGGCAGTTCTACCTTGGCCTCGACTTCGTGCGCCCGGGGACGCGGCTGCCCAAGCTCCAGATCTGGCAGGAGTCCCTGCTCGAGCACTATCCCCACCTGAGAGGCCTCGCCCTGCCGAGCGCTCACGATCTCGATCTGCTGCCGAGGGATTCCACCGTCGTTCGCATTCACTCGCGGGGTGGATGGGGCGTTGCCACCATGGGCCGCGATCTCGCCACGATGGCTTTCGACGGACTCGGTCTGCACATCAAGGCGATTCCCCAAGCCGGATCCGAGAAGAAAGGCCAGCCCACCACGTATTCCCTGGTGATGGCCCCCGCGCCCATCAGGCTCAACAGCGTCCCTCGACGCGTCGACGTCGTGCTTGCCCCAGACCCGAACGCGTTCAGAAACGCCGAGCCTCTCGAGGGTCTCACCGCGGGCGGCATTCTGGTCATCCAGACCGCACTTTCCCCTGAAGACTTCTGGCCGACACTTCCCTCGCGGGCGCGCCGCACCATCATCGAGCGCGGGATCAAGCTCTTCTGTCTCGACGCGCTCGCCATCGCGAGTGCTTCAGCCACGGAGAGCGCCGAGCGCTACAGCATGCTCGGCGCTTCTTTCGCGGGGGCCTTCTTCGGCACTTCGCCTCTGTTGCAGCGCGAGGGCAAGACCCTGGACGCGTTGCTCGCGGGCCTGAGTGAGAAGACGGAGCGGAGTGGAGACCTCGGCGATACCGTCGCCGCGATGCGCCGCGGCTTCGGCGAAGCCAGGGCCGTGACCCTCTCCCCTGTCGACCTCGGGGACGAGAAGGGGGAAGTGCCGCACATGCCTCTCCTCATCGAGTCGCCCGACGCTCAGCCGGGCCTCGGCCACGAGGGGCGTTTCTGGGAGCAGGTGTGTTCGGTTCAGAAGCTCGGACAGGATGGCATCGCCGATCCCTTCGCCGCGATCGGTGCTATTCCCGCGGCCACGGCGGCCGCTCGCGACATGAGCACGATGCGGCTCGAAGTGCCCGGCTTCATCCCGAGCAAGTGCACGGGCTGCGCAGAGTGCTGGACTCAGTGCCCCGACTCCGCCATCCCCGGCCTGGTCAACAGCGTCGAGGACGTGCTGACCGGAGCCATCGATGTTTCGACTGAGGGAGTGTCTTTGGGGCGAATCCGTCCGATCGCGCGCAACTGGGCGAAGGAGACGCACAAGCTGCTTCAGAAGGAACCGAAGCTGGCGCCCGGCCTGGCCTTCGCTCTTGCTTACGACACTGTCGCCTCCAAGATGGGATGGGATGCGGAGCGCCGTGCGGAAACCGACGCCGAGTTCCATGTGGTTCAGGCCAGACTGGCCGAGTTCCCGCTGGCCCGGACCCGGCCCTTCTTCGACGATTTCGAGGTGAAGGCCAGGGGGACGGGCGGACTGTTGTCGGTCACCGTCAATCCCGACGCCTGCAAGGGCTGCAATGTCTGTGTCGAGGCGTGTCCGGAAGGCGCGCTGGTCACGACCCGCGCGGACGAGCCGGGACTGCAGCGCCTGCGTCGCAACTGGGCTCTGTGGAACCGCCTGCCCGATACCGACGACCGGTTCGTGGGAACGGCCTCGTCTCTGCTCCTCAAGAAGAACACCTACCGTTCCATGGTGGGTGGGGACCGCGCCTGCGCGGGCTGCGGAGAGAAGACGGCGGTCCATCTGATTCTGTCGGCCATCCATGCCGAGATGGCGCCCCGGGTGGAAAAGCACGTGGCGCAACTGGGTACGCTCATCGAGGCGCTCGACGGCAAAGCGCGCGAACTGCTGGCGTCGGGGGCCGACCTGCATGCCGCGGCCAAGGCGAAAGGCGCCGTCGCGGTGCCCGTGGACGAGAGCCGACGGGTTCAGCTGGAACGGTATTCCCGCTCCGCCGATGCCCTGCGCAACCTGCGCTGGCGTTACACGCAGGGACCGAGCGGCAAGGGTCGGGCCTCGCTCGGAATGGCCAACAGCGCGGGCTGTTCCTCGACCTGGGCGAGCAGCTATCCCCACAATCCCTATCCCTTCCCGTGGGTCAGCCACCTCTCCGCCGACTCGCCATCGGTCGCACTCGGTCTCTTCGAGGCGCACATGCGCAAGATGTCGGATGGCTTCGCCGCGGTGCGGCGTGCCGCGAAGGTGCTCGACGGGACGTACGAAGCGGATCGCGACGAGGCGGAGTTCGCTTCCTTCACATGGAAGGAGTTCACCGACGAAGAATTCCTCCTGTGCCCGCCGATCCTCGCGGTGGGCGGGGATGGCGCGATGCTCGACGCGGGTTTCCAAAACCTCTCGCGGCTTCTCGTCTCCGGCAAGCCCATTCGCGTGGTCGTTCTCGACACGCAGGGGCACTCCGACACCGGAGGCCAGGCCACAACCGGCAGTTTCGGGGGACCGCTGGCCCGCAAGGAACTGGCCCTGCTGGCCATCGCTCACCGCGGCGTCTACGTTCATCAATCCTCGCAGGCCTCGCCCTCGCACCTCATGGGCGGCGTGTTGAAAGGGCTCCGACAGCGTCGTCCCGCGCTCTTCAACATCTACACACCGTGCCCGTTGGAGCATGGCCTTTCTGACTCCGCCGCACCCCGGGCGGCCAGGCTCGCTCTCGAAAGCCGGGCCTTCCCGTTCCTGACCTACGATCCGGAACGAGGTGCGACGTTCTCCGACTGCCTGAGTCTCGACGGCAATCCGTCGATGAACACGGTCTGGCCGAAGTACATCCTCAGCTACCTTGACGATTCCGGCCGCGAGCAGACGATGGAGGTCCCACTGACCCTCGCCGACTGGGCGGCCACCGAGGGACGGTTTCAGGCGTACTTCGCCGACCTTCCGCGCGAGCAGTGGGATGAGGCGGTCGCGTTCGATCAGTTCGTCAAGATCCCTCTGGCCGACCGCGATGGCAAGATCACGTTCATCCACGCGGTCGGGCCGGACCGACGCCTGCGACGATTGAGGGTGGCGAACGCCATCGTCGTCCTGGCCGAAGAGAGGCTTCAGCACTGGTCCGAGCTCCGTCAGCTGGCGGGGATCGAGGTCGGAGGCGTCGCCCGAAAGACGGTTGCGGACGCCCTCGAAGCCGAGTCGGACGCGAAGATCGCGGCCGTGCGCGCGGACTACGAGGCGCAGATCGAAAAGCTCAAGCGCGAATTGCCGCAGCAGATCGCGCGCCGACTGGCCGAGGGACTGATGAAGCATGGCGGCGGCGGGGCGCTGTCCGAACTGCTCGCCACACTGCCGTCGGCCGTTGCCTCCGCGCGGGGCGGAGCCGCGGTGGCCACAGCACCCACCGCTGCCGCACCTGCCGCCGCGGTCACGGTCACACCACCACCGCCGCCGCCCGCTGACACGACCGCGCCTCCACCGGCGCCCTCGGTTGAGAAAGACGACGGCCCTCTCACCCTCGAGGCATACATCGACTCGGCGCGCTGCACCACCTGCAACGAGTGCACCAATCTGAACAAGAAGATGTTCGCCTACAACGCGGCCAAGCAGGCCGAGATCAAGGATGCTTCCGCCGGCACCTTCCAGCAGCTGGTACTCGCGGCCGAGCGTTGCCCGGTGTCGATCATCCATCCCGGCTCGCCCCTGAACCCGAACGAGAAGGACCTCGAGAAGTGGGTGAAGCGGGCGGAGAAGTTCAACTGATGAACTTCTTCGGCGGGTTCAGGCACGGCATCCATCCGCCGGAGGAGAAGGACCTCACGCGCGCGCTGCCCATCCGGCGGATGCCTTATCCGGACACGCTGGTGCTGCCCTTGCGGCAGCACGCGGGCAAAGAAGCGAAGTTGTGCGTGAAGGTCGGGGATCATGTGGAGCGCGGCGATCCGATCGGCCTCGCCGACGGCTTCATGTCCGTGCCCGTCCATGCCTCCGCCGCGGGCACGGTCACCGCCATCAACTGGTGGCCGCACCCTGATGGTTCCATGGCCCAGGCCGTGCATCTCGCGGTCGACAAATATGCGCCCCAGGTCCCGCGTCCGCGTCTGGTGCCGAAGTGGGAAGGCCTCAGCGTCGATCAGGTGGTCAAGGCGGTCCAGGAGGCGGGTGTCGTGGGCCTCGGCGGCGCCGCGTTTCCCACCCACGTCAAACTGGTCCCGCCCAAGGGCTCGACTGTCCACACCCTCATCGTGAATGGAGCGGAGTGCGAGCCGTACCTCACCTCGGACCACCGCACCATGGTCGAGTTCCCCGACCGCGTCCATTTCGGCTGCCGGATCATGATGCAGACGCTGGGAGTGTCGAAGGCGGTCATCGGGATCGAACGCAACAAGCCCGACGCGATCGCGGCCCTCACCCGGACAAAGCCCGCGGACCTCGACATCACCATCCTTCCCCTGACCGTGAAGTATCCGCAGGGCGCCGAGAAGATGCTGATCAAGGCGGTGACGGGTCTCGAGGTGCCCTCGGGAAAGCTCCCGGTGTCCGTCGGCGTGGTGGTCCAGAATGTGGGTTCGCTCGCCGCCATCGCCGAAGTGTTCGACACGGGCGTGCCGCTGATCGAACGCATTGTCACGGTCACGGGTCACGGCCTGATGCGTCCCGCCAATCTCATCGTGCCGGTGGGCACGCGGCTGCGCGACCTGCTCGCCCATTGCGATGGCGTCACAAAGGACGCGGCCGAAGTGATCATCGGCGGACCCATGATGGGCATGTCGCAGGCGAATCTCGACGCGCCGGTGATCAAGGGGACAACGGGCGTCGTGGTCCTGGCTGCACATCAGATCCGGGGCGAGGCCGTCTATCCCTGCGTGCATTGCGGGCGGTGCCTTGAAGCATGCCCGGTCTTTCTGAACCCTTCGCTGCTCGGCGACTTCGCCCGGGTGCAGCGTTACACGGACATGGCCGACCATCACCTGGCCGACTGCATGCTCTGCGGCGCCTGCTCGTACGTCTGTCCCTCGAACATACCGCTGGCCCAGCTCTTCCAAGCCGGCAAGGCGGGTTTGCGCCGCATGCCGAAGCCGGGGGCGGCATGAGTTTCGACAAGCTCGTCGTCACGGCCTCGCCTCACATCAAGGCCGCGGACAGCACGCCGAGGATCATGTGGCACGTCGTCGTGAGTCTCGTGCCTGTCATCATCTCTTCCGCGTGGTTCTTCGGGATCAGCGCGCTCCTCGTCGTCACCGCGGCCACCCTGGGCGCCGTGGTCACGGAACATCTCACCGGCAAGCCCGGCGCGCTGCGGGACGGGTCGGCCACGATCACCGGTCTGCTCCTCGGTCTGTGTCTTCCTTCGGGCTTCCCGCTGTGGATGGCGTTCCTCGGCGGCGCGTTCGGCATCGGCTTCGGCAAAACGGTGTGGGGCGGCCTTGGCCAGAACGCCTTCAACCCGGCACTGGTGGGACGGGCGTTCCTGCAAGCCGCGTTTCCAGTGGCGATCACCACCTGGCCGAAACCCGGCGAGTCGTTCTGGACGCTGGGAGGCGATCTGTTCGCCTGGCCCTTTCTGAGCCCGGTCAGCGACGCGATCACCGGAGCGACTCCTCTCGGCCTGCTGAAGTTCGAGAAACAAAGCACGCCCCTCCGCGATCTCATCCTCGGAACCACCGGTGGTTCGGTGGGCGAGACCGCCGCTCTCGTGATTCTGGCCGGAGGTATCTACCTGGCGTTCATGGGCTGTCTCAACTGGCGCGCGCCCTTGGCCATCGTCCTCACCGTGGGGGTGGTGAGCGGCATCCTCCATGCGTTTGATCCCACCAAGCCGGACGCCTTGTTCATGATCTTCTCGGGCGGCCTGATGCTCGGAGCCGTCTACATGGCGACCGACATGGTCACGGTACCGATCACCAACCCCGGGCGCTGGATCTTCGGCATAGGCGTAGGTCTCCTCGTGGTCATCATCCGGATCTGGGGCGGTCTGCCCGAAGGTGTGATGTACGCGATCCTGTTGATGAACGCGCTCACGCCTTTCATCAACCAGGTCACTCAGCCCCGCGTCTTCGGCTCGACCACGAGGATCCCGTCATGAGCGACGATCGGGTTCTTCCGAGCGCTCCCCCGCTTCCTTTGGCAGAGCCCCCGGTGAAGGCTTCGCGCCTCATCATGACGCTGGCTCTGGGCGGCGCCTTCGCGGGCCTGTTGATCGCGTCCGTCTATGAGAAGACCCTGCCCGCGATTCAGAAGTACGCGGATTCCAAGATCGAGGGCGCGGTGAACGAAGTCCTGGGGAAGCCCTTCCGCCTCCAGACTCTCTATCTCGTCGGCGAGAAACTGAGCGCGACGCCGCCCGCGGGGGTTGAGCTTCGCGCCGTCACCAAGGCCTACGTGGGATTCGACGCTCAGGGTGCGCGCGTGGGTGTCGCAGTCGAAGCGGCCGAACCGGGCTTCGCCGATGACGTCCGTCTCATGGTCGGCTTCGATCCCGAAACGAGCACCCTCACCGGGTTCTTCGTCCTCGGACAGAAGGAGACTCCCGGACTCGGCGACAAGATCGAGAAGAACGAGGCCTTCGTGTCCGCCTTCCGGGGCAAGGTCACCCCGATCAAGGGGACCAAAAACGTCACCGCCGATGCAAGCACGGTGCAGACGATCACTGGCGCCACCATCTCGTCGCGGACGGTCATCCAGATCATCAACCACGCCGTGGAACTCTGGCGTCCGCGGCTCCAGGCCTTCGACAAGGAGGGAGTTCAGTGAACACGCCTGAGAAGCCGACCTCTCCCCTGTTTCTGGACTTCTGGAGCGGCCTTTCCCAGAACAATCCCGTGTTCGTGCAGATGCTCGGGCTGTGCCCGACCATGGCGGTCAGCAACTCGCTGGTCAACGGCCTGGCCATGGGCGTCGCCACCACCTTCGTCCTGCTCTGCTCGAGTTTCCTCGTCTCCGCGGTGCGGCGCTACATCGCGAGCGAAGTGCGGCTGACCTCGTACATCCTGATCATCGCCACCTTCGTCACGGTGGCCGACATGGTCCTCGCCGCCGCCTTCCCGGAGATCTCGAAGGCCCTCGGGCCCTTCATCCCGCTGATCGTGGTGAATTGCATCATCCTCGGCCGCGCCGAAGCGTTCGCGGGCAAGGTAGGGCCGTCGCGCGCCGTGGCCGACGCGGCGGGAATGGGGGCGGGATTCACCTTCGCCCTGATCCTGATCAGCGGATTCCGCGAACTCCTGGGAAGCGGCTCGCTTCTCGGCTACAACGTGCTCGGACCGCGCTTTGAACCGTGGGTCTTCATGGTGATGCCGCCGGGCGGCTTCCTGACCCTGGGCCTCATCTTCCTCTTCATGGGTTGGCGCCTGGAGCGTGACACGCGGCGAGCGAAGGAGGAGAAAGCGTGAACGACCTCGCGTGGATCTTCTTCTCGACCGTCCTCGTCAACAACTTCACCCTCGCCATGTTCCTGGGCCTGTGCCCGTTCTTCGGGGTGACCTCCAAGGTCGACAACGCCTGGCGTCTGGGCGCGGCCAATACCTTCGTCCTCGTCATCACCTCGCTGAGTGTCTGGCTCCTGAACACGTTCCTGCTCGCAAAGACCCCGTTTCTGCGCACCATCGCCTTCATCGTGGTCATCGCTTCCACCGTGCAGATCGTGGAGATGATCATCAAGAAGTACCTGCCCGGACTCTTCCGCGAACTCGGGATCTACCTTCCGCTCATCACCACCAACTGCGCGATCCTCGGACTGGCTCTCTTCCAGACCACACGGAACTACAACCTGATCCAGGGCATCGTCTTCGCCTTCGGGGCGGGCCTCGGTCTCACCCTGGCCCTCACCCTCATGGCCTCCATCCGGGAGCGCATGGACGTGGCCGATGTGCCCACGATGGCGAAGCGCATGGGACTCGTCCTCGTTGTCGCGTCGTGCCTGTCCATGGCCTTCATGGGCTTCGCCGGACTGGGGAGCCAGTGATGCAGACTGCTTTGAGCGTCGTCATCTGCGCGATTCTGTTCGCGGTGTTTGGCCTGATGCGAAGAGGCCGCTGCGACAGCCCGTGCGCGGGTTGCACCGGTTCCTGCGGTCGTTTGAAAAGGGTTGACCATCATGACTGACACACGCCGTCTGACCCCGCGGCCGTTCGGGCGTCGCGAGTTCCTGGCCCTGGGCACCGGTGCTTTTGCCCTCGCGGCGTTGCCCCTGGCCCTGCGCCGACACGTGACCGTGGCCCGGCGCACCCTTCCGGTGATGGGGACGATCGCCGAGATCACCGTGGTCGACCGGTCCGAAGCGCTGGCCTTTCAGGCGGTGGAGGCGGTGATCGCCGAACTGCGCTTCGTGGAAACCACGATGTCGCGATTCCGCTCCGATTCGGACATTGGCCGGGCCAACGCTCTGGCTTCCCGGGATGGCGTCACCGTCCGCCTCGAAACCGCCGAAGTGATCGAGAGCGCCTTGCGCTGGGCGTCCGCGAGCAACGGGCGCTTCGATCCGGCCATCGGTGCGGCCTCGGAGTTGTGGGACGTCACGAACCGCCGCGAGCCTCCGCCTTCGGAGGCGGTGCAGCGCCTGGCCGGCCGCGATTTCTGGCGGCACGTCGATCTCGATCGGCGAGTCCGCCAGGGTCTGGTGCGGTTTGGCGAACCCGATCTGCGCCTCGATCTCGGCGGAATCGGCAAGGGCTACTCCCTGGATCGCTGCGTGAGTGTGCTTCGAGATCTGGGCGTTCGCCAGGCCATCGTCAACCTCGGAGGAGACCTCTACGCCCTCGGCGAGTCGCCAGAAGGCGGCCCCTGGCGCGTTGGGATTCGCTCACCTGACGACCTGACCTCGGTCGCCCGCACCCTGGAAGTGAGCAATCGCGCGGTCGCCACATCGGGGGACTACGAACGTTTCTTCCGCCATGGCGGACAGCGCTTTCATCATCTGATCGACCCTGAGACCGCTTCCCCGCGCCGCACCAGCGTGCGCAGTGTGACCGTGCTGGCCGATCGCTGTATCGACGCCGAGCCTTGCGCCGTATCCACGTTTGGTCTGCCCCAGGAGCAGGCCCTCGCCTTCGCCCGCGTGCAATTGCGCGGCGCCGAGGTCATCACACTGTCTTGATGGCTCGGGAACCCATGGAACGGATAGGCCACGAATTGGGCCATTTGGCTCATGGCTCGCGGAGAGATGCGATGGCTAATGTGTTTTCAGGGTTGCTTCAGTGAAGCCCTCCCTGGACTGGGCACTCCCGGGACTCGAAAAACAGACGTCTGAAAGGGGGATATGAACTCAACTCCTGCACCCAGCATGAACGAGCGGTGGCTGGCTGAGCATCGTCGCATCCGCGAGTTCACCCACCAATTCGAGAGCGCCCTGGAGCTACGTGAACTTCTGGCCATCCTCGGTGAAGCGCGTCCGGACCTGGTCGCGCATTTCAAGGGCGAGGAGGCGGACGAAGGCTTCTTCGCCCGGGTTCGCTCGATGGCACCGAACGAGTCCCAGCGTGTGGACCGCCTGGAGAGACAACACAAGGCCTTTCTCTCGGAGATCGATGGGCTCGCCGCTCGTGCCCAGGCTTGCCTCGCCGGCCCCATGGCCGAGATTCTCGCCGACGCCCGTTCTCTGGCCCAGCGGCTCCGCGAACACGAGGCCGCCGAGGACACGGTCGTCGCGGACACGTTGTACGGCGACCTCGGGCAGGGTGACTGAAGGGGCCCTCGGCGCTTCGACAGAATTTCAGCACGGACCTCGCTCCGCGACGGCGGGATAAACTCACCCCGGAGGGTTCAACGATGCGGATGTCCGTAACCGCCGCGGCGACCGCGGCCCTGCTGATCTCCCTGGCCGCCTCGCGGGCCACACCCCAAAAGCCGCTTCAGTTCGGAACATCGGCCGACCTCGTCCTGATCGACCTGATCGCCACGGACGGCGACGGTCGCCGGGTCACCGACCTGCGCGCCGAAGAGATCGAGATCTACGAGGACGGCAAGCGTCAGGCCGTCGAGATGCTGCGCTTCGTGGGTGATGCCGCGCTCGATCCGGCGCCGGCAACGCTTACCAACCCCGTGACCGTCGGAGAACCCGCCCCGCCGGCTCCCTCCCCCGCCGCCTCGACTCCTCCGACGTCCTCATCCCGACTCGTCATCGTGATCGACCAGGGCGCCATGCCCTCCGAGTTGTTCGTGCCCGTTCGCACCGCGATCCTGAAGATGGTGCGCGAAAGCCTCGATCCCGAGACCCAGCTGATGCTGGTGACCCTTGACCGCGGCCTTCAGGTCCGGATGCCCTTCACAAACGACATCGGGCGGTTCATCGCCGCGCTGGAGTCGCTCAAGCCGACGGCAACGAGCACCGACCTCGCCATGTCCGACCTCATGGAACAAGTCGAGCGCATGTGCGACGGGACGACCCCGAACGCCGACAAGAACGCGATCGGCGTTGCCCGTGCGTTCATCGAGGACGTACGTCAGGGTGTCGCAAACGCGACCGAGAGCATCGGCGCCCTCTCGCGGTACCTGGCTCCGGTTCCGGGCCGCAAACACATCGTCTTCTACTCCGCCGGCTACCCGATGCAGCCGGAGTCGATCGCCGCCTCGGTCATCGAGGCGCTGTGCGGCAGCGGCGCCGCTCAGGGGTCGGGCCGTTCGAACATGCAGGCCGGGCCGAGTGAGGCGCACACGGCGCTGAGAGTCGGATCACCGGTGGACACCAACGGGCTGTTGCGCGCGATGGTCGACGAGGCCAATCGATCTCAGGTTTCGGTCTACACCGTCGACGCGCGCGGCCTGATAAGCGACGCGATCCCCGGCAGCCAGAGAGTGCCCAGCCGTCTGATCCGTCTGGGCAACGCACAGGCGATCCAGCAGCGCGCGGTGCGAGAACCGCAGGAGATCCTCTACTCCATAGCGGACCGCACGGGCGGCGCCGCTTCGATCAATACCAACGACATGGCTCGGGGCATGCAGGCCGCGGCCCGCGACGGAAAGGCCTACTACCTTCTCGGCTACGCGCCTCCCGGCGACCGGAAGGAAGGCCGCTACTACCCCATTGAAGTGAAGGTCACCCGTCCCGGCCTCAAGCTGCGGTACCGCCGCGGCTACGAGTGGTTGAGCGACCAGAAGCGCGCCGAC
Organism: uncultured Acidobacteriota bacterium; assembly: GCA_964396875.1. GTDB lineage: Bacteria > Acidobacteriota > Vicinamibacteria > Fen-336 > JAGNNV01 > JAGNNV01. The sequence continues at coordinate 8,316 of CAYNHK010000070.1, read as the reverse complement.
CGCGCCCTGAGCGCCGCCATCAGGTTCCCGGAGTTGTATGCCCAGGAAGGCCTCGCACTCGATCCCTGGGTCGAGGCCGGCAAACTCAACGTGGCCGTGATGCTGCCCACGCGCGTCCTGGAATTCCGTATCGAGAACGGACAGCACGTCAACGACATCTCGGTCCAGGCGGTCCTGCGCGACGACAAAGGGAAAGTGGTGGGCAACCGCTACCTCTTCTCGAAGTCGGTGGCCATGAAACTGCCGCCGGACCGATTCGCCGGCCTGCGCGAGCGGGAGAACGTGGAGATCGCGAACGTCGCCGAAGCCCCGAAGAAGGGGCGCTATCAGCTCACCGTGGCGGCCCGCCACAGCGGCGGAAGGCTAGCCTCGGCAAGCGCCGAAATCGAGGTGCCGTAACCCCGTCCCGCCACCAAGGGACTTGGACCTCGTCATCCTCGTTCTGAGACACCGGCGTCCCCGCGAGGCGTCGGAACTCCGGTGCGGCTGCGGGAACAATCGTTGCTTGCAGTGCCTGCTGACGAACCGGGAGGAAGCATGACTGGACTCCAAAGGAGACGGCGCGACCCATGGGTGGCAGGCGTCGCGGCAGGACTCCTGGCCTTCACCGCATCGTCTGCGCGGTCGCAGAAGCCGCTCCAGTTCGGGGCCAGCGCCGAGGTGGTTCTGATCGACCTGGTGGCCACCGACAGCGAGGGCCGCTCGGTGAGCGACCTCCGCCCGGCAGAGGTGGAGGTCTACGAGGGAGGAAAGAAGCAGCGCCTCGACACGCTGACTTTCGTGGGCCGAGCCACGCCTCCGGCCGCGCCGGCAGCCGCGATTCCCGGCATCACGACACCCTCACCGGCGGCGGATGGAACATCAGCCCCGTCCACGCCTCGACCCACGGAGACCCCGCCGCTCCGACTGGTTGTCGTCGTGGACATGGCCAGCCTGGCCTCGGATCTGCTCGTCCCGGTCCGCAGCGCGGTCCTCTCGATGGTGCGCGAAACGCTCGAGCCCGGCGCGGAGCTGATGCTCGTCTCGATCGACCGGGGCCTCCATGTCCGCGTGCCCTTCACTTCCGACACGAGCCGATTCATCGCGGCCGTCGAGTCCCTCCGGCCCACGGCGCCCGGCGTCGAAGTCGCCATGGCCGACCTGTTCGAACAAATCGAGCGGATGTGCGACGGCATCACGATCAACGCCGACAAGAACGCCATCGGCGTTGCACGCGCCTTCGTTGAGGACACGCGCCAGGGCCTGCTGAACACCACCGAGGGCATCGCGGCGCTCTCCCGCTACCTCGCACCCCTCAAGGGCAGAAAGCACCTGGTCTTCTACTCGGCGGGTTACCCAATGGAGCCGCAGTCCATCGCCGCAGCGGTGGTCGAGTCCATGTGTTACTCCGGCGCAGCCGAGGGCTCGGGACAACAATCGTCGCGACTCCCCAGGTCGTATCGGGAAGTCGACATGCAGACGGGGGCCAACCCCGCTCACGCTGCCCTGCGCGTCGGCGCGCCGGTGGACGCCGCGGGCATGCTCCGCGCGGTCGTCGACGAGGCCAATCGTTCGCAGGTCTCGGTGTACACGGTGGACGCCCGCGGCCTGACCAGCGATTCGGTGTCGACCAGTCAGCGCCTTCCTCAGCGAACGGTCCGACTGGGAAACGCTCAGCAGGTTCAGCAGCGCATGGTGCGCGCGCCCCAGGAGATTCTCTTTTCGATCGCGGATGGAACCGGGGGCACGGCTTCGCTCAACACCAACGACATGGCTCGCGGCATGCAAGCCGCGGCCCGCGATGCGCAGGCGTATTACCTGCTCAGCTACACCCCGCAAGGCGGCCGCAAAGAGGGCCAGTTCTACCCCATTGAAGTGAAGGTCGCTCGTCCGGGGCTCAAGATCCGCTATCGGCGCGGGTACGAATGGCTTTCCGACCAGAAGCGCGGCGAGCGCGCAATCGCCGCCGCCCTGCGTTTTCCCGAGTTGTACGCAAAGGAGGGTCTCGCGATCGACCCGTGGATCGAAGCCGGCAAACTGAACGTCGCGGTCATGCTGCCGACCCGGATCCTCGAGTTCCGAAACGAAGGCGGCCAGTATCTGAACGACATCTCCGTGCAGGCGCTGCTGCGCGACAGCGACGGGAAGATGGTCGACAACCGCTATCTGTTCTCAAAAGCCATCGGAATGAAGCTTCCTGAAAACCGCTACGCGGAGTTGCGCACGCGCGACAACGTCGAAGTCGCCAACGCCGCGCCGGTCCCGAAGCCGGGTCGATATCAACTCACCGTGGTCGCCCGCCACAGCGGGGGACGCCTGGCCTCGGCGCGCGCTGAAGTCGAAGTGCCGTAAACGCCTGGAGAGGTCTAAAGGGTGAAGACAAGAACGCCGATGTTCCTTGTGGCGACGACCGCGGCCCTCATCGCGGCGTCGCCGGCCTCCTCGCAGAAGCCGCCGCAGTTTGGAGCCAGCGCCGAGTTGGTGCTCATCGACCTCATCGCCACGGGACGCGACGGCCGGCTCGTGGCCGACCTGCGCGCCGACGAGATTCAGGTCTTTGAGCAGGGCCAACCTCAACGACTGGAGTTCCTCCGCCTGGTAGCTGCTGCCGAGACTATCCCCCGACCCGCCGCCAATCTCGAATCCCCTTCGACCAAGGCGCCGCCCGCGATGGGCAACGTCCAACCGCCGGACGCACCAACTCTGATCGTGATCGTGGATGTGTACACCACCCCCGCCGACGCGCTTACCCTCACCCGAAAAGCCATCATCGCCATGGCTCGCGAGGAGGTCCAGCCGGGGACGCGGATGATGCTGGTGGCCCTTGACCGAGGGCTGCAGATCCGCCAGCCCTTCACCAGCGACCTCGAGGCCTTCGGAGCGGCCGTCGAAGCGCTGAAACCCGCGGCGGGCAACGCCGAAGCGACCCTGGCTGGGCTGGTGGAGGAGGTCGGCCGAAGCTGCGACGGCGTTACTCCCGGTGGTAAGGAGAACGCTCTCGTCCAGGCCAGGGTCTATCTCCAAAACTCAAAACAGGCCACCGCGATCGCACTCGAAGGTCTGGCCGCGGTCAATCGCTACCTGGCCGCGGTTCCGGGACGCAAGCACGTGGTCTTCTATTCGGCCGGCTACGCCATGCAACCGGCGGCGGTAGTCAGCGAGATCGTCGACGCGGCCTGCGGCGGCGGTGGGACATCTTCGGCCTACACGTCGCTCGGCGGCGCCCAGGTCGACACCACCCAGAAGCTCCGGGCGGTGCTGGATGAAGCCAACCGCGCTCAGGTCTCCCTCTATACCGTAGACGCGCGAGGCCTCGGGGGCCCGGGTGCGGAAGCCATACCGTCAGCAGCATCCGCGGTGACCACGCGCATGGTGAGCCAAGGTTTCCTCCAGCGGGTGCAGAGCCGCGCTCAGAGCGCCCCCCAGGAGATCCTTCGCACGCTCGCGAGCGATACGGGCGGGGTCGCCACGTTGAACAGCAACGACCTTGGCCGCGGTGTGAGGGCGGCAACCGCCGATGCCCGTGGCTACTACCTGCTGGCCTACACGCCTCCCGCCGACCGCAAACGCGGACGCTTCTACGAGATCGAAGTGAAGACGACACGGCCCGGCCTGTCGCTGCGCTATCGCAAAGGGTACGAATGGCTAAGCGACGAAGATCGGGCGGAACGCGCTCTGGCGCACGCCATCCTCTTCCCTGAACTCCACGCTGCGGACGGCTTCGCCGTCGAGACTCGGATCGAGGCAGGATCGCTCAAGATCGTGACCCGTCTGCCCACCCGAAGTTTGACCTTTCAGGAGGAGGGCGGCCGTTTCCGCAATGACATCGAACTGCAGGGCGTGCTGCGCGACGACAAGGGCAAGACCGTGGGCAAGCGCTTCTTCTTTGCGCGGAATGTTGCGATGAACCTCTCATTCGACCGACGCGATGAGATTCTCGAGGACGAGAATTTCGAAATCGTCAGCGACACGGAGCCCCCGAAGAAGGGCCGATATCAGCTCACGGTCGTGGCCCGCCACAGCGGCGGACGCCTGGCGTCGGCGAGCACGGAGGTCGAGGTGCCCTAGAGGGTCTTGACGGTCCCTTCGACTGGATCCTCTCCGTCGGGCTCAGGGACCTTGGGTAGAAACTTTCCTTTCGTCCATCCGCGCCAAGTAACGTCTCGGGCTTCATGCCCCGTCCCTTCGGCCAGCACTTCCTCCGCCACGACCCCGCCCACGACCTCGTCGACCTGATCGACCCGCGGCCCGAGGACACGTTTCTCGAAATCGGGCCCGGAGCGCTCGCCATCACCTCCCTGCTCGCCCGCCGCTGCAAGAGCGTGGTGGCCATAGAGATCGACGAGCGCCTCATCAACGAGCTCAAAGGACAGGTCCCATCGAACGTCACCATCATTCGCGGCGACGCACTCGAGATGGACTACCGGGCGCTTGTCCCTAAGGGCTCGCGGCTCGCCGGAAACCTGCCGTATGCCATTTCCAGTCCGTTGTTGCGCCGGTTTCTCGAGCATCGCGACCACTTCACGGACGCGCACCTGATGCTGCAGAAAGAGGTCGCGGAGCGTATCGCCTCCCCGCCCGGGTCGAAGGCCTACGGCATTCTCTCGGTGATGTACGCCCTATGGGCGGATGTCTCGATCGTCCAGAGACTCAAACCCGGGGATTTCTCGCCGCCGCCCAGGGTCGATTCGGCGGTGATCCGGTGTCGCTTTCTGGCGGAACCGAGGCACCCGGTTCGGGATCTGCCGGCGCTGGAGGCCCTCGTCCGGCTGTCCTTCACCCGAAGGCGGCGGACGATTGAAAATAATCTTAGACTTAGGTATCCTGACCTCAAGCATTACTTTAAGTCTGCTGGGATCTCGGAAGTCCGTAGGGCTGAAACACTTACGGTAGCCGAATTCGCCCGGCTGGCCGAAGTCTTGCCGGCAGCCGTGGACCTCACCCAAGGCACTCTTGAATAGCGATCTCCGAATCACGCCGATCGGGGGACTGGGCGAGTTCGGCATGAACTCGCTCCTTCTCCAGACGGGCGAGGATCGCCTGCTCATCGACGCCGGCCAGATGTTCCCCGAGTGGGACAACGGGGTCGAGCGGATGGTGCCCGACTACGCGCGTCTCGGCCATGGCAGGATGCGCGCGATTCTGCTGACCCACGGACACGAGGATCACATCGGCTCGCTCGCCCAGGCCCTCGAGTGGTCGAAAGCGCCCGTGTACGGAACGCCGTTCACGCTCGGTCTCGCCCAACGGGGACTGACCGAGGCGGGGATGGAAGCGGACCTGCGGACCCTGGTCCCCGGCACGCCGATCGAAGTGGGCCCGTTCCGTGTTCACGCGCTTCCCGTCGCGCACTCGACCCCCGGTTCGGTGTCCTTCGTGATCGAGTGCCACGGCCTCGTCATCCTTCACACCGGCGACTTCAAACTCGCGAAGACCGCGCCAGTCGCGGAGCAGACGAACCTCGCGCCTTTCGCGGAGTGGGGCCGGCGCGGTGTCGACGTGATGCTCGGCGATTCGACGGGTGCTGAGACTCCTGGCGTCACCGGTCACGAAGACGACATCATCCCGGGGATTGAAGCCGCGTTCGACGAAGCCTCGGGCCGCGTCATCGCGACCTGTTTCTCCTCCTCGATTCCCCGCATCGAACGCATCGCGCGGGTGGGCGGGAAGCAGGGGCGCAAGGTGGCCTTCGCGGGCCGGCGGATCATGGACAACGCGACCCTCGCGCGCGACCTCGGCCATCTCACCATCGACGCGGAGGTGTTGAACCTCGATGACGCGGTGACCGGCTCCACGCCCGCCAACCGTCTGCTCTTCTTCGCCGCGGGCTCCCAAGCCGAGCCGCGTTCGGCCCTCGCCCGCATGGCCGCAGGCGACCATCCCCTGGTGAAGATCGAGGCGGGCGACCTCGTCCTCTTCTCCTCCCGCGTGATTCCCGGACGCGACCGGATCGTTTCGCGTCTGATGGGGCGGCTCATCCGCAAGGGCGCGCGTGTGATCCACGGCGGCTGCGCCCACGTTCATGTCTCGGGGCACGCGGCCCAGGACGAGTTGAGCGAACTCGTGAGGCTCGTGAAGCCCGGCGTGTTCATCCCGCTTCACGGTGAGTTGAGAATGCTCGCCGCCCACGCCCGTCTCGTGGAAACCGCTCTCGATGGCGATGTGCGCGTCCACGTGATCGAAAACGGCGAGGTCCTCCGGGTGGGCGAGACTGCCTCGCGCGTCGAAGATCGGATACCCCTCCCCAAACGCTGCATCGGCGCAGGCCTCTCGGGCGATCTCTCCGAGGATCTGCTGCACGAACGCCACCGCCTCTCCACCGCGGGGATCGTGAGCCCGATCGTCTATCTCTCCGCCTCGAACGGCCGGTGGGCGCGCCCCTGCGACGTCGTCACCCGCGGTTTCCTGAACGGCCGCGGTGAGGGCGCCATCACCGCGGAGATCCGCGACATCGTGAACACTACCGTGCGCGAATGGCCGGCGGGCGAATCCGCGGATGGACTGAGGGCGACCGTCGAGACCGACGTGTCGCGCCTGCTCCGTCGTCGTTTCCAGCTCCGGCCGATCGTGGCGCCGGTCATGGTGGAGGTGTGACCGCCGTGGCCAGCCCCTCTCGCACTCTCTGGCCGGAACTCAAGGGCGCGTGCCTCCTGGGCTTCGCCCTGATGCTGCTGCTGTCCTTCGCGACGTACGATCCGCGCGATCCCACGCCCTGGTTCAGCACGGGAGCGATGGGTGAGCCTCATAACTGGATCGGGCGTTACGGCGCGTTCATCTCCGAACTATTCGTCGGCCAGGCGTTCGGAATCGCCGCCTTCGTGCTTCCCCTCGGCCTGCTGATCGCGGGCTGGCGTCTTTTGTGGCGCGAAGAACTCGACGCCGCGGTGACGAAGACCGTGGGTCTTGTGGCATTGCTGCTCTCGCTCGCCGCCTTCGCCTTCATCGCCCTCAAGACCGTGCCCTTCTCGGGCGAGCCGATCCGCGCGGGGGGTGCTATCGGCGAAAGCCTCGCGGCGTTCCTGACCGTGCGCGTGGGCCGCTTCGGCGCGGTGGTGCTTCTCGGTCTTTCCCTTTTCGCGGGAATCATCCTGACCACGCAGTTCTCCTTCTCCGCGTTCCTGACCGCACTCACCGCCTGGATCTCCGCACGGATCGCGGGCATTCGTGTCGCCATCGAACACTGGCGTGAAACCCGGCGCAAGGAGCATCTGCGCCGACAGGTCATCCGCAAACACGCGGCCCGCACACAGGAAGGCGACGAGGCCGAGGTCGGCGATCTGCCCGTCATCGATCCGGCCGAAGCCCGTTTCATCGACCTGCCGCTTCACGAGGAACCGAAGGTTGCCGTCTCCACTTCCGCGGCCCCTCCGTCTCACCCGGGCCTTGCCTTCGACGCGCCCCCCGACCCGGCGGCGTACCCGATTCGCGGCAGCCAGACGATGAGCGGTCAGGGCATCCCCTCTCCCTACGCGCGACCCTTCCCGGATCTCGATCTCCGCCCGGCTCAGGGGGCGACCAGGACGCCGTTCGATTCAATCGATGAGATCTTCCCCACGTCGCCGCCTCCCCTTCCCGCGCCCGTGGCCGCGCCCCCCGCAGCGCCCTTGTCTGTCGTGCCCATTCAGACCTCGATGATTCCCGATACCGGCGCAGGGGCCGCGGTCCACGCGGCGCCGCCGGTGACCGAAGCGCCTTCGCGCGCGGCGCTCCGACGCAAACGCGAGCCGCTTTCGCCCGAAGTGCAGGACGCGCGCTCCGCGGTCAAACGCGGCCGCTTCGCTCTTCCCCCGCTCAGCCTGCTCGATCCGTCCGTCTCCATCTCCGGCTTCGACCGCACCAAGCTCACCGATCGCGCGCGGGTCGTCGAAGCCAAGTGCAAGGAGTTCGGCGTCGCGGGCGCCATCGTGGAGATCCATCCCGGTCCCGTGGTCACGACGTACGAGTTCAAACCCGACGCGGGCGTCAAGTACGCGAAGGTGGTCTCGCTCGCCGACGACCTCGCCCTGGCGCTCGAGGCCGAGTCGGTGCGCATCGACCGCATGGGCGGCCGTGGCACCGTGGGAATCGAGATCCCGAACGAAGACCGCGAGATGATCGGCCTGCGCGCGGTGCTCGACTCCGACCTCGCGAAGCGCTCGTCGGCCCGCCTCCTGATCGGCCTTGGCAAGAACGTCGCGGGCGACACGTACATCGCCGATCTCGCGACCATGCCCCACCTTCTGATCGCGGGCGCCACCGGCACCGGCAAGAGCGTCGGTCTCAACTGCATCATCGCCAGCCTGCTCTTCCACACCACCCCGGACGAGTGCCGCCTGATCATGATCGACCCCAAGCGCC
>CAYNHK010000069.1:0-21601 GCA_964396875.1 uncultured Acidobacteriota bacterium | reverse complement strand
ACAACGAGCCCTGGCGGCCTTTATTCAAGGCTTCGCAGATCAACATCTTCATCGAGGAACTGCGTGGCGACGGCGTGCAGCACCTCGCGATCTCCGCGAAGGACATCATTTCCTGTGTCCGGGGCCTGCGCGCGCACAAGGTCGAGTTCATGCCTACGCCCTCGACCTACTACGACATGCTGCCCAACCGGTTGAAGGAGCTCTCCATCGGCGCGATCGACGAGGACCTCAACGTTCTGCGGGAACTCGAGATCCTGGTGGATGGCGACGGGCCGCACTCATACCTTCTGCAGATCTTCCTGCGCGAAGCCGCGGGCCTCTACAAGGAAACGTCGGCCGGGCCGTTCTTCTTCGAGATCATTCAGCGCAAGGGAGACGAAGGTTTCGGCGCCGGGAACTTCCGCGCGCTGTTCGAGTCCATCGAGCGAATGCAGTCGACTTGAGCAGTCCCGGCTAGACGACGGCTCCAAACACCTTTCCGACGAACGCGGTCACCGCCATCGCGAGCGCTCCCCAGAAGATCACGCGGGCCGCTCCCCTCCCCACCGGCGCGCCGCCGGCGCGAGCCGCCACCACACCGAGGCCGCCCAGGAACAGGATCGAGGTCGCGGCAACCACTGTCGCGACCTGAGGGCCGGGCGCCAACATCGCGGAGCCCAGGGGAAGGGCGGCCCCGACCGCGAAGGTCGCGGCCGAGGTGAGGGCGGCCTGAACCGGCCGCGCCGTGTTGATCGCCGAGATTCCAAGCTCGTCGCGGGCGTGAGCTCCCAGGGCGTCGTGCTCGGTGAGCTGATGCGCCACCTGCGAGGCGAGTTCCGGGGTGAGACCGCGCGACTGATAGATCATGGCCAGTTCGAGATGTTCGGACTCGGGTTCGTTCAAAAGCTCCTCGCGCTCGCGCGCCAGATCGGCGGCTTCGGTGTCGGACTGCGAACTCACCGAAACATACTCGCCCGCGGCCATCGACATCGCGCCGGCCACGAGCCCGGCCATGCCGACGGTAAGCAACTCATCACGGGAGACGCTCGCGGCGGCGACACCTACGAGCAGGCTGGCGGTGGAGACGATGCCGTCGTTGGCGCCCAGGACCGCGGCGCGCAGCCAGCCGATGCGGGAGGTGCGATGGATCTCAGGATGCGTGGTGCGTGCCATAGTGGAGCGAGTGTACGGCGGAAGGCGTGTTACGTTCGACTCTTGGATCCGCAACCCGACTCGACCTGGAGCACACCCGCCACCGTCGCGGGCTTTTCACAGTCGCCGCCCAATGCCACCTTGATCCGTTTCGCCGAGGCAGAGCGCGGCCGGCGTGGCGCCCGGCAGATCCTCGATGTCGGCTGTGGCGCCGGTCGCAATGCGCATCCCCTCGCGGAACTGGGCTTCGATGTCGTCGGACTCGACCTCTCCATGCCCATGCTTCAGGCGGCGATAGCGCGGCCCCGGCGAATGGGCGGACGTCTCGCCCTCGCGCAGGCGGCAATGGACCACCTTCCCGTGCCCGACCGAACCTGCGATGTCGTGATCGCACACGGAATCTGGAACCTCGCCGGCTCCGGCGCTGAGTTCCGGCGCGGCCTGAGCGAGGCGGCGCGAGTCTGCAAAGCTGGCGCGGGACTTTTCGTTTTCACCTTCTCCCGAAATACGCTGCCGGCGGAAGCCACGCCGGTTCCCGGCGAGACGTTCGTGTTCACTCAGTTCTCGGGACGGCCCCAATGTTTCCTGCGTAAGACGGAACTCGTCTCCGAACTCGAGGCCGCTGGCTTCTCGCTGGACGAAGATGTGGTGATGTTGACCGAGCACAATCGTCCGAGGCCCGGACAACTTCAGGTCGGCTCTGGACCCGTGATCTTCGAGGCCGCCTTTCGCAGAGTCGCAGACTCCTAGGGCGCTTCAGCCTTCGAGTTTCTTCTTCAACTCCACCAGCAGGTTGAGGGCCTCGATCGGGGTGAGCGCGTTGACATCGGTCTTGCGGATGTCCTCCGCGACCGCGTCTGAGACCGGGGCGAACAACGAAAGTTGACGTTCCTTCGGAGCGCCCATGACGCCGGTACGCGCGAGTTTGGGCCGCCCTTCGGAGTCGAACTCGGTCTGCTCGAGGTTCTTCAGAATCTCTCTCGCGCGCTTCACCACCGGTGAGGGCAAACCGGAGAGCTTCGCGACCTGGATGCCGAAGGAGCGATCCGAGCCGCCGGGTTCCACGCGGCGAAGGAATAGGATGTCGTCCTTCCACTCGCGCGCGGTGACGTGAAGGTTCGACACCGCGGGTCGGTCCACCGCGAGGTCGACAAGTTCGTGGTAGTGAGTGGCGAAGAGGGTGCGCGGGCAATGCGGACCGCGCTCGGCCAGATGTTCGGCCACCGCCCAGGCGATGGACAGGCCGTCGAAGGTCGCGGTGCCCCGGCCGATCTCGTCGAGAAGAAGAAGGCTGCGGTCGGTGGCATGTCTCAGGATGTACGCGGTCTCCTGCATCTCCACCATGAATGTCGACTGGCCGCGGAGAAGGTAGTCGGAAGCTCCAACGCGGGTGAACAGTCGATCACAAACCGTCAACTTTGCTTCGAGGGCAGGCACGAAGCTGCCCATCTGCGCCATCACAACCATGAGGCCGGTCTGACGCAGGAACGTGGACTTGCCCCCCATGTTGGGGCCGGTGACGATGAAGAGCCGCGGCGACTCATGGGCCGGGCCGAACGTGAGGTCATTCGCGACGAACGGGTTCTCGGTCGAAGACTCGACCACCGGGTGACGGCCCTCGCGATAGACGAGTTCGCCGTCCGAGGACAGGCGCGGCTTGATGTAGTTGAGACGCTGCGCCGCCTCGGCAAGCGAGGCCACGACGTCGAGAATCGCGATCGCGCGCGATGTGGTCTGCAGATCCTTGACACAGCCGAGCGCGGCCTCGGCCAGGCCGGCGAAGATCTCCTTCTCCCGTTCGAGCAGCCGCTCCTCGGCGCGCAGGACCTTTTCCTCGAAGTCCTTGAGTTCGGGCGTCACGAAACGTTCGCCCGAAACCACGGTCTGACGCCTTATGTAATCCTCGGGAACGAGGTGGAGATTCGGCTTGGTGATCTCGATGTAGTAGCCGAAGACACGGTTGTACCGCACCTTGAGCGACGTGATGCCGGTCCGGTCGCGTTCGTGCGACTCGATCCGCGCGATGGCCTCCTTGCCACCGGTGTGGAGGCTGCGCAGTTCGTCGATCTGTGGATCGACGCCTGCTCGCACGAGTTCGCCGTCACCCACCGCGGCCGGAGGAGAGTCGACGAGTGTGCTCAGAATCCGGTCGGCCAGCTTCTCCTGAGGATCGAGGGCCTGGATCTGGCCGCGAAGCAGAGGAGCGTTGAGCTCGGCGCCGGCGGCCGCGGCCGCGGCGACACCCCGGAGCGAAGTCGCGAGCGAAGCAAGATCCCTCGGCGTGGCGCGGCCAAACGTGAGCTTCGCGATCAGGCGGTCGAGGTCGCGGATTCGGGCAAGGGCGTCCTCGAGGTCGCCGCGCGTTCGCGTCCGAAAGGCCAGCTCCTCCACCGCGTCCAGTCGGTCCTGGATGGGCTCGCGTCTCGAAAGCGGTCGGAGGATCCAGTCGCGCAGGAGGCGGCTTCCCATGGGGGAATGCGTCTGGTCCAGGACGGAGAGCAGCGTCCCGCGCGGCGAACCGTCGATGAGGTTCTCGACCAGTTCGAGATTGCGGCGCGTCGACTCGTCCAGGATCAGAACATCGCCATCGTCCCGGTGGGTGAGCGACGTGACGTGCGACAGTTCCCGCTTCTGGGTCGACTTGAGGTAGAGGAGCAGCGCCCCCGCGGCGGTCGCGGCTTCCGGCGTCCGCTCGCAGCCCATGGCCTCGAGATTGATGACGCCGAAGTGACGAAGCAGCTCCTCGCGAGCGCGCTTCGTGTCGAACTCCGAGTCGAGCTCGAAGACAGACGCGCCGACTTTCGAAACGTCGAAGTGTTCGGGCCTCGCGACACCTTCGGGCCACAGAAGTTCGCGGGGAGCGATGGAGAGGAGGTCGTCGAAGAACGCTTCGACCCGACCCTCGCCGCGGCGTTCGAAGACGAAGAACTCGCCCGAGACGGGATCGATCACCGCGGCCCCCAGAGCGGACCGGCCGGGATAGCAGGCGGCGATCCTCGACGCTTGCGCCAGGGGCGACTCGTCGTCGATGAAGGTCCCGGGGGTGACTACGCGGACCACGCCTCGCTTGACGACACCCTTCGCGGTCTTGGGATCCTCGAGCTGCTCGCCGATCGCCACGCGATGACCCTTTTCGACCAGGGAGCGGACGTAAGCGTCGAGGGCGCGCACGGGAACCCCGCACATCGGGATCGGTTCGCCGCCTTGATCCTTGGCCCTCGAGGTCAGGGCGATATCGAGGAGCGGTGCGGCGATCTTCGCGTCCTCGAAGAAGAGCTCGTAGAAGTCCCCCATCCGAAAGAAGAGGAGCGCGCCCGGATGCTCCGCTTTCATGCGGTGGAACTGCTGCATGGCGGGGGTGGGCGTCACGGACATGGCAGTCGGCGAGTATAAGCTCCGTCTCTTCAGTGCCTTCCATCAGCCCACCGTCTCCCGCGCCCTTGATTCTGGCTCTCGACACTTCGTCGTCGCTCGGCAGCGTTGCCCTGCGTCGTGGCGGCGAAGTCCTGTGCGCCAAGGCATTTGAGGCGGATCACGGCCACTCCCAGAAGCTCCTCCCCGCGGTGGATTCGGTTTTCGCCGAAGCTGGCCTCGGGGCTGGGGATGTGGCGATTTTCGCGGCGGTCACCGGTCCGGGATCGTTCACCGGCCTTCGCGTATCCCTGGCGTGCGTCCGGGGACTCGCGGGCGAGCGGCCCTGCTTCGGGGCGCTCGCGACCGATGTCGCGGCCTGGGCGGCGCGCGGCCGCGGGAAGCGGGTTCTGGCGATCACCGATCTGTTTCATGGTGAGGTCTTCGGGAGCGTCCACGACGACAACGGGGCTCTGATCTCAGGGCGAGAGGCGGGGGAACTTGGATCCGTCCTCGCTGCCCTCAATGGATTCCTTCAGGGCGACCCGATCGCAGTCGGATCCGCCGCGGTGAAAAACCGAGCCACGATCACGGCCGCGATTCCCGGTCTGGAGATCATGGAGTTGCCGGAAGGCCTGGCGCCTCACCTGTCCTCACTGGCTGAGGTCAACGCGTCGTCGGCCACGATGTGCCGCGCTTCCGACCTGATGCCGTTCTATTTGAGGGATCCCTTGACCCGCGGTCTGCTCAACAGCCAACCCAGGGCCCAGTGATACCGCGGTCGAACGGCGGCGCTCCCGGAACACCAGATTTCGGCCCGGCGAGGCACGAAGAGCTTGAATCCCTCGCCGCCATCGATCGAGCTTCCCCACGCCCCTGGAACGTCACGGCCTTCGAGAACGAACTAGGAAACAGTCCGCCGACGGTCTTCGTCCTCAGGTCTTCTGGAAACGCGATCGCCTTCGTGGTCACGCGGCGTCACCCGCCCGAGCTCGACATCGTGAATCTGGCGGTGTCGCAGGAGCATCGAAGGCGGGGTTTTGGCCGGATTCTTCTGGGCTTTCTTCTCGAAATGGCGCGCCGAGACGGAGTCGACCAGGTCTTCCTGGAGGTTCGGGAGGGAAACCAGGCCGCACGCGCCCTTTACCGCAGTCTGGGTTTCGAGGAGACGCAAAAGCGGAAGAATTTCTACGAGGACCCGGTCGAGCACGCGATCCTGATGAAGCTCAAAATTGAGCCATGAACATGGTTGAAAGCCTCAAGAAACGCGTGCTAGGGTCGAAGTCCTGAAGACCGCTCAGGTCCCCCGAATTCCAGGGGACCGGACAGATCTCTTCTTCGACAGCCTAAGGAGGCCATCACTCATGACGGCAGCAAACGGAGTGAGCCGCGAGACACTGCTCGCGACCAACGAGGAATACCGAAGGCTCCACGAGGAGCACATCGAGTTGGATCGCAAGATCAAGGTTCTCTCGGACAAAACGGCGCTGAGCGACGCCGAACAGGTCGAAGAAATCAGACTCAAGAAACTGAAGCTGGCCGGACGCGATCGAATGGAAGAGATCGCACGCAGCGCGCACTAGAGGCCGGCCGGGCCTCCCCTACCCGCGTCCGGCATCTGCGGCGCCGGCGTTTCGTTGTCGCTTTGCCCTGATTCGCCCGAGGAACCATCGTTTTGAAGATCGCCCCCGAAGGCCTCCCCTTCATCGCCATCGCCATCGTCGTCGCCGTGATCGGGGCCTACTTCTCCTGGCGGGCATTCGGTGTGCTCTTTCTGCTGACGATTTTCGTGACCGCCTTCTTCCGCGATCCCTTCCGCGAGATCCCTCAAGGCGCGGGGCTCGTGGTCTCCCCTGCCGACGGAAAGGTGGTCATGATCACGCCCACGCCCGCGGGCCATGCGGCGGGCGAAGGCGCCACCCAGATCTCGATCTTCCTCTCGGTGTTCGATGTGCACATCAACCGGGCCCCCATCGCCGGGACGATCACGGACGTGGTCTACAACAAGGGTGAGTTCCTGCCTGCGTTCGACGACAAGGCCTCTTTGCGCAACGAACAGAATCGAGCCTTTATCGATGGACCCGACGGCCGCGTCGGTTTCACTCAGATCGCCGGACTCATTGCCCGCCGCATCGTCTTCCGCAAAAAGGCGGGCGACGTGGTGGCGCGGGGCGAGCAGGTAGGTCTCATCCGGTTCGGCTCGCGCACCGATATTTTTCTTCCCAAAGGTTCGACGCTGATGGTCAAGGTCGGCGACCGGGTGAGCGGGGGCAGTTCGGTGATCGCGCATCTGAAGCGGCCCGCTGAGGCGCCCCCATCATGACCATCTCGGAGCGGTTGAAGCAGCCGGGCCTCCGCCGAGGGGCGGCCATCCTGCCCACCCTGTTCACCATCGGCAACCTGTTTCTCGGATTCTCCGCGATCATTCAGGCCCTTCGGCTCAACTTCGAGAGCGCCGCGCAGTTCATCGTGGTGGCGGTCATCTTCGACATGCTCGACGGCAGGATCGCGCGCATGACCGGAACGACGTCGGAATTCGGGGCCCAGCTCGACAGCCTGGCCGACATCGTCTCCTTCGGAGTGGCCCCCGCAATCATCGCCTACCAGTGGGGCCTCGCCACGCTGCACCGCTCCTACCTCGCGGCGTTCTTCTTCGTCATGTGCGCGGCGATCCGGCTCGCGAGATTCAACGTGCAGCGCAAGGTCGTGGACGGCCGCTACTTCGTCGGTCTGCCGTCGCCCGCTGCCGCCGGTTTCGTCATCTCGATCGTCTACTTCCGACCCGAGCCGCTCTCCGACCGCCTGGGCGCTTTGTTCACCATGGCCCTGCTCGTGGTCGGCGCGTTTCTAATGGTGAGCACCCTGCGCTATTGGTCGTTCAAGACCTTCGACCTGCGCAGCCGCCGAAGTTATTTCGCCATGGTCGGCATCGCGGCCCTCCTCGCTCTGGTCGCCACCGAACCCGCCTGGGCGCTGCTGGCATGGTCCGTGGGCTACACACTCTCCGGCCCGGTGGCGTATGTGATCGCCCTGCTTCGGCGCAAGGGAGACGGCGGAGGCGCCCCTTCTGCGGAACCTCAGGCCTCAGCGCCCGAACCCACGGTCGCAGCCCCCTGAGTCCCGAAACCCCAGGCGTGAAGCGTCGACCGCTCATCGGCGTCGGGGCGGTGGTCTTCAATGCCGCGGGCGATGTCCTTCTGATCCGGCGCGGCAAGGAGCCGCAGTACGGTCGATGGATGGTTCCAGGGGGAGCCCTGGAGTGGGGCGAGACGCTCGAGGAGGCCGCCGTGCGGGAAGTCCGGGAGGAAACCGGAATCGAGATCGAGATCGAAACCTTCGTCGAGATGATCGAGGCCATAACGCCCGGCGACTCGGGATTCCACTACGTGATCATGGACTACGCCGCTCACGAGCGGTCCGGCGTTCTGGCCGCGGGTTCCGATGCGCTCGACGCCGCGTGGGTGAGCGCCCAGGCCCAGGATGCCTACGACCTCAGTGGAGAACTTGTCGCGGTGATCGGAAAGGCCCGCCGCCTCACCGGCCGCGCCGTCTGACTTTCGGCGGGCGCCCCTCAACCGGGCGCGAGAGGGAGTCGCAGGGTCGCCCTTGTCATTTCTCCATCACGTTCGAGCGAAGCCGAGCCGGAAAGATCCTCGGCGACCTTCTTGACCAGTGCGAGACCCAGGCCGGAGCCCTGAGTCTTGGTGGAGAAGAACGGCTCGAAAAGATGGGCGCGCGTCTCGTCGTCGAAACCGGGACCGGTGTCCTCGATGACGAGTTCCGCAAAGCCCCCGGCCCTCGCGGAGGTCACTCGGATCTCCCCCGCTCCGCCCACCGCCTGCATCGCGTTCTCGACCAGATTGCGGATCGCGCGCTCGATCAGCTTCGATTCGCCGAAGACGAGGCCCGCTTCCTCGAGGCGCACGGTCAGGCGCAGGCCTTCGGGAAGAACGTCCTGGTAGGGCTGAATGACCGCCCTCGTGATCGCCGCGATGTCGACGCGCTGCGAGCGATCGACCGGGGCGCGGACGAAGGCGGCGAACTCGGACGCGATGTCGCGCAGTTTGGTGACCGACTCCAGGATCGTCTTCGTGCAGACCGCCACCACGGAATCGAA
Source organism: uncultured Acidobacteriota bacterium (assembly GCA_964396875.1). Lineage (GTDB taxonomy): Bacteria > Acidobacteriota > Vicinamibacteria > Fen-336 > JAGNNV01 > JAGNNV01. Next base: position 13,002 of record CAYNHK010000069.1, on the reverse strand, counting down.
GGCGCTGGGCGAAATGCCGCTCGCCTTGTAGGCGCGTTGCAGGTGTTCGGCGGAGAGCTGGATCGGGGTCAGAGGGTTCTTGACCTCGTGCGCGACCTGGGCCGCCATGTCCGCCCAGGCGGCCAGACGTTCGCGGCGCTCGATCTCGCGCTGCTGTCGGGCGAGGTCCTGCGCCATGGTGTTGAACGACTGCGCGAGTTCGCCCACTTCATCACCCGTCCGCACGGGCACGCGCACGCTGAGGTCGCCGTGCGCGATCCGCCTCGACGCTTCGGTCATTTCGAGCACCGGTCCGGAGATCCGGCGGGCCAGGAACCACGCCAGCATGGTGGCGATTCCCAGCAGGGAAAGCGAAGCGAGCCGCATGCGCGTGTCGAGATCCATCAGGGCCGCCGCCACCTGATTCTCGCGGTTCTGAAGATTCACACGCACCAGACCCGTTCGGCCGGCGGGAAGGTCGAGGCGCGCCGAAACCGAAGAAGGTACCGGACCGCCCTGCGGTCGGTGGAACATCATGTCCTCGTCGTCGAGAACGAGACGGGCATAGGCGTCGGCCGGCGCGAAGCGAGAGAGCAGGCCCGCGTCGACATCCTCGCGCACGTTGGTGGCCACGAGCTGCCCGGACTCGTCGAAAAGTTCCAGGTCGTTCGAGACCAGGGCCGCAACCCACGAAATCGCGGCGTCGGATATGGCCAGGGGACCGGGAACCTCGGCCTCCTGAAAAGCGGAAAGATCACCCAGCGACTTCCGGGCGATGGCGGCGATACGCCTGGCTTCGGTCTCGGTTTCCGCCACCAGACGCTGGGCGACGAAATCCCGTACGAGGGTCTGAAAGAGGAAGAGCGACAACGCGGACAGGGTCAGGAAGGCGACGAAGAGGCGAACCGAGTGCCTGCGGAAAAGGCCCATGGCAAAGGACCGAGCCCGGGGCGCGTTGCCGAACCAGGCTCCGAGCAGAAAAGCAACGATCACGAAGCCAAGAGATTCGCCGAGGGTGCGCACTCCGGTGGTCCGGCCCGGCGCGCTCAGGGCCTCTCCCGGCAACTCGAAGACGTAGGTCCGACCCTCGACTGCTGTGTCGAAACGAACCCCGGCCGAGGCCGCCGCGGAGAACGGGATGGCGATCTTCGGGTCCGCGGTCAGGCCCCCATCGGCCCCCCTTAAGCCCACGAGCCTCAGGCCCTTCTGATCCGAGAGGCGTCTTATCGCCAGGGCCAGGTCGGAGACTGCCCCGATCCGGACCGCGCCCAGAAACTCCCGTGAAGAGAACAGAAGGCGTTCGGAAACAAGCCCCGGCGCCTGGGCGAAATCCGCCATCCCGATAAGGGTCGTGGTCCTGGACCAGGCGTTGGTCGGGGGAAGCGGGGGCTTGGGTCCTCTCGGAATATCGCGCGCGTAGCGGCTCACCACGCTGCCCGAGCGGTCGATGATTTCGACGAAGGAGGGCAGAAAGGGTTGCGAGAGGGCGGAGTCCGACCACAGGTCGAAGGCGAGTTCCTCGGTGCCGAATCGTCCGGCCGGCGCCGTTTCAAAGAGGCGCGCCTCGTCGATGATCCGCTCGGTTGATCCGAGCGTCTCCTCCAGGGGGCGAAGATGGGCGCGAAGAACCGACTCCGCCTCCCGCCGCATCGTCTCTCGTTCGGCGCCCCGCGCCGCGAACTCGGCGACCAGCCCGGTCACCGACAATGCCGAGAACAGGCATACAAGAAACAGGAGGAACCGACGCGGTTCGGCAAACCCCCGCCGGGCGAAGCGGTGCGCGGTGACCAGGCTGAGGATGAAGAAGAGGAACTGCACAAGAGGAAGGGTGGGGAGCGCCTTCAAGGTTCCGATGTCTTCGTGGGCGGTGACACCGTGCGGGGGCACGCGGGCGAGGGTCAGCCCAAGTGCCGAAACACTCTCACCGCTGTGGTCGCTTGAGGAGGACTCGGGGCGGTCGGAGTAGTCGAGTCTCAGCTTCCGCTGGGGATCGAGCGCGTCCACGACTTGAGGCTCATCGTTCTCGTCGCGGCGGGTCTCGAGCAGCGGCACGGTCACGAGGACGAACCAGGGGGAAGGACCCTTCTCGGTGACCACAAGGGCCGCCCGCGACCTCGTGGCGGCCACGAATCGGACCGGGGTTGTGGGGTCGACCTCGGGCAGGCGCAGGGGATCGAGAGGGGCGCCCACCCACGCGACCCGGCGGCTGTCCGCGTCGTACACGCCTATGCTCGAACCATCGTGCGGATCGAGTTTGAGCAGCACGGCGAAGATCTCGGCGCGAGAGAGTTCGGGCCGAAGAGCCGCCGCCGCGGACCTCGCGAGGCCGATCGATCGGTTGAGCAGAACCTCCGCGCGTTCGCGAGCCGCCTGGATATCGTCCCCGAACACGGGAGCGGCGAGGCTCAGGACGAGCGCAATCGGAAGGAAGGCGCGTCTCACATCTGGTAGAGCATCAGATAGACGACCACGCCGGTGATCGAGACATAGATCCAGATTGGAAATGTGACGCGCGCGATCTTCCGATGGTCGGCGAAGCGGCCGCCGAGCGCGCGGCTCAGCGTGGCGATGGCCAGGGGCGCGGTCGCGGTGGCGAGCACGGTATGGGTCAGCAGGATGCCGAGGTACACCCATCGGACCGGCCCCGTGCCCTGGAACTTCACCGAGCCCACCTGGAAGTGGTACGCGAGGTAGCTCAAGAGGAACGCCACCGAGCAGGTGAAGGCCGCGAGCATGAAGCGCTTGTGGGCCTCCTTCCTGCCTCGCTTGATGCTGAGGTAGCCGTTCACCAGACAAATCGCGGAGGTGAGGTTGAGCACCGCGTTTACCGCGGGCCAGAGAGGTGTCGTCATGTTCGATTGAACCGGGCGCGAATGTACGCGCGCAGGTCGGGCGAGAGGATCCAGGCCGCGGCCAGAGCGATCCCGTAGGGGGCGAGGGCGAGACCGACGATCGCGTAGTTCATCGCCTCACGGACCTGAGCGGGCGCCGCGTTCACCGCGTCGCGGCACAAGGCGCACTGCGCGAATGCCGGTTCCGGGCTCACGCACAGCAGTGCGGCGAACACGAGAGACGCGGCCAGGAGGCCTCGACGCACCGCGGCTCTGGCCTCGGTCACAGCCCGCGCACCGACAGAATCAGCACGGAACGGCTCTCGACGACGAGGACGACGACCAGGGACAGAAAGAGGAACGCGATCACCGCCGCGGCGATGAGACCCGAACGATGAGTGCGCTTGAGCTCCATCCACTCGAAGACCAGAAGAGTGGCCTGCCCGAGGGCGCCGGCGATCACCACGAGCACGGCGAAGGGCCGCGAGGGGCCAAAGGCCACGGCCACGGCCGCGACGATGACCAGGAAACCCCGCACGAGCAGGCCCGCGATGCTCCGGTTGGTCGGCCAGTAGGGTCTGAGGGGATCGATCATGGGCGGCTCAGATGAAATAGAGGGTAGAGAGGATGAAGATCCAGACAAAGTCCACGAAGTGCCAGTAGAGGGCCACGCTCTCGAGTCGTTTCTCGTCATTCTGGGTCCCCGAAACCAGGAGCCAGACCATGAGCACAAGACCGATGAGCACATGCAGGCCGTGGAGCCCGGTGGCCAGGAAGAAGATCTGCATGAACGTGGCCGCACCCCACGGGTTCGAGACGAGCGGCAGGCCTTCCACCTGGGTCAGCGCCCTCGCCACCCCCGATACCTCCCACCATTCGTAGACCTGAATGCCCAGGAATACGGAGCCGGCGGCCAGGGTTCCCATCAACCATCGACGGCAGAACGCCCGGTTTCCCCGACGGAGTGCGTCGAGGGATTCGTTCAGTGTCGCCGACGAAGCGATGAGGATGAGGGTGGCGATCACGACCGGGCCCAGAGCCATGGCCTCGCCCGGCCGGGGCCAGGGAACGATCCCGCCGAAGCGAAGGAAGAGGCCGGCGGCCAGGATGGACCCGAAGAGGAAGCCCTCATTGATCAGGAACGCCCAGACCGCGAGCCGATGCGCGGGCCAGCGCGCGATCGGAACCGTGCGTGAGGGGATGGTGGCGGTCATCGCGGGAGGAAGAGCAGGGCGAGGATGAAGACGAGCAGGGCGGTGAGGAAATGCGTTACGAGTCTGGCGAGGGCGAGGTTGGTCTCGGAGGGCCCTCCCGACGACGCTCGAAGGACGCGTGCCGCGAACGCTGTTCCGAGGATCGCATGCAGGACATGAACGCCGAGAAGCAGCGCTATGAAGGCATCGTGGGGACGGGACAGGCCATGTTCGCCCGACACGAGCGAGCCGAGGACAAAAAGAGCGCCCAGCAGATACAGACTGCTCGAAAGGCCGAGGATCGCGAAACCCGCAGTCTGCCGCCGTCGGTGCGAGCGCGCGGCCATCTCCATCCCCGCCGAAGCGGCCAGGCCGAATCCGAGCAGGATCCATGGCCACGCGGCTGCAGCCGGCCGCCAGTCCTCAAACGCGCGGCGCACGAGCAGTGCGCTCGCGAGGGAGGCGAACAACATCATCGTGGCGGAGAGAGCCGCCACCACGGCCACGCGGAGCGCGGAGTCCTCCGCCTGCGACTGGCCCGGAGACGGGAGCGCGTGGCTTCTCATCGCTCCGCCGCCGGACTCAGAGCCCCTGGTTCAGCCGGACCCTCGGGTTCGATTTCCGCCCATTCGAGTGACGTCGCGCCCCAGGGATTGACGCCCGCGCGGGACCTGCCGCGCAGGCTCGTGAAGAAGTTCCAGAAGAACAGGAGTTGCGACACCGCGAGGGCGATCGCGGCCCAGGTGATGAAGCCGTTCATCGCGGCGAGCGGCTTCAAGTACTCGTACTGGTAGGGATCGTAGACGCGCCGGATCTGACCCTCGAGGCCGGCCATGTGCATGGGAAAGAAGGTCGCGTAATAGAAGACAAACGTGGCAAGGAAATGCGCGATGCCGAGCCGCTCGCTCATCATCCGTCCGAAGAACAGCGGGAACCAGTAGTGCACGCCCGCGAACACGCCGAAGAGCGCCGCTCCCGCCATGATGATGTGGAAGTGCGCGACCACGAACGCGGTGTCGTGGAGCTGGATGTCGACCTGGGTCTGACCGAGCCAGATCCCCGAGAGCCCCCCAGTCACGAACAGCGAAAAGATCCCAAGCGCCCAGAGCATCGGCGTGGTGAGCCGCAAGGGCCGGTTCCACAAGGAGGCGATCCAGTTGAAGACCTTGATGCCGGAGGGCACCGCGATGAGGGTGGTCGTCACCGCGAAGGCGGACCCGAGAAACGGGCTCATCCCCGAGACGAACATGTGGTGGCCCCAGACGAGGAAGCTCATGCCCGAAATGAGCGCCATCGCGACGACCATCGACTTGTAGCCGAAAACCCGCCGCCCGGTGAAGACGGTGAACATGTCCGAGGTGATCCCGAGCGAGGGGAGCATCAGGATGTAGACCTCGGGATGCCCGAGGAACCAGAACAGGTGCTGCCAGAGGATCGGTGAACCGCCGCCGCCGGGAATGATGTCTCCGGAAAGGACGACGCCCGCGGGAAGGAAGAAGCTGGTGCCGGCGTGGCGATCGAGCAGAAGCATGATCGCGGCCGCGGTGAGGGAGGGGAACGCGAGAAGGCCGAGGATCGCGACGAAGAGCATCGACCATGTGAAAAGCGGCAGGTCGAGCATCGAAAGTCCGGGCCGGCGCATGGCCAGGATGGTGGCGAGGAAATTGAGCCCGCCGAGCGTGAAGCTCACGATGAAAAGGGCCATGGCCACGAGCCACAGGTCCTGTCCGAGGTTTGAGCCGGGGATCGCGGCTTTGAGGGCCGAGAGCGGCGGATACGCGGTCCAGCCGGAGGCCGCGGGGCCGGACGGAACGTAGAAGGACGCCAGGATCACGACCGACGAAACCGCGTAGATCCAATACGAAAGCGCGTTGAGCCTGGGAAACGCCATATCCCGCGCGCCGACCTGAAGTGGAATGAGGTAGTTCCCGAAGCCGCCGATGAGCGCCGCCGAGAGGACGAAGAAGATCATGATCGTGCCGTGCATCGTGAAGAGCGCGGCATAGAACTCGGGCTTCATGATGCCGGAGTCGAAACCCGCGGGCAGGACCACGGCGATCCAGCTGTAGTCATGGTCGGGCCACGCGATCTGAATTCGAATCAGCAGGGCCAGAAGGCCGCCCACGATCGCCATGGCCATCGCGGTGAAGAGGTACTGGAGCCCGATCACACGGTGGTCGAGCGAGAAGATTCGACTCACTCGGTGACCTCCTTGATCTTCGCCAGCCACTCAGCCTGGGGAACGACTTCCACCGCGCCGCGCATCCGGTAGTGCCCGAGACCGCAGTGTTCGGCGCACGCGATCTCGAACATCCCGGTCGCGGTGGGAGTGAAGGAGAACTCCGTGGCCAGACCCGGCATCGCGTCCCGCTTCACTCGAAACGACGCGACGAAGAAACTGTGGATGACATCCATCGACCGGAGCCGGATGACGACTTCCCGGCCCTCGGGAAGGATGAGAAGGCTCTGCGGCATCACGATGTCGTCCTCGGCCGCGGGATCGCGCTTATCGAGGCCGATGAAGTTGAGCTCCGCCTGGTCGACGAGTTTGGGATCGGTCCGGCCGAAGATGCCGTCTTCGCCCGGAAAGCGGAAGTTCCACGCGAACTGCTGGGCCACGACCTCGACCACGAGCGGTTCCTCGGGACCGGTCTCTCGTGAGCCAAGGGCGCGGGCGTCGATCTCCGAATTGATCAACAAGCCGATGAGGACGGCCGCGGTCAGGACGGTCCACAAGACCTCGATGCGCATGTTCTCGCGCGGAATCCTCGCCTCGCGCGGCCGGCGCACGAGGATCACGACGAGGGCGAGATGGGCGCCCAGAAACACCACGCCGGAGATGATGAGGTTCAGGGAGATCGCGGCATCGATCCGGCCGCGATTCGCGGCAAGAGGAGGCAGGACGGAGGTGGCGATCGCGTACCCCGACCAGACGACGAACACGAGGGTCAGGAAAGCGAAAACGGCGGCGAGCCGGCCCCCGTTTCCTGGAGATTCAAGCATGAACCCCCAGAGTCTATTGCCCGGGGGACGGGTATGCTGCGCCTCGACCATGAGCGCATGCGCCAACTGCCATAACGACGTACCGAAGGGGTCTGCTTCCTGCCCGCGGTGCGGCTCGGAGATGCCGAAGGGCTTCTTCGCGTCTCTGCTCGGTGGAATCTTCGGAACGCGGAGCGCGCCGGCTGAGCCGAGCGCTTCTGCCCCTCAAGCGCCGCCGAGCGAGACTGCGGCCTCCCCACGTGCGGAAAGCTCCAACGGACCCTTCGCCTTCGAAGTGGAAGATGTCTTTACGATCGCGGGACGCGGCATGGTTGCCACGGGAATGGTCTCTCGCGGGAGCATCTCGGTCGGAGACGAGGTCGCGTTCCTTTCCCCGAAGGGCGATCGCGTCAAGCTCCGCATTTCCGGGATCGAGTCCCTCCGGAAGGTCGTGCAGGTCGCGAACGAGGGTGAGACGGTGGGCCTGCTGTTCGCAAGGGGTGGGTCCTTCGATGTGCTCGTCCGCGGCGTGATGCTCGAACGCGCCTGAGCGCGGGGGCTCAGATGTCGGCTCGTTCGAGCCGGCGGCTCGCCCAGAAGGCGGGAAGGGCCATCCATGCGGCCAAGGACAGGACGATCAGCAGAGCCGCGCCCATCGGACCATGGGTGAAACGAAGCAGCGCGAGGGACGCGGCGCCGAAAGCGCCTGTGCCTTCCACCAGAAGCAAAGCGCCGGTGCGCAGCGCGCCGATCGGATTCATCAGGCTCGCCAGGATGAGGACGCGCGAGGCGGCGCCTGAGGACAGCACGCTCGCAAGGCCAAGGGCGGCCAGGTCGACGATCACTTCACAGACGAGCCAGAGCACGAGGGCGATGGCCAGGGCGCGGGTCCGCCGGCGCCCGAAAGCGTCCGCGGAAAGGAGTGCTGCGAGTGCGAGAAAGATCGCGGTGGCCACGAGCGAGACGCCGAACACGATCAGGAAGTCGATCACACCTTCGCCACCCGACTGCGTGTAGACGAGCAGGCCAGCGAGCCCGAAGCCGAACGACTGCGCGAGAGTGAGGGCGGCGAAGAGGCCGAGCAGGCGTCCTCCGAGGATGGTCCGACGAGACACGGGCAGCGCAAAGACCATCTCGGCCGCGCCGCGTTCGAGGGAGAGGGACAAGACACCGAGCATCAGGCTGATCAAAGGCACGATGAGCACCACCAGATGCACGAGCGAGGCCGAGGTCCGGGAGAAGTCCTGCACGCCGTGGCCGCCCGAGATCACATAGCCCGCACCCGCCACGCCGCAGGCGAGAACCGCGAAGACGATGGCGAAGATCTGCGTCCACCGCGAGCGCAGGGCGATCTTCAGTTCCTCCGCAGCGAAAAGACGCAGGTTCATGAGGGTTCTCCCGAGGGAGGACCGTCCGGACCAAAGATCTCCTCACGGGTCACGGGGGTTCCACCCTGAGCGGCGGGATCTCGGTCCCGGGATGCGGCGTCGGCATGGGCGATCAGCTTGTGATTCATGGGTGTCGTGAGGTTCGGCACGCGCGTGTAGATCGCGCGGTCCGCCCGGATCCAGTCGCCCGTCCGGTGGTCCGCGACCCAGGCCACGGCGGTGCGACCCTTGATCTGCCCGGAGCGGACGAACTCGCCCAGACAACCCGGATCATCGAAGAAGAAAGGCAGTTCGCCCTGCATCGTGACCTGGCCCGCGAAGTGGATATCGGAAACGGGCATCCGGCAGAGGCCGCAGATGTCCTGGCCCTTGACGAGGGTCTCCGGCTCGAGGCCGGTGCACGCCGCAAGAGACGCGGCGAAGAAAAGGGCCAGAGGAAACTTCATCGCGAACCTCCCGCCTGGGGAGCCACCATCTCGCGATAGAGATCATCGAGGCGACCGTCCTCGGCGACGAGGTCGAGGATGGTGTGGTTCCGCGCGAGGATAAGTTCGATGATGCGGGGCCGCGCGCTCGCCGGTCCCCGGACGACCAGTTCGCCCTGATCGAGGGTGATGTCCGGCGTGACCATACGCAGACCCTCGAGGGTCAGAGGATCGAGGGTCGGCACGCGGAGCCGCATGCTTCCCCGCGCGGCGAGGCGGGCCCTCATCTCGCGGCTCTTGATGTCCGCGACGAGAACGCCGTCCACCAGGATCGCGAAGCGGTCCGCCAGTTTCTCGGCGTCGCCCATCTGGTGGGAGGTGAAGAGCACGGCCCGGCCGTCGGTCCGCGACTTCGCGATGACCCGATAGAACGACTCGAGGCCATCGGGGTCGAGGGCCGCGGTCGGCTCGTCGAGCAGGAAGACCGGCGCCTCGGGCAGCAGGGCCACGGCGAGGCCCAGCCTCTGAAGCATCCCTCCCGAGTAGGTCGAAACGGCGCGCACCACCGCCCCGTTCAGGGAGGCCACGCCAAGAGCGGCCGTGGCGCGGACCGGATCGACGCCGCGAATCTGGCGGTGAAAGTTCAGGACTTCCGCCCCGGAGAGAGATTCCTGAAAGGCGACGCGCTGAGGAAGGAAGGAGAGGCAGCGCCGCGCCTCGGGCTCACTCGATGGCCGACCGGGGTTCCCGACCAGAACCACACCTCGCGTCGGCTTCACGAGACCGGCCGCGGCTTTGAGTGAGGTCGTCTTCCCCGAACCATTCGGCCCAAGGAGCGCCACTACCTCACCCGGACCTACCTTCAGGTCGAGCCCGGCCACCGCCTGGTGGGAGCCGTAGGTCTTTCCGAAACCACGGAACTCGATCACTGCAGGCCTCCCGGGCGCTGGCCGAAATGAAAGCCGGCGATGGCCATGAGGAGAAGGCCGGCGGAGAGCATGCTGCCCGCGACGCTCGCGGGGCCTCCGAGGCGCCTGGCCATGGGCACCGCGGAAAGGAGGGGGGCTCTCGCCAGCGGCCTCGGATCGGCCACGGAGATGCGGCGCAGCACCGGGAATGTCCGTTCCGCCAGGGCGAGGGCCTCGGCGGCGGGCGTGTCGACGAGCAGATCCGCCGCGATCACGTTGCCGCGGAAGTGGTCGAACACACTCGAGAGAGTGAAGGGCCGGTCGCTTTTGCCATCGCCGTCGAGGTCGGGTTCGAAATTCGACGTGTAGTAGTTCCCTGAGAAGACGGTGTCGGTTCGCGTGCCGACCAGCAGAAGGGGCGTGCGATTCGAAACGAAGGAGTTCGACTCGAACCGGTTCAGGGAAACGGAGTCATAAAGAATCACCGCGGCGTCCGAGCCTGCGATCACGTTCCGCCGGACGATGTTCCGCGAAGATCCTTCCATGAAGAGTCCCCGGGCGTTGTCGGCCAGGAGGTTGTCCTCGGCGAGGACATCGTCGCAGGCCTTGAGCAGCAGGCCGACCGAGGCGAAACCGCGGTTCCTGATGAACTGGTTCCGTCGGAACACGATCCCCTTCGAGTACATGAGCGCCGCGCCCGCCGCGCCGTTCTCGAAGATGTTGTCTTCGAAGAGATTCTCGTCCGAGAACATGTAGTGCAGGCCATACCGGACGTCGCTCACCCGGTTTCCGCGAATCACGCCGCCGGTGGAGGACTGGACGTAGAAGCCGTCTCGAACATCGCGAATGACGTTCCGCTCGAGCCGGAAGTGATGGGAGTTCCAGAGATGAACCCCCGAACCCTTTTCACCGGGATCGCGGCCTGGGATCCCGATGATCTCGCTGTCCTCCACCACCGAACGCTCGGATTCGCGCAGGTAGACGCCGAACAGAGAATTCCGGATCCCACACCTGCGAATCGTCGTATCGGGCGCCGATACGTGAATTCCCGACGAATCGCGGCCAAGGTCCCCGCCGCTCTGGCCGTCGATGATGAGACCCTCGAGGGTCACCCGCGGAGCGCGCACCCGAACCACGCTGCCGTGACCCGAACCAATGAGCAGGACCTCACCTTCCCCTCGCAGCGTGATCGCCCGATCGAGGAAGAGATCTCCACGGTAGGTGCCGGCGCGGACGGTGAGGACGGAGCCCGGGGACGCGCGGTCCACCAGGTCCTGCAACGGCGAGCGATCGGCGAGGGCCGGACGGCCTTCCACCTGGCCCGGCGCGATGGCGCCATCGTCAACGGAAGGTTGCAGGCCCGCGCCAAGCCCGAGCAACATCGCGACTAGCGTCGCCCCGATCAGCATGACAGGTTCAAACGGAAGGTGACCGGCGCGCGGACCGCGCCGCCATGAAAAAGGCAACCAGAAGCAGGAAAGCCGACGCGCCGAGGGCATAAGACCCAAGTGCCGGATAGTTGTAGACCTCGAAGTTGGCGAGCTGCTTGTACCCGTACATGGGCGGCATGAAAGGCTCCACCTTGACCGCCGCCGTGGGCGCGAGGTTGTGGCCGTAGCTCCACATCTTGTAGCCGAACGACCAGAGCGCGAAGGCTCCGAAGTACATGAAGAGAACCATGGAATCGACGAGATGACTCATCTTGCCGAGCACGACGGTGCGCGCGAAGAGGAGAGAGAAGGCGCCGATCACGAAGGGCATCCACTTGAACTCGCCGAAGTCTTCGGAAACGAGATCGCGCATGCCGATGTAGTGATTGAGAACGTTGATCTCCTTGATGTCCTGCCCGTTGTTGCCGCCGACGAGCTTGTAGCTGAAGATCTGGAGCCGCAGTCCCTCGGGATACTGCGGCGCGAACATCGTCATGGTGTAGAGCGGCGATGTGAAGGTGGGGATGAGGACGAGAGCAGCCGCAAGGACCATCACCCGGGGAAGAAGATCTAAGGGGGCGTCTAGAAACGCGTTGGCACGTTTGAGGAACTGACGCATGGGGCACGACCTTTCAAAAAGGGCCGTGGTCCAAGTGAGGGTGGACCACGGCCCCACGACGTCCAGAGCTGCGGTTCGCTAGGACGAACCTCAGCGCACGATGAAATAGCCCTGCATCTCCTGATGGAGGGCCGAGCAGAAGTTGGTGCAGTAGAACGGGAAGACACCGGACTTCTTGGCCTTGAAGGTGACCTGCTTGGTCTCGCCTGGATCCACGACGATGTTGATGTTGTAGTCGAGCAGGCCGAAACCATGGAGTTCGTCGGTGGTCTGTTCGATGTTGGTGATGGCGATCGTCACCTCGTCACCGGCCTTCACCTCGAAGTCGGTCGGGGTGAGGGTGGAGCGAACCGCCACCATCTTGACCAGGACCTTGTTGCCGTTCCGGGTGACGCCCGCATCCTTCACGTCCCAGATGGCGTAAGGATGCTTGTTCTCCTCTTTCGGATAGACCTCGATCGGCTTCACCTTGTCCGCCTTGATGATCTGGGCGTAGTGGGGCTCCGGCTCGGTGAAGGCGTCGTAGAGGAGTTTCATCTTCTCTTCACTGATGTCGAGGAGCTGGGAGGACTCGGGCTGGCTCGGGCCCACCGAAAGGTGACGTCCATGGGAGAGCTTGTTGAGACCCACCAGGTACTTCCCGTCCGGGCTCACAGTGTCGCCTTCCGCCGCGGTCAGATGACCGATCGAGTAGGACATGGGAGCCTTGTCCACCACTTCCCACGTTCCAAGCTTCCACTTCGCAACCGCGCTGTCGACGAAGAGCGAGGTGTAGGCCCAGTTGTCGGGACCGAACTGTGTGTGCAGGGGCCCAAGACCCACCGCCACTTCGGCGTCCTTGATGTCCTCGTACTTCAGCACGGGGATCCCGTCCTCATCGCCGGTGAAGTTCTTGTTCTTGATCGCGGTCTGGATCTTCTCCATGTTGAACACGGTGGTGACGCCCTGGAGCTTGCCGGAGCCCACGATCCAATTGCCGTCGGGAGCGACGTCCACCCCGTGAGGCGACTTGCCGCAGGGCAGGAAGTACACGAGCCCGGGAATTTCCTTGGGATCGAGGACCTTGACCCCGCCGATCATCGTGCCCTTCCCTTCCGCCGCCGACTTCTCCGCGAGCTTCCAGTCGACCATGGCGATGTAGTCGCGGTCCTTCTGGGTCGAGGTGACTTCGAGCTTCCCCGTCGCCTTCTCGGTGTTGTACGAGGTGAAGAACACGTAGCCGTCCGAGGCCTTCTTGCCCGCGTCGC
>CAYNHK010000068.1:0-21645 GCA_964396875.1 uncultured Acidobacteriota bacterium | reverse complement strand
CGCAGCATGTATTCGTACTGGCCGCTCCACTCGAGGGTGTAGCCTTCCGGCAGTTTCACCATCTGGCTGACCACCCGCATTGCGTCCTCGACGTAACCGCCGATGTCGCGGTCCGCCACGTCCACGTAGACGTAGCCGAGAAGCTGGGCCTGTTCGGTGCGAATCACCGTGGGCCCGGTGGTGAGGGTGATGTCTGCCACCTGATCGATGGGGATTTGCGCTCCTCCGGGGGTCGCGATGAGGGTCCGCTTCAGGGCGTTGACATCGCTGCGGTAAGAGCGCTGGTACCGCACGTTGACCGGGAAGCGCTCACGCCCCTCGATGGTCGTCGTGATGTTGGTCCCGCCGATGGCGGACTCGATAACCATCTGGACATCCTGGATGGTGAGGTTGTACCGGGCGATCTGGTCGCGCTTGATCTTGAAGTCGACGTAGTAGCCGCCGGTGACGCGCTCAGCGAAGACGTTGCGCGTGCCCCGCACGCTGCCGATGGCGCTTTCGATCTGGGCGCCGATCTCGTTTATTCCCTCGAGCGTGGGTCCGAAGATCTTGACGCCTACCGGTGTGCGGATGCCGGTCGAGAGCATGTCGACCCGGGCCTTAATCGGCATCGTCCAGGCGTTCGCCACGCCGGTGACGCGGACCAGCCGGTCCAGCTCGGCCTCGAGCTTGGCCGGCGTCATTCCCGGCCGCCACTCCTTCTCCGGCTTCAGGTTGATGACCGTCTCGATCATCTCGAGGGGGGCCGGATCCGTGGCCGTGAGCGCGCGCCCCGCCTTGCCGAAGACGGAGGCGACCTCGGGGACTTGCTTGATGATCTTGTTCTGCGCGGCCAAAATCTGCTGGGCCGTCTGCACAGATGCGCCAGGCAGCGTGATCGGCATGTAGAGGAAGGTCCCCTCGTAAAGCGGGGGCATGAACTCCGAGCCCAGCTTCAGGTAGACAGGCACCGTGCTCGCCATGAGCAGCAACGCCCCGATCAAGGTGACAGCCCTGTGGCGGAGAACGAAGCGGACGAAGGGGTGATAGGCCCAGATCAGGAACCGGTTGATCGGGTTCTTCTCCTCGGGGGCGATCTTTCCTCGGATGAAGAGCACCATCAGAAACGGGACAATGAGGACGGAGGTCAGCGCCGCGAACCCCATGGCGAACGTCTTCGTGAACGCAAGCGGCTTGAACAGCCGGCCCTCCTGCCCCTCGAGCGTGAAAATGGGTAGGAACGAGACGGTGATGATCAGCAGCGAGAAGAAGAGGGGCCGGCCGACTTCCTGGGCGGCCTCGATCAGCACCTCGCGGCGTGGCCGGTCGGGCGAATGTTCTAGGTGCTTGTGGGCGTTCTCGATCATGATGATCGCCGCGTCGATCATGGCCCCGATGGCGATGGCAATGCCGCCCAGACTCATGATGTTCGAGCCGAGGCCGATGTAGCGCATGGCCATGAACGAGCACAGGATGGCGAGGGGCAGCGTGAGGATCGCAACCATGGCGCTTCGGAAATGCCAGAGGAACACGACGCAGACCAGCGACACGATGATCGCTTCCTCGATCAGCTTCTCCTTCAGGTTGTCGATCGAGCGCTCGATCAGGTCGGAGCGGTCGTAGGTGGTCACGAACTCGACACCCTGCGGTAGCGCGGGCTGGATCTTCTCCTCGACCGCTTTCTTGATGTCCTGGATGACGCCGTACGTGTCGACCCCGTAGCGGATGACCACGATTCCGCCCGCCACGTCGCCCTCGCCGTTCAACTCCGCGACACCCCGGCGCATTTCCGGCCCGAGGTGGACGCGGGCGACATCCTTGACGAGGATCGGAGTCCCGTCAGCCTTGGCCCCGAGGCTGATCTGCTCGATATCCTCTACCTTCTCGATGTAGCCCTTGCCCCGAACCATGTACTCGCGGCCAGTCCACTCGACCACACGGCCGCCCACATCGTTGTTGCTTTTTCGGACGTTGTCCACCACGCGGTCGAGCGGGAGGTTGTAGGAAAGAAGCGCGTTGGGGTCGATCTCGATCTGATACTGCTTCACGTAACCGCCTACGGGCGCGACCTCGGCGACGCCTCGGATGGAGCGGAGCCAGTACTGGACGTACCAGTCGTTGAGCGTGCGGAGCTGCGAGAGGTCGTGCTTGCCGCTCTTGTCGACGAGGGCGTACTCGAGGCCCCAGCCCACACCCGTGGCATCCGGGCCCAGGACGGGCTGAACGCCCGCGGGCAGACGGCCCTGCAGGCCGTTCAGGTACTCAAGGACGCGGCTGCGAGCCCAGTAAGGATCGGTTCCGTCCTCAAAGATCACATAGACGAAGCCGACGTCGAAGTACGAGAACCCCCGGACTACCTTGACCCTGGGCGCGGAGATCAGGGCGGTGACGATTGGATAGACAACCTGGTCCTCGACGAGAGTGGGGCTGCGCCCCTCCCAGTTGGCGGAGACGATGACCTGGACGTCCGAGAGGTCCGGGATGGCGTCGATCGGCGTGGCGCGGATTGCCCAGAATCCGCCGCCCACGATGGCCACGATGAGGAGGACCACGATGAACGCGTTCCTGGCGCTGAAGGCGATTAGTTTCTCGATCACGAGCGCACCTCGCTTGTCACTTCTTATGGCCGGAGTGATCGGCCGGGGTAGATGTGGTCGCCGGCTTGGCGGCGGGCGGTTTTGAAGCGCCGCCTGACATCTCCATGCCGGGCATGCCGATCATCGACTGCATGGCGGCCTGGAGGTTCGTTTCCGAATCGATCAGGAACTGGGCCGACGAGACGACGGTGTCGCCCTCTTTTAGTCCGCCGAGCAGGGGATAGAAGTCATCGCTTGGGGGGCCGACCTGGATCTCCTTCGGGGCGAAGTACCCGTTCGGTTGAGCCAAAAGCGCATATCGCTTTTCCCCATTGTCGATCACCGCTTCCTTGGGGATGGCCAGCCGCTGCCCGCCCTCGGTGCGGATCACCACGGTTACGTACGTTTCCGGCTTGAGCGTCTGGCCGGGGTTCTTGAATTCCGCGCGGATGCGTACCCGCCGCGTCTGGGGATCGATCTCAGGGGCGATGAACGTGATCCTGCCCTTGAGATGGCGCTTGGCCTGTCCGTAAGGGAACTCTATCTCCGCCTCCTGGCCGAGCTTGATGAGCGGCAGCTCGTACTCGAACACCGCGCCGAAGGCCCAGATGGTCGACAGGTCGGCGACCTTGAACGTGGTCATTTCGGGCGTGATGTACTGGCCTGGATAAGCGTTGCGCTCGAGGACGATTCCGTTGAACGGGGAGTGGAGCATCAGGGTGCGGCGGACCTCTCCGCTCTGCTCCAGCTCCTTGATGTGCTCCTCGGGGACGTCCCAGAGCCTGAGCCGGTCCCTCGCCGCGGCGAGAAGGCTGTCGGCGGCGGAGCGGGTCGTGGCGATCGAGCTCTGGTCGAACTGCGCCTTGTTCCGAAGAGCGAGGAGATATTCCGTCTGGGTTGAAACCAACTCAGGGCTGTACACGGTCAGCAGCGGTTCGTCGCGACGGATGTCCTTACCAATGTAGTCCACGTAGACACGCTCAACCCAGCCGGAAATCTTGGTGTGGACCTGAGCCACTCGCGTCTCGTCGTACGCAAGCGTGCCCACGGTCCGGACCGTGGTGCCGAGTTCGCGACGGTCGATCACGGCGGTTCGGACGCCGATGAGTTGCTGCCGCGCCGGCGAGATATAGACGGCGCCCTCGGCCGCCTCGGCCTGGGTCTCCATCCCGGGCATCCCCGCGTGCCCCGGAGGTGATTCCTCCTGCGTGACCGGAGCCGGCGAAGGCATGGCGCCTCGCTGCCCCCGGAAAAGCAGGGCTGTACCTCCCGCGCCAACGGCGAGTGAGACCAGCGCGACGAGCGCTAGCGGGAGCCGAGCGCGCCCGGGGGCGCGGTTCGGTTCCGTGGGCGTTGATTCACCCTCGGGTACCGGGGATCTACCTTGTTCGGTTTCATTCATGATCTTCTCCTTCACCGATTTCCCATGCCGCCAGAGCCGCCCGTGGGCGCGCCGGAACCGGCCATGCCAGGACTGGCGGCCCCGGCCCCCGGGACCATCCCAGTGGTTGGGTCGAGGCTCGCTTCTTCCAGGCTGGCCAACGTCTGTTCGTGGTTGGCAAGCAGGCGCAGGTGCGTCGTGCGGTCGTTGTAGAGCGTCGTGAGCGCTTCGAGGACGGCGATGAAGGGCACCTTGCCGGTCTGGTAGTTGGCGAGTGCCGCCTCGACTGACATGCGATCCTGCGGGACGATGCCCTCGCCGTAAAGTGTCGCAACCTTCTCCGTCGTTTTGAGCTGGGTCAGGCGCTCCTGGGTGCGGAAGCGGAGCTGCAGCCGGATGGACTCGATCGTGCTCTGGGTGGACCGGAGTTGCGCTTCCGCTTCAGCAACGCCGGCCGACAGCCGTTTCCGATAGAGCGGGACCGAGATACCGACGCCGGCCTGCCACATCGGCGGGAGGCCCCGTCGGTTCATGTAGGCGCTCTGGACATTGAAGTCGGGCTTGAACTCCTTCTTCGCCAAGGTGATCGCGAGGGAGCCCCTCTCGGCTTCGAGCCGCGTGGCGCTGACTTCGGGGCTGACCCCGGCGGCCCATTCGAAAAGGCGGTCGAGGTCGCCCTGCACGGGACGAAGCGTCAGGCGGGCGGACGTCTCGAGAGGCGCATTCGGCGCGCGGGCTAGAAGCCGGTTGATCTCGGCCAGGCGGATGTCGTTCTCGGCCTCCTGTTCGGCCTGGAATTGCTGGATGCGTGTGACTTCGACCTGCACGCGCAGGACGTCCTGCTGGGCGCCCTGGCCCACCGCGTACCGTGCGCGGGCGACGCCTTCGATCTGCTTCCAGTTCTCCTCCTGATCGCGGATGAGATCGAGAAGGTTGCGGCTGAGAAGCAGGCCGTAGTAGGCGCGCTTGACCGCGGCCGTGATGCTGCGCCCGACCCGCTGGGCCTGCTGCTCGACTTGTCCGGCCTCGCGGGACGCGATATCGCCACGCAGACCACGCTTGCCCGGATAGGGCAGTTCCTGGGCCGCCATCACCGCCAGGTTGCTGTCCTCCATGGAACCGAGGCTCGGTGACCAGCCATCGTTGGTGTAGGTCACTGAGACCATTGGATTGGCCAGAGAGCGCGCCTGGACGGGCCGCTGTTTCGCGGCGAGAACCGCCTGCCGGGCGGCCGCGACGTCGGGGTTCTTCGACAGCGCCTCCTCGATGAGCGCCGCCAGGGCTGGGTCCTCCACTGGCGGGGGCCAGGGCGGCTGGGCACGGGCGGCAGGAGTGAGGGCGAACTGCAGGGCGAGGCCGATAAAGAGAATCCTGTGAGCAACAAACATGCAATACCTCCGCGATCAAGAAATGGGACCGGCGACCGGTAACCTCAGGCGAGAGCGAGACGCCCGGACTGGGCTGCGGCCAGGGATCGAACACGAGCGCTACGGCCCGCGCGACTTCCGATCAGATGCGGAGGATCGGTGATCTTGAAACGGCGGCGGCGCAGCGGAGCGGGCGCACGAGGCCGCCATGCGACCGAACCTCGTCGTACCTAGGGAGCGAGGTGACGACCGCCTGCGTGAATCGCATGCCGGTCGAGGGTCCTGTTTCGTCTCCCCGGAGGATCGCTCGAAGCCCAGGGCCCTCAGGACAGCAGTCCGCGCGGGCCACCAGCGCTGCCGACACTCCGTCGGTCGAGGCGTCACCCCTCGGGCAGCAGTCATGCTCAGCGACGACGGGGGGAAGGCAGAAACAGAGTCCGACGACCTGAAGCGCGAAGACCAACGCCAGGCCCATTGTCCTGATCTTCGTGAGGCATCGGACGCGGACGGTTTCAAGGCCTGGTTTCATGGTCGGACTAATTGTGCGCACTGCGGGAGCTACGGGGAATGAGCCCTACGGACCCTTGTTCTGATGCAATGGCATCAATGCTTGGGAACCAGCCCGCCCCCCTCCGCCCTTCGGAGTTTCTCCAAGCTCGCGGGGCCGGTCGGTGCGGCGGCGAACACTGCCCCCATGAACCCCGAGTTACCTTGCCAGCAAAGTACGAACCGTTCACAACCGGAGCCTACAAGGCCAAGATGAGAGGCGCATTAGAGCCAAGCCAGGGGCGGCTGGCTTCTCACCGCCCACAGAGATTGAGGCTCAGAACCGGTAGCCGAAATTCAACGTGAAGAGACCCACCGTGTAGCTATCCCCGCCGGACATGACGACAAGGGCCCGGACATCCGGGCGCAGAGAGAGGTGCGAGCCAAGGTCCACCTTGATCCCACCGCCCACGGTCACTGCGGGGTCCGTGAACGTGCGACGCCCGTAGAAGCGCCCATCCGGGTCCAACTGGGCTGGGTTCATTCGGTTTCCATAGAACACGGGCATCTGGCCGTAGTTCCAGGGACTGCCACCGTACGATCCGCCCATCATTCCGTGGGAGCCGTAGGAGCCCATTCCGTAGCCCGCCATCGGCCCGGTCAGGAGCGGATTGCGCATGTCGAAGGAGGCGCGGTAAACCCCGCCGCCAAGGGCGAAATAGGGCACCGCCTTCTCCCCACGGGCCCGCAGGTTCACGAGGAGGCTTGCCGAAAGATTCAGGCCGTTCTCGCCAAAGCCGCGGTTCAAGAACGCTCCGGTCGCTTCAAGCACCAGGCGCGAACCGAGGTCTCTCGACAGTGTTCCGCCCACCGTCGCTCCGGCCATGTGATAGGAGCCCGAGACCCCCGAGGTGAGTCCGGTTTGGACGTACACGCTGCTGCGCTCCTTCGCGGCAGAGGCCGAGGGTTCATCCCCCGCTGACCCGATAGTCGCAGTAAGGACAGCCAGCACCAAAGCTGGACGAAATCGCATAGTCATCATGGAGATTCCTTTCTTAGGACGAAACGACACCAGGTGAGCAAGGTCCCGCGGGTTTTGGAGCGTCCTTGGCTCTCCGGAATGAAGCAGAAAATGAGCCACACGAGCCATTCGTCTGATGCAAAAATTTCCGCGACGGTCAGAAGGGGTGAGATCCATGAGCGCCGATCGTGAAGAGGATCTGGAAGAGCAGCTCGTTTGCGACTCGCTCGCCGCCGAAATTGGTCCGACGATACTGACTGCGCACCTGTGTGAACTCGCTCGGCCAGTAGCTCAGGACGGCGGAGAGACCCTTGTCGCGCACGGCGGCCAGCCGGGCGCGTTCCGCCCAGTCGTACCGCGCTCCCAGGAACCAGCGCCGGTTGACACGGTAATCCGCCGAAACGAACCCACCGAAGGCGCGTTGCGTGGCCGCCGGTTCCTGACGCCGGCTCCATATCAGCTCCGTGCGCCCGGCGAATGAGTGGTATATGGCGCGGCGAAGCGGACGCCAGCGGAGAGTCAGATCGACGCCGTAGAGTTGCGTCAAGAATTGGCTTCCCGCATCGTTGTGGCCTCGTGCGTACGAGCCACCGAGCTCGATGTTGGTCGCCTCGGTGAGGTCCGTGTAGGCGCGAAGGTGGCCGACGGCGCCCACGTCCTGGCGGCGGCTGGCCTGGAACAGCGTGCCGGATTCTCCCCGCAGCAGTTCGCCCGTGGCCTCAACGAACAGCTTGCCCGCAGGAATGAGACGGCTCACTGAGATCCCCGCATCCTTGATGCCGGTATCCGGGTCATCCGTGCTGCCTCCCAGCAGGTTGTACATCACGAGCGGGCGATCGATCCATGGCAGCGTGTGGTTGTGGAAGGCGTTCAGCCGGCCGAAATTCGCGCGCATTTTTCCCGCTTTGAGGAGAAGGCCTCCGGGCAGGGTTGGGAACGTGATGTACCCTTCCTCGACCTCGATACCCTCCTGGCCGATCGCCAGGAAGAAATCCGCGCGAGCGTAGGGATCGATGATCGCCTGCAAACTCATCTCGCTCTCCTGCAGCGTGACGCTAGGTAGGGGGGCAAGCGACTCGCTCCCTCCGCGGCTTCTGCCCGACGCCCCGATGAAATTGCCAATCATGCCGATGTCCGGGTTCAGGGCCTTTGATGCTCCGCCACCATAGATCGGGAGCGGTCCATCGGGCCGCTCTGCGCCGCCGGTGGGGGCATCGCTGAGAGCGGAGGGGGCCTCGGGTGGGGGAAGAGCGGGAGTCGGGCCAGGGGATGCCGTCGCTGTCTTGCCTTCATGCAGCTTTGTGATCTCGGCCTGCAGCAGCTTTACCTGGTCCTCGAGCGCGCGTAGGCGCTTCTCGATCTCGGCCGACTGTTCCTGGCCGACAGCAGGAAGGGCCGCTGCCAACAGAAGAGCGACCGGCAAGACTGCGTGCTTCATGACCATTCTCCTCAGAAGGGAACTCACAGCGGCTCAAACAACGCCAGGCGGGCGCCAACGAAGACGACCCGGAAGAGAGTCGCGCCGTGAGTCCGGAACGGGTCCTGATGGATCCGGTCGCCCGGATACAGCCAAACCTCGGCAGGCGGACGACCGCCGTATTGTGTTCGCTTGAGGGGCTGGCCCAGGACCACAACGACCTGCTCCTGGTCCATGCCTAGGACCACGTGACCCCGGTCCATCGCGTCCGCAATCCGGGGCGGCAACTCGGGGTGTGTTTTCAGGTATTCCCCCAGTCGCTCACCCGCGCTCTTGTGGACCGGGATATGGGCGCAGGTGCTGGAGAAAAACACAGAGGCCGCGAGCGTCAGGGTGGACGCGACCAACGACCACCGGTGCGGTCTCCCATTCGGGCCGGGCCGCGACGGCTGCTCGCCGGTCCAAGAGTCGCGAATTCTGGCCGGACTCGACTCGCCCGACCTCTTCGGGGTCACAAAGCCCTCTCACTCCCCACAACCACGCTTCGCCGTTCGGCTGACGAATCCAGCGGCGCCGAGGCTCGGGCCGCGGTCAGGGCAGGCTTGACCGCACGATAGAAGGCCAGGGTTCCGAAGAGCGTCCGGTTTCTCTGCGTCTCGGCGACGGAAGCGAACCCGGCGGCGCGCATGTAGTCGGGCAGCAGGCCGGCAACGCTGTCGCGTGTTGTCTCGAACCCGTCGAGCAACTGGACGGGCAGGAAGGCCGCGCGCATCAATGCGTCATGCGGTCGTCCCCAATCCGCGACATGAAGCTCCCCGCCGGGCTTGAGGAGGGCAAAGACCCTGTCCAGGACGCCCCGCTTTTCGACGGGTCGGAGATGATGGAAGAGCAGGCTGGACAGCGCACAGTCAAAGGACTCGGTCGCGAACGGCGGGTCCGTCGCCGGGGCCTCCTTGAAGTCGATGTCGAGGCCTTCGGCGGCGGCTCTCGATCGCGCGATGGCGAGAGCGTCCGGGTCGATATCGAGGCCTACGACCCTGGCGCTCGGACAGGCCTTCTTCAACATGACCGTGAGCGTGCCCGTGCCGCAACCGAAGTCCAGCACGCGTTGGCCCGCCCGAACGGCGGCCTGGCTGATCAGGCGGGCCTTGAAGCGCTCGTCCCGCAGGCTCAGACGCACTACACGGTCATAGAAGCGCGTGAGCCAACGGAACCCGAGGGCTGGAACGTACGACGCATATCTGGGCCCAACGCCCGCCCCTATTTTGGCGCCGGGGCCGCTGGTGGCCGCCTCTTGCTGGAGGTGTGCGAATGACGGATGCGCCATGCCCCGTCATCTCCTTTCAGCAAGACCAGCGTCTCGAGACCGCCGGCGTCGACGTCACGCTCCTTCATATGAACCTTGAGGCTGTACTCCGAAGTCACGTACGCCGTTCGCTTGTCAGCCCCGAGAACCTGGACCACGACCTGCGAGTGAGCGAAGGTCACGGTCAGGAACTCGGCCATCTCCGGCCCCAGATGATGATCCCGGTAGTCGGCCCAGCCCCGGTTGATGCCTCCGCCCTCGAAGATGGTGACATCGGGGTGGTAGAAGACAGCCAGTCGATCCATGCTCTTGGCGTTGAACGCCGCGTCGTAGGACGTCAGTAATTGCTTGATGTCGGCGACATCGTCCGCCGCCAGCGACGGCGCGACGGCCCACATGGACAAAACGAGTAGCAGGGCGAGTCGGTTTCTCATGGTCGTTCTCCTGTGTGAGATTGGGCGGGTGGAGTCGTCCGGCTAGCTAGTGTTTGTGCGGCGTGGCGGCGGGGGCGGCGGGCGTCGGGTCGGCGCCGCCGATCATCACCATGGAAACCGACTTCTTCCCGTCCTTTTCGACCACCGAGAGCACTACGCGTGTTCCCACCGTGACGTCCTTGGCGGCGGCCATGACCTTGCCCTTCATGAACATGGTCTGCTTTGTCAGGGTGTGGGTCTCCTTCTTGCCTTCCGTGTTGGTGACTTCAATTTGCTCACCGGAGATGGCGGCCACCGTTCCCATGACCTTGTGGGCGTGGCCTTCATGGGCGAAAGCAGCCGGAGCCGCGGTTACGGCAATAAACAGGGCGAACGTGATGAGTTTCTTCATAAGGGAATCCTTTGTTTGTTTGTGGTTTGTTGAACGGTCTCTACGACGCTATCAGTGGCTGGCGTGGTGGGGCGGCTTGACAACTCCGTCCTTGAGGAAGGCATCCATGGCCTGTTCCTGTTCGAACTCGGCGCGGCTTTTCGGGTTCAGGGCCGCCATCTCCGCGAGCTCTTCGGGGGTGATCTTGGGGAAGTGACGAATGAGATGCACCAGTTCCCAGCTTGCCTTCGTGGATTCAGGAGTCCCATTTCCCCAAGCGGGCATGCCGGTCAGGCGAATTCCGTTTTCGATAATGCCGAAGATTTCGCCATCCGAAAGACTCTGGGTGGCGGGAAGGGTCATGTCGGGGGACTTCGGGTACAGGTTGCGGCCGATCGAGGTCTGGCCCCGGCCGTCGTTCCCGTGGCACGACGCGCAATGGTCCGCGAAATGCGCGCGGGCGCTGGCCAGGGCATCGGGCGTGAGCGGGATCGGGTTTGGGGCGGTGCGAATGCCATACGGTGTCGCCAGCCTCCGCAAACCTCGCGCCAGAAACGCCTCGATCGCGGTGGGCTCGTCTTTGGCGCTCACGCCGCGGGAGACGATGAGCCAGGTCGCACTCGTTGCAAGGAGCAAGGCGCCCCCGAGAGCGATCATCCAGAGTTTTTGTGGCCGCGTCATGCGCTCATTCTGGGGCGTGAACCTTAGAGCGGCGTTAGGGGAGGTCGCGCAACTAATCTGGCGCTAAGGCGAACCGCCTAAGCTCACGCAATGCGCTTGCTGGTTGTCGAAGATGACCACAGACTCGCCGCACTTCTGCGGCAGGGCCTGAAAGAGCAGGGTTACGCGATGGATCTTGCCGCCGGCGGTCCTCAGGGGCTGGAGTTGAAGGCGGGGTGAGGGGCATGGGGACTCTGCGTCTGCGCCTTGCCCTCTGGCACGCGTGTGTATTGTCGGTGATTCTCGCGGTGTTCGCGGGTTTGATTTACGGCGTGGTGAGAGACCAGTTGATACGGCATCACGATTCCCACCTGATCGAGACCGCTCGCTCGGTGAGCCAGATTCTTTCGCAGGAGCCGGACTGCGAAACGCTCACCGAGGGCCAGCGCAAACAGCTTGACCGTTTAGGCCCGCTGGTCCTGGTTCACGAAGTGGGCGGCGAGCGACGCATGTTCTTCAAGTCGTCGGATCGTCGGAGCATGGGCGTTGCGTTGGAGTCCAGACGTCAGGCTCCCCAGGAAGACGACCGGCGCTTCGAAACGCTGGGCCCAGAGGCGGAGCCAGTGCGCGTGTTTTCACAAGCCTACAAGGCCCGAAGCGGCAGACCGGGAATAATCCAGGTGGCCCAGGATCTGGGTGATGTTCCCCTTCCTCTCGCCAGCCTTCGCTGGGCCCTTCTGCTCATGTCGCCGATCGCCGTGGCGCTTGCAGGTCTGGGGGGCTACGGTCTGGCGAGAAACGCCCTCGCTCCTGTCGCGGAAGTAACCCGGCTCGCCCGGGAAATTGAGGCCGGCAGCTTGAATCGACGGCTGCCGAGTCCCCGCACTCACGATGAGATCGGCGGACTGGTTACGACACTGAACCAGATGATCGCCCGCCTGGAGGCCGCCTTCGAGGCGATGCGCAGGTTCACCGCTGACGCCTCCCACGAACTCCGCGGACCCCTCACCACCATGCGAGGCGCGATCGATGTGACTCTCTCTCAGCCTCGCCAGGCGGACGAGTATCGGCAGGCGCTTCTTTCGGTCGGACAGGATGTGGACCGACTGCAGGCGATCACCGCAGACCTCCTCGTGCTGGCGCGTGCCGACGCGGGTCGGAGTCCTCTCGAAAACGCGCCGGTTCGTCTGGACGTTGTCGCACGCGAGGTTGTTGAGACGCTTGGTGGTCCGGCAGAGGGCCGTCGGGTCGCCCTCCACTTCGTGGCGCCCGCGGCCGTGGTGGTTTCGGGGGACGAGCGATGGTTGCGCCAGCTTGTCTTCAACCTTGTCCACAACGCCGTGAAGTTTGCCGGAGACGAGGCAACGCCCCATCGCACCGAGGTTGTGGTGAGGGTGAACTCAGGGCACGGCCACGCCGTCCTGGCGGTATCTGACAACGGACACGGAATCCCGGAGGAGAAGGTTCCTCACATTTTCGAAAGATTTTATCGCGCCGATTCCGCGCGGACACGCGGCGACGACGGGGGAGCCGGACTGGGTCTTTCGATCGCAGCGTGGATTGTCTCGGCGCACGGTGGGGAGATTCGCGTCGAGAACCGCGCCGAAGGCGGGTGTCTTTTCACCGTTCGTCTTCCCCTGACGGAATCGACGCACGGCCCGGAGCGCGCATGACGCTTCGCCCCGACGCGAACGAGTATGTGCCAGCGTTGCGATTCCGATGGCTGACGCCCTACTACGACAACATCGTTCGCCTCACTACCAGGGAGGCCACCTTCAAGCGAGCCCTCATTAGGCAGGCGCGGATCGAACCCGGGCATCGTGTGCTCGACATGGCGTGTGGGACGGGAACACTGGCGATTTGGATTAAGCAGTGCGAGCCCCTTGGCGAAGTGATTGGTGTTGATGGCGACCCGTCGATTCTCTCGTTGGCCTCGCGGAAGGCGCACGAGGCTGGAGTCTCGCTACGTTTCGATCACGCCATGTCGCACGAACTCCCTTATCCGGCGGGCCATTTCGACCGTGCGGTTTCGAGCCTGTTCTTTCACCACCTGTCGGGGGCCACAAAAGCGCGCACGGCCCTGGAGCTGTTTAGGGTGCTGAAGCCTGGCGGTGAGCTCCATGTGGCCGACTGGGGGCGCCCTACAAATGTAGTGATGCGCGCCTTGTTTCTCTCGATTCAAGCGCTGGATGGCTTTGCCAACACGCAGGATAATGTTGAGGGCCGCGTGGTTGAGCTGATGCAGGCTGGCGGGTTTTGCGAAGTATCGGAACGAGAGACCTTCAGCACGGTCTTCGGAACGCTTGCCCTCTATCGTGCGCTCAAGCCCGCGCTCTGACGCGGTCTGCCGGCCTTTGATTGACATTCACTCCGCCGACTGCGCAGAAAGGTGTGGTTCACGCTTGAAACTACAGGAACTGACGTGCCGTCCCCCGGGGGCGACAAGGCAGAATGGGGGGATGAAGAAGCTCCATTCGTCTGGACTCGCCATTTCCGCGCTCTTCTTAAGCCTGGCCACGATCGCCCAGGCCGTGGAGCTGCCCGCGAAGATCCAGGCCCTCGTCACACCGGCTTCGGACAGCTCCGCCTTCCCCCAGCTTTCCGAGGACGGCAAGGGCGGCGTCTACATGACGTGGCTCGAGACACTGAAGGACGGCGCCGGCCATCGCCTCCGCCTCGCTCATCGCAAGGAGGGCGGCGTCTGGAGTGAGGCGTCGACGGTTCAGGAAGGCAGGACCTTCTGGCGGAACTGGGCCGATTTTCCCGGGCTGGGGGTTTTTCCCGATGGCGCGGTGATGGTTCATTGGCTCGCCCGAAGCGGCGAGGGGACGTACGACTACAACGTCAACGCACGCATTTCCAAAGATGGCGGCAACACCTGGGGCGAGTCCTTCCTCGTGAACACCGACGGGAAGAAAGCCGAACACGGCTTCGTCTCTTTCGCGCCCACCGAGAAGGGCCTGGCCGTCGTCTGGCTCGACGGCCGTGAAACCAAGGGCATGAGTCACGACGCCGCCGATCACTCCGCCGCCGGCGGAGCGATGACGCTCCGCTTCGCAGAGTTCCTGAGTGACGGATCGAGGGTCCGCGAGTTTGTGCTCGACTCGAAGGTCTGCGACTGCTGTCAGACCGCGGTGGTCAACACGTCCAAGGGTCTGCTCGCCGCCTATCGCGATCGTTCGGACAACGAGTTTCGCGACATCTCTCTCGTTCGTCCCGCGGCCTTGAAGCCCGAGCCACGGGACTTCTCGAAGGATGGTTGGAAGATCAACGCGTGCCCGGTGAACGGACCCGCGCTCGCTTCGCGAGGCGAGGTCGTCTCGTCCGCCTGGTTCACCATGGGCGGCGGGAAGGCCCGGGTGAAGGCCGCGGTCTCAAACGATGGTGGCGACACGTTCTCGCCGCCGATCGAAGTGGATGCCACTTTCCCCACGGGACGCGTGGACATCGCGATGTTGCCCTCGGGCATCTCGCTTTTGAGCTGGCTCGGTCGGGGTGAGGGAGGCCCCGAGGTCAAGGCCGCCTTCCTCGGGGCCGACGGCACTCTCAAACCCGCGTTCAAGGTGGCCGCCGCGTCCATCGCCCGCGCGGCTGGTTTCCCGAGGCTCGAGCTTTCCGGGGACGAAGTCGTCTTCGCGTGGACCGAAGTCGGGCCCACCCCCGAAAGCTCGACCGTTCCGCCTCCCTCACAGGTGCGAACCGCCGTTATGTCGCTCAAGTGAGGGCGCACTCCATCGTTTTCTGATCCGCTCCCGTCACGTCGGAGTCTTCGAAACGTCGCAGTGCGGTCACAGTTTCCCTGAAGTTAACGCCCGCGACGCCCAGGGTTCCCACGGGCTTCCTAGTCTTCCTTCCACTCCACCGGTTGTTTCAACCGGTTCGGGCGGGAATCAAGGAAGGAATCGGAAACCATGCGAAGAACCAGCATCCTTTGGGCGGGACTTGTCTGCGCTCTCCTATCGACGGTCGCCCTGGCGCAGGGCTTTTTCTACAAAGAGGAGGTCAAGGACGGACGGATCTATGTCTTCAACCTCGGCGCCGAGTACGAACGTTGGGCGGCCACCGGCGAGACCGGCCGGGCCATCACCAAGCTGAACTATGGGCCGGCGGGCGAGACGGTGGTTTTCGACTCCGAGGAGGCGATCGACCTCTACAACTTCAAGCACGGGATCGCCGAAGTGGTCACCAAGCCGAAGCCGCCTCGTCTCGAACTCGTATGGCGCGACGGGAAGACGAGGATCACCACGGACAACGCGTATCTCGAAATGTCGACGAGGCTCCAGATGCGCTACACGCACGAACTTCCCGACGACTCGGTTCAGCCCGCGGGAACCGCTGCCCGCGGTGACGACAAGGGCTCCTTCCGCATCAGGCGAGCGAAGTTCAAGCTCGAAGGCTGGGCCATGAAGCCGTGGCTCACCTATGAGTTTCAGATCAACATCCCGGCGGTCAGCGGAGCAAACGCGGGAGCGATCCTCGAGGACGCTTCCATCGACGTGGACGCGACCTCGGGCCGCAACCGATTCCGGATCAAGTTCGGTCAGTTCAAGCCAGGCTGGGGCCGTCAGGAGATGACGTCGTCGGGCTCGCAGAGCTTCGTCGACCGCGCCGAGGTTTCGAACCAGTATGCACGCGGTCGCGAGACCGGTCTGGCCCTTTGGGGAACCACCTCGAACAACAAGATCGAGTGGCGCGCGGGAATCTCGAACGGCAACAGCATGACCCGGACGACGAACGACAATGACGCCTTCCAGTACAACGCGCGGGTGATGTTTCAGCCGAGCGGGCGTCAGGCTCTCGTTCAGAGAGCGTGGGTTTCGGGGCCGTTCTACTCCGAGGGAGATTTCGAATCAGCAGACTTTCCGCTCTTTGCCGTCGCGGCGAATTTCGAGAAGAATGATTTCCACCGCACCACCACCGGCAACGATCTGAAGGACACGGTTTACGGGCTCGATCTCGTTTACAAGTACAAGCGCTTCTTCGCCACCGGTGAGTACTACCGGCGCGAGCGCACACCGGAAACCGGCGCCAAGTTCAGGTCGGATGGATTCTTCGGGCAGGCCACCTACCTCTTGACCTCCAGGCGGATGTGGGAGATCGGCGCGCGCTTCGGCCAGTTCGATCCCACCGACCGAGCCGGCTCGAATCTTCGCAAGGAGATCCGGGGAGTGGTTTCGTATTACTACGGCCGCCACAACATGAAGGTGCAGGCGGACTTCGGTCAGCTCAAGGACGAGGCCGCCAATGGCGGCAAAGGTACTCGGAACAACGAGTTCCGGGTCCAGTCGCAGATTGTTTTTTAGCGACTTAACACCGAACTAACACACGCTTAACCCCCTCTATTCGTGCGCCCTCTAGCGTGGCACGGTAATCGCAAAACCTCCATCGAAATGGTGACCCTCCAATGACCCGAATCCTCCGAAACGCTTCAATCGTCCTTCTGCTGGCCCCGTCGGTCCAGGCCCAACAGGTGCAGGTCGATCCCGCTCTGACCCCCTACCAGAAGGTGAGCGGCATCTCCGGAAACCTGAACAGCGTCGGCTCCGACACCATGAACAACCTCATGACCCTGTGGGCCGAGGCTTTCACAAAGATGTATCCGAACGTGAAGGTTCAAGTCGAGGGCAAGGGCTCTTCAACCGCGCCCGCCGCGCTCATCGCGGGCACCGCTCAGTTTGGTCCCATGTCCCGGGCCATGCGCTCGACCGAAGTCGACCAGTTCGAGCAGAAGTATGGCTTCAAGCCTCTCCAGTTCCGCACCTCGTACGATGCGCTCGCGGTTTACGTCAGCAAGGACAACCCGATCGAGAAGCTCACTCTTTCCCAGGTCGACGCGATCTTTTCCAAGACTCGGCGTCGCGGCTACAAGACGAACGTCACCACCTGGGGCCAGCTCGGCCTCACCGGCGACTGGGCGAACCGTCCCGTGAGTCTGTATGGCCGCAACTCCGCATCGGGCACGTATGGCTTCTTCAAGGAGCACGCGCTCAACAACGGCGACTACAAGGACCAGGTAAAGGAACAGCCGGGCTCCGCGTCGGTGGTGCAAGGCGTCACGACCGACCGCTTCGGCATCGGCTACAGCGGCCTTGGTTATCGCACCTCGGGCGTCAAGGTCGTGAGCCTCGCCGAAGCGGAGGGCAAGGAGTTTTCCTCCGGCAGCTATGAGGACGTGAAGACCGGCAAGTACGCGTTGAACCGCTTTCTCTTTCTCTATGTCAACCAGGCCCCGGGCAAGCCCATGGATCCCCTGGTGCGCGAGTTCCTGAAACTGATCTTCAGCAAGGAAGGCCAGGAGGTCGTCCTCAAGGATGGCTACCTGCCGCTGCCCGCGGACATCGCCAAGCAGGAGATCGCAAAGCTCCGCTAGACCTCAAGCCGGCCCTCGAGGCCGCGCCTGAACCGACATGAACGACGTCAAGCCCGAATCGGTCAGACAGCGGATGCAATCCGCCTCGGAGCGGATTGCCCGGGTCAAGCGAGTGGACCGCTTGGCCCGGGGCGTCATCACCATGGGCGGCCTGGGAATCGTCGCGAGCGTTCTCTTCATCTTCCTCTTCATCCTCGGCGAGGCGTGGCCGCTCTTCCGCGAGGCCACGACCACTCGGCTCCCCGCCGCCGAGGCCTCCGAACTTCGTGGCGCGCTCGTCATCGGGACGGACGAGTATCAGAAGAAGCTCTTCGGTCTGCTGCCGGGCGGCCTCACGATTTCGAATCTCGAGAGCGGAACCCTCGACCGGCTCGAAACCCTTCCCGGGGTTTCGGGCGCCACGGTCACCGCGGCCGCGCGGAACGCGGCGGGATCCTTGCTGGCCGCGGGAACCTCCGACGGCCGGGCCGCCCTCATTCACCTGAGGTTCGAACCGCAGTACGTGTCGGCGAAGCTCACCGATGTCGTGGCCACGGTCCGGATCGATCCGCTCGTTGCCATGGATCCGCAAGGGCGCCCCCTTCGCCTCGTCGATGGACGGGAACGCGACGGAGCGGTTGTGCTGGCCGCGGTCGCGACCGAGCGTGAGATCGTGGTTCAGCGCAAGGGCGCCGATGACGCCGTGTATGCGGCCACAACCCTCGAAGTGGGAACGGGCGAGACGATCACGCACCTTCGTCTGGGCCGAACCGACCATCTCGCCGCCGCGACTGATCGAGGCGGGCTGTACCTGTGGGAACTAGGGCCCGAGATC
Source organism: uncultured Acidobacteriota bacterium (assembly GCA_964396875.1). Classification (GTDB taxonomy): domain Bacteria; phylum Acidobacteriota; class Vicinamibacteria; order Fen-336; family JAGNNV01; genus JAGNNV01. Next base: position 3,464 of record CAYNHK010000068.1, on the reverse strand, counting down.
CGTCTGGTCGACAACCGCTCGCTCGCTCCCGCCCGGGTCACGGCACTCGCGTGGGCGAATGCCGACATCTCGATGCTCGTGGGCGATGACCAGGGGGGCCTCGCCGCCTACTTCCGGGTTCGGCTCAAAGACGACGATCCCGAGCCGTCTCTCGTTCGCGCACACGTTTACGAGAAGCAGAGCGCGGCCGTGGCCGACATCGTTCCATCGGTGCGCGACAAGAGTTTCCTCGCGGTCGGCAGCGATGGCTCTTTGCGCCTGCTGCACCTCACCTCCGAGCGCGTCGTTGCGTCTCTTGCTCCTCCCGAGGCGCCGATCGCGCGCGCGATCATCGCGCCCAAGAGCGATGGCGTCCTCGCGACCCTCACGGATGGCCGCCTGGCGCGTTACGGCCTCGATGCGCCTCATCCGGAGGTCTCCTCTCGGGTGCTGTTCGGCAAGGCCTGGTACGAGGGTTACCCGAAACCGGAGTACGTCTGGCAGTCGACCGGCGCCACCGACGAGTTCGAGCCGAAGTTCAGCCTCATCCCACTGGTCTTTGGAACCATCAAAGCCACGATCTACGCGCTTCTCTTCGCGGTGCCCATCGCGATACTGGCTGCCCTCTATACATCGCAGTTCGCGCATCCGACGATCCGCCAGAAGATCAAGCCCACGGTCGAGATCATGGCCGCGCTGCCCTCCGTCGTGGTTGGTTTCATCGCCGGTCTGTGGCTCGCCTCACGGGTGGAGGAGCAGATCGTGCCCGTGCTGCTCATGGTCATCCTGCTTCCCGCCCTGGGAACCTCCGGCGTGCTCTTCTGGGACGCCCTGCCTCAAAAACTGCGTGGGCGGCTGCGACCCGGGACGGAACTCGCGGTGGTGGTGCCGCTGTGTCTTCTCGGCGGTTTGCTCGCCCTCGCCATGGGCCCCTACATCGAACGCTCGTTGTTTGGAGCCGACTTCAAGGGCTGGCTCGGCGCCGCCACCGGCCTTATCTACGACCAGCGGAACTCTCTGGTGGTGGGCCTCGCCATGGGCTTCGCGGTCATCCCCATCATCTTCACCATCACCGAAGACGCTTTCTCGAGCGTGCCCAGCAATCTCACCGCGGCGTCGCTTGCTCTGGGGGCCAGCCGCTGGCAGACCGCGCTGCGCGTGGTGCTGCCTACCGCGAGCCCCGGCATCTTCTCCGCGGTCATGGTCGGCTTTGGACGCGCGGTCGGCGAAACCATGATCGTGCTGATGGCCACCGGGAACACGCCGGTGATGGATTGGTCGATTTTCAACGGCATGCGCACGCTCTCGGCCAACATCGCGGTCGAGATTCCCGAGGCGCCCAACGGTGGAACCTTGTACCGCGTTCTCTTCCTGGCCGCACTCCTGCTCTTCGCGATGACGTTCGTGGTCAATACGGTCGCCGAGGTTGTCCGCCAGCGCCTGCGTGAGCGATACAAGGCGCTATGACGGCTCAAAAGCTCAAGGCGAAGACACGCCCCGCGGGCGAGTCGCTCGTGTGGTTCACCGCGAGCGCTCTGGCCCTGTGCCTGCTCATGATCGGCGGCCTCATCGCGGTGATTCTGACCAACGGTCTTGGCTTCTTCTGGCCGCGTTCGCTCGTGGCGATAACCCTTAAGGATGGCTCCAAACGTCTCGCGGAAGTATCAGCGCACGAAGGGATTCCAAACCCCGGTCATCCCGACCACCTCGTCAATATGCGGACCCTCCTCAAGGTCGGCAATCGCGACCTCAACGGCGTCGACTTCGAGTGGGTGAACGACGCGGAGATCGTGGCGCGAGACACCCCCAAAGACGCCTGGTTCATCGAGCGCAGCGAATACGGCCCGTTCCTCGGCTTCCCGGTGCGGATCAGCGAATCCGGGCGCGAGATCGCCTCATCCTCATCGGGCCCGGCCCTGGCGGAGACGCTTCGCGCGAAGCTTGAGTCGGCCGAGGCGGATCGCGCGGCGATACGGCATCTCGAGCGCCAGGAAATCGGCGCCATCAACATGCGCATCGAAAAAGCGCGTCTCGCGGTCAAGGCTCTCGATTTCCGTGCGGTCACCCGCCCCGAGGGGCCCGCGGAGAAGGCGGAGCGCGATCGTCTTGGCGCCTCAGTGGCCGCGGATCAGGAGATCTACGCGGCCAAACAAACCGAGCTCGAAAAGCTGGTTGAAAAGGCGGCCGCGCCGACGATCGTCCTGCGTTCGGCCTCGGGAGACGAGAAGGAGCTGCGGCTGCTCGACGTCTACCGCGCCTATCCCGCGAACGACCTCTCCTCGTTTGGCCGCGCCTCGATCTACGCGAGCCGCCTGTTTGGCTTCCTCTTCGACGACCCGCGAGAGGCCAACACGGAAGGCGGAATCTTTCCCGCGATTTTCGGCACGGTGATGATGGTCTTCCTGATGACCCTTGTGGTCGTGCCGACCGGCGTCCTGGCCGCGCTTTACCTGCGCGAATACGCGACGCAGAGTGTTCTGGTGCGGATCGTGCGCATCGCGGTCAACAACCTCGCGGGCGTTCCCTCGATCGTGTTCGGCGTCTTCGGTCTTGGCTTCTTCGTCTACATGATCGGCGGCAGCATCGACCGCGCCTTCTACCCCGAGGCGCTTCCGACCCCGACCTACGGCACGGGCGGCATCTTGTGGGCGTCGCTCACCCTCGCCCTTCTCACCGTGCCCGTGGTCATCGTCGCCTCGGAGGAAGCGCTTGCCGCGGTGCCCCGCTCGGTCCGCGAGGCTTCGCTGGCACTCGGTGCCACGAAGTTTCAGACCATTCTCCGGGTCGTTCTGCCCTCGGCCGCTCCCGGAATCCTTACCGGTCTCATTCTCGCCATGGCGCGCGGCGCGGGCGAGGTGGCGCCGCTGATGCTCACGGGTGTGGTGAAGCTCGCTCCCGATCTTCCTCTCGATTCCTATTTCCCCTTCTTCCACCTCGACCGCAAGTTCATGCACCTCGGCTTCCATATCTACGACGTGGGTTTCCAGAGTCCCAACGTCGAAGCGGCGAAACCGATGGTCTACATGACCACGATCTTCCTTCTTCTCATCGTCGTCCTTCTGAATCTCACTGCGATCATCGTCCGCAACCGCCTGCGCAAGCGGTTCCAGACTTCCGCGTTTTAAAAGTCCCACCGATCAACAAACCCATGACCGACCAACGAGCGAGCCCCATCAGGATCCAGACCGAGGTCTCGGAGAAGGCCAGCGCGCCCTCCACGGCGGGGGCGGTCCCCGCGATCGTCGCGGAGAAGCTCAATCTGAGCTACGGCGCGAACCACGTGCTGCATGACATCTCGATGGAGATCGAAGAGAAGCGCGTGACCGCGTTCATCGGGCCCTCGGGTTGCGGCAAATCGACGTTCCTGCGCTGCTTCAACCGCATGAACGATCTGATCGACAACGTCACGATCTCCGGGAAGCTGCAGGTGCGCGGTCTCGACATCAACGCGCCGAGCGTCGACGTCATCGAAGTCCGCCGCCGCG
>CAYNHK010000067.1:0-21861 GCA_964396875.1 uncultured Acidobacteriota bacterium | reverse complement strand
CGACGAGATCATCCCCCGCCTCTTCGGCTTCACGGAGTACGCGGACCTCCTCGGCCTCCTGCGCGAGGCGGGGTTTCACCGGAACGAGCGGAGCGGCGGTGCGCGAGGCGCCATCTTCCATGTCTTCACCTATGACTGGCGGCGCGACCTCGTGGAATCGGCGCACCGGCTGGGCAAGTACCTCGACGCGCTGGCCGTGGCTCGCGGCGAACCCGACGCTCGCTTCAACATTGTCGGCCACAGCATGGGCGGTCTCGTGGCCCGCTACTACCTTCGTTATGGCGACGCGGAGCCGGGCGGCCCGGTGACCTGGGCGGGGGCGCGACGCATCTCGCAGCTCATCTTCGTCGCGACACCCAACGCGGGCAGCATCTTCTCGCTCAACGCGGCGCTCAACGGCAATCCCGTGGGCATGTCGAACACCACGCTGTCCGCCCAGGTCATCGCGCACATGCCGGCCATCTATCAGCTCATGCCGCCAAAGGAGGCGATCCCCCTGGTCGACCGGAAAGGCAACCCGCTCGACATCGACCTGCACGACGCGGCCACGTGGCAACGATTCGCGTGGGGGCCATGGAGACCGGGCGGCGAGGATGACAGCGACGAGGAACGCGCGTTCGTCACCTCCCTTCTCGAGCATGCCCGCGCCTTCCACCAGGCGATGGCGCTGACACCGGAGTCGGTCTGCCCGATTCCCGTCACCGCCATCGGCGGCGACTGTCTTCCCACCCTGGCGAGGGCGGCGGCCCCGGACCGTCCCGGCCAGAGCCCGCGCTTCGAACCGCGAAACGGCGCCGAGGCGGAGGCGATGCTCGAGGCGGGAGATGGTCGGGTGGCGCGCTCGAGTGTTCTCGGATCGCATCTCGATGCGGACAATTCCCGCGACTGGGGCCTGCCCGAGATCTCGCATGTGTTCTTCGGCGACGCCGATCACCACGGCATCTACGGCGAACCGACGTTCCAGAGCGTCCTGCTTCGTCGGCTGCTGCGTCCCCACCGGCGTCCGCTCAAGGAAGCAACCGGGGCCTGATCTTCCCTGGTTTGAGGTCCGCTAGGATCGGCCTCACTTCGCCCCTTCTCAGAGGAGATCCCCTTTGCTGCCACGCTTCCGTTTCCTGTCGCTACTTGTCCTCTCCACACTCGCCGCCGGCGCCGTCGCCGAGGAGGCGAAGAAACCGCCGGTCGACTTTCCGGGCCTCAAGTACCGGCTCGTGGGACCGTTCACGGGCGGCCGAGCGACCCGCGCCGCGGGCCTTCCCGGCGACCCTTTCACCTACTACGTCACCACGGCATCGGGCGGCGTCTGGAAGTCGACGGACGGCGGACTGAAATGGAAGCCCATCTTCGACGACATGGATATCTCCTCGATCGGCTCGCTCGCGATCGCCCCCTCCGATCCGAACGTGATCTACGTGGGCTCGGGTGAAGCCAATATCCGCGGGAATGTGGCGGCGGGGAACGGCATCTACAAGTCGACGGACGCGGGCAAGACCTGGGTTCATGTCTGGAAGCAGGAGGGGCAGATCGGAACCATGCTCGTCCATCCGAAGAACCCGGACATCGCTTTCGCCGCGGTCCTGGGCCATGCCTTCGGGCCGAATGCCGAACGCGGTGTCTATCGCACGATCGATGGCGGCAAGACCTGGCAGCAGGTCCTCAAGAAGGACGCGGACACCGGCGCCTCCGATGTCTGCATGGACCCGAACAACCCCCGGATTCTCTTCGCCGGCCTGTGGCAGGCGCGTCGGAAACCGTGGGACATGGTCAGCGGCGGACCGGGCAGCGGCTTTTATGCGTCTCGCGACGGCGGCGATACCTGGAAGGAACTGGGCAAGGACGAAGGGATTCCCGAAGGCATCAAAGGGAAGATCGGATGCGCGGTCGCGGCCACGAACTCTCAGCGCGTGTACGCCCTGATCGAGGCCGAGAAGGGCGGCCTCTTCCGGTCGGACGATGGCGGAGAGTCGTTCTCTCTCGCGAATCCACACCGCGCCCTGCGTCAGCGGGCCTGGTACTACTCGACGCTCACCATCGACCCCACCAACGCCGACATCGTCTGGTTCCCCCAGGTGCCCTTGCTCAAGACGATCGATGGGGGCAAGACGATTCAGAGCGTGCCCGCGCATCATGGCGATCACCACGATGCGTGGATCGATCCAAAGAATCCCACGCGGATGATCCTCGCCCATGACGGCGGTGTCTCGCTCTCGTCGGACGCAGGCAAAACCTGGCACACCCCGCCGCTCCCGATCGCGCAGTTCTACCACGTGGCTACCGACACTTCTGTTCCCTATCGCGTGATCGGCGCGATGCAGGACCTGGGCACCGCGTCCGGTCCTTCGAACTCGCTCAAGGGTGGCGGAATCGCGGCCGGCGAGTGGTTCGACGTGGGCGGCGGAGAGGCGGGGCACACCCAGTCCGAGCCCGGCAACCCCGACATCGTGTACGCCGGCGAATACCTCGGCATCTTCACCCAGTTCGATCGGAAGACCGGACAGGCGAGAAACGTGTCGGCGTATCCCGAAAACGGCTCCGGCCACGGCGCTGTCGATCTCAAGCACCGCTTCCAGTGGACCGCGCCGATCCTCATCTCGCCGCACGATCCGAAGACCGTGTACCACGCGGGCGAAGTGATCTTCAAGACCCGCGACGGCGGGCAGAACTGGACGATCATCAGCCCGGACCTGACTCGCAACGACAAGACGAAACAGCAGTGGGCAGGCGGGCCGATCACCGGCGACAACACGGGCGTCGAGTATTTCGGCACGGTCTTCGCGCTCGCCGAATCGCCGCTCAAAGCCGGCGTGATCTGGTCGGGTTCGGACGACGGTCTCGTGCAGGTAACCCAGGATGGCGGGAAGACGTGGACGAACGTGACCCCCAACATGCCGAAGTTCACCGACTTCGCGACGGTCTCGCTGATCGAGGCCTCTCCCTTCGATGCGGGAACCGCCTACGTCGTGGTCGAGGCGCATCGCCTGGATGACATGAAGCCGTACCTCTTCAAGACCGCGGACTACGGGAAGACCTGGAAGACGCTCTCCACCTCGATGAAACAGGACGTCTATCTCCGCTCCGTGCGGGAAGATCCGAAGAAGCGCGGGATGCTCTACGTGGGCACGGAGCGGGGCGTGATCTTCTCGCGCGACGACGGCGCCTCTTGGGAGCCGCTCAAGCTGAACCTTCCGAGTGTGGCGGTGAGCGACCTTCGGGTGCACGGCGACGATCTCGTCGTCGGAACCATGGGACGTGCGATCTGGATCCTCGACAACCTCACCGCACTTCGGCAGTGGAAGCCCGAGACGAAGAACGCGGACGCGCACCTCTTCCCCATCGTGCCTGCCACCCGCTGGCGCTACTCGGGCAACTTCCACGACTACGGCGTCAAGGGCCAGAATCCTCCGCCCGCCGCGATGATCGAGTACTTCCTGAAAGCGAAATCGGAGAAGGACGTCACGATCGAGGTCCTGGACGCGAAGGGCGCGGTGATTCGCACACTCAAGAGCGTGCCCGAGCCGATGCCGTGGCCGGTGGAGGATCCGGACAGCTGGATCGACGAGCCGACCGAAGCCGACCTCAAGAACGACGCCGGCGTTCAGCGCGCCCACTGGGACTTCCGTCACGACGGGGCGAAGAAGATCTGGCAGGCCAAGATCGATCTTGGCGAACCGGGGGTCGGTCCGCTCGCTTCGCCAGGCGTCTACACGGTGCGGTTGAACGTGAATGGGAAGTCGTACACACAGCCCGTGACCGTGGCTCCGGATCCGCGTGTTTCGATGAGCGCTTCGGACTACGAGAACCAGCTCGCCTTCTCACTGTCTCTCCGGGATGAGATCACCCGTCTCACCCGAATGGTCGAGGGCATTCGGAGCATCCGGGCCCAGGTGAAGGGCCGAAAGGACATCGTCAAAGACGACAAGAACGCGGCGGAGTGGATGAAACTCGCCGACGCTCTCCTCCCCAGGCTCGACGCCATCGAGGAGAAACTCCACAATCCGAAAGCCGAGGTGACCTACGACATTCTCGCGTTCAAGGGGGGAGCGAAGCTGTACTCACGACTCTCGCCGCTCTACTCGTTCGTGGTCGAGAATGACGGCGTGCCCACCCAGGGAATGCGCGAAGTCTTCGCGACCTACCGGGCCGAGATGGACGCGGTGGCCACGGAGTGGAACGCACTCCTCGCGGGAGACATCGCCACGCTCAACAAGGCCACACAACCCGCGATCGTCGTACCGTAAAACGCGCGCCTCCGGCCGACTCGCAATGCAGCCATGATCCTCTTCCCCCGCTATCCCCTGGCCGAGGGCCTCACGATCTCGCGTGTGGTCAACGGCCTGTGGCAGATCGCCGACCTCGAGCGCGAGGGACGTGCGTTCGATCTCGACCAGGCCGCCCTCGCCATGAGCCCATACGTCGAGGCCGGACTCACAACATTCGATATGGCCGATCACTATGGGTCGGCCGAGGTCATCGCCGGGATGTTCGGAGGCGAACGCGCCGAGCGGCTGACGAAATGGACGCCGAAACCGGGGCCGGTGTCGAGGGAAGACGTGCGGGAGGCGGTCGAGCGATCCTTGAAACGCCTCCGCACCGATCGGATCGACCTCCTTCAGTTCCATGCCTGGACGTACTCCGACCCGTCCTGGCTCGACGCCCTGTTCCACCTCCAGGACCTCAAGCGCGAGGGCCTGATCCGCCACATCGGCGTCACGAACTTCGACACCGCGCATCTGCGGGTCGCGGTGCGAACCGGCATCGAGATCGTCTCGAACCAGGTTTCGTTCTCCCTGCTCGACGCGCGGGCCGCGGCGGAACTGTCCGACTTCTGTGTCGCCCACAATGTCCGGTTGCTTGCGTACGGCACACTCCTCGGCGGCTTCCTGACCGAGGCCTGGCTGGGCCGGGACGAGCCCGACTGGGACGCGCTCGGCACCTGGTCGCACATGAAGTACGGCCGGTTCATTCGCGCCGCGGGCGGCTGGGCGGCCTTCCAGCAGCTCCTGCGCCGCATCGACGAAGTGGCCACGAAACACGGAGCGCCCATGGCTGCGGTCGCTTCGAGGTGGGTGCTCGACCACGAAGCGGTGGCCGCGGTCATCGTAGGAACACGTCTGTCGAAATCGGCGCACATCGAAGACACGCTTCGGATCTTCGACCTGACCCTCGATGACGAAGACCGGAAGCTTCTCGAGAAGGGACGCAGGTACTTGAAGGCTCTGCCCGGCGATTGCGGCGACGAGTACCGCAAGCCGCCCTACCTGACCGCTTCTGGAGACCTGAGCCACCACTTCGACGCCATGCCGCCTCCGTACCCGGTGAGGCCGGGCCCGAAGGGGAGGACGCTTGTGCTCTCGGGAACCGCCTGGGAGCCGCTCGCCGGCTTTTCGCGCGGCCATCGACTCGACGACCACATCTGGATCTCGGGGACCACCGCGACTCACGGCCAGCGCGCGATCGGCGGGAACGACCCCAAAGCGCAGTTCCACTTCATCGTCGACAAGATCGAGGGGGCATTGATCTCGCTCGGCGCCACGCTGGCCGACGTGGTGCGCACACGCGTGTTCGTCCGTAACGTGTATGACTGGGAAGACGTGGCCCGAGCGCACGGTGAGCGCTTCCGTCACATCATGCCCGCGAACACGATGGTCCAGGCCGGCCTCATCGGGGAGGAGTACCTCGTCGAGGTCGAGGCTGAAGCCGTGGTCACGGCGTAATCCCTTCGACACGCGCACGGAGCGCCGTCTGGTGGACGGGAGCCCCTGATGCCGCGCAGGCTCCCAGGGCCATATCCTCCGCCCCATGACACCCCTCCACCGCACTTTCGCCCCGGTCCACATCCGGGCATTCCTCCTCCTCTCCGTCCTCGCCGTGGCGGCGGCCCGGACCTCGGCTCAAGACGCGCCTGTTGCCCGCAGAGCGGCCGACCACGTCATCCTCATCACCATCGACGGCTTCCGACCACAGGTGTACCTCGATGCGGAGCGCGAAGGCGTATCGGTTCCGAACCTGAAGGCGCTGCTCAAGACCGGAAGCGGTGCTGAAGGCGTGGTTGTCGCCTACCCTTCGATGACCTACCCGTCTCACACCTCGATCGTTACCGGGGTCGCGCCCGCGCGGCACGGAGTCATCAGCAACACGCAGTTCGACGCTCTGAACGGATCACGCGCCTGGTTCTCGGAGAACAGCGCCATAAAGACGCCCGCGCTCTGGGACGTCGCTAAAAGACACGGGCTCAAGACCGCGGGCGTGTCGTGGCCGGTGACGGTCGGCGCGGCCATGGACGTGCTCTACCCGGAGAGCAACCAGGCGCCCCAGGACTCTACGTGGCTGGTGCGCGCGCGCAAGGACTCGACGCCCGGCCTCGTGGACGCAGTCGTAAACGACCTCGGCGGCTTCGGCGAACGCGACAACCTCGACCCGGTCAAACGCGACCGGTTCGCGACCGCGGTGGCGACGCGGATCATCCGCACCGAGAAGCCGAACCTCATGGTGGTGCACCTGATGGAGACGGATTCCGCGCAGCACGCGAATGGTCCCGGGAGTCCTCCGGCGCGAGCGGCGTTCGAACGCGTGGACGCGCACATCGGAGCGATCGTGCAGGCAACCGAGGAGGCGGGCATCCGCAGCCGCACGGCGTTCGTCATCACCGGCGATCACGGTTTTTCGCGGGTTCACGCGTTGTTCCAGCCCAACGTGATCCTTCGCGAGGCGGGCCTCTTGAAGACCGACGAGAAGGGGGCCGTGACCGAGTGGCAGGCGGTTCTGCACGGCATGGCGGTGCGGGTTCGCAATCCCGCGGCCCCGTCGCTCGCCGAGCGCGTGATCAATCTGTTCGAGAAGCTCGAGCAAACGCGCTACAAGGGACTTTTTCGGATGGTTCGGCGCGCGGAACTCGACGAGCGGGGCGCCTATCCCGAGGCTCTCTTCTTCTTTGAACCCGCCGAGGGCTACTACCTCTCGGACGGCTTCGCCCAGAACTCGTTTCTGATCGGCACCACGCGGCGAGGCGCGCACGGTTTCCTTCCCACGGAGCCACGGATGTTCACGGGCCTCATCGTCTCCGGCTCGGGAGTGCGGGCCGGCGTGCCCCTGCCTTCCGTCCGGCAGATCGACATCGCGCCTACGGTGGCCCGCCTGCTCGGTTTCGAGATGCCCGAGGCGGAGGGCGTGCCTCTCTTTGGCGTGATGGACGCCGCCGCCGGCCCGCGCTCGAACTGAGTCCGCCCCGTCTCAGCGTCCGAGCAGCCGCCCCTCGGGCGAAGCGCGATCCAGCCGATCGAACGTCTCGTAGACCAATTTCGAAATCTCGCGAATCGCGTCTTCGCCATCGGGGTCGTTTCGAAGCGCCGTGGTCATGATGGCGGCCGCATAGGGCCGATATTTCAGATCGACAAGACCCGTCGCGGTGCGCACGCCCTCGAGGGAACCGGGCTTGTCGAGGACCGTGAGGCCGGAAGGGAGCGGATCGCGAAAGCCGGTCGACTTTGAAACGCCGACAACGGCACGAAAGTCAGCGGCGAGTGCGGGAGTAAGACCGTCCGCTCTCCGGACCGCCTCGATCAGGCGCACCATCTCCTGCGGAGTCGAGACGTTCTCTTCCCCGCGGCGTGCCGCGGCAAGGTCGATCATGCGCCGACGCAGGCGGGTTTTCGGCAGGCCCAGTGCGTCCATGCGGGCGTTCACCGCCGCCATCGTCACTTCATCGATGAGGATGTTCGTCGCCGCGTTGTCCGAAAGGGACATCATCAGCACCGCGAGGTCGCGCCCGGTGAGCTGCGCCTTCTCCGAGAGCAGCGGCAGCACGCCGCTTCCCCCCGCACGGACCTTCGGCAGCGTACGAAGCGCGTTCAGGTCGAGCCTCCCGGCGCCGACCTGCTGATACATCTCGTAGATCAGCGCCAGCTTGATCGAGGACGCCTGCGGAAACACCACCTCGCCACGAATCTCGATCATCCGGCCGGTCGCGAGGTCCTTGATTGCGACTCCAAGCACGCCATCGAGCCGGGTTTCGACCTCCGCGATCCGCGCGCGTAGTTTCTCGAAGAGGGCATCCTCGACCGGGGGCGGCGGCGCAGCCTGCGCTGCACTGAGCCGAGTCGCAACCAACACCACTAGGGCGATAGCCGTTCCCGAACGTCGCATCCAGGTCATGGCGAGACCATACGCCGAATCCCGGGCACGTCGCAGTACCGAAAGTCCCTACGCCACCCGGAGATACTCACGTCACCTCGTCAGAACGCTGGCCTTCGAACGGTCGATCGCCGCCACCGCGCCGAACACCGCGAGTCCCACGAAGACGCCGATCGTCCCGGGAATCATCGGGTTGGTGTGGTACTTGGTGATGTCGAAGGCCAGCATCGAGTAGAAGACAAGGAGCGCGGCCACGGAGGAGGCGAACGCGGCCCGGATCGACTGGCTCTTCGAGTAGATCCCGAACGCTATGGAGGGAACGACCGCGGCGGTGAAGGCAAGGACCCCGTTGAACGCGAAAATGATCACGGAAAGAGAAGGCGCCACGATCTGACGCCACGCGAGCACCGAAACGATCGGGACGAGCAGCACGAAGAAGACGCGGGCCAGGCGGAGTTCGTCGAGCACCTCCCCCCGGAGCCTCTGAAGCGCCGGCCGGACCACATCGTGAGAGAAGATCGAGGCGAGGGCCAGGATGATGGCCTCGAGGGTGGAGAAGCCGGCGGCCAGAACACCCACGGTAACGACCGCGCGCACGAAGGGCGAGTAGTGGGTCACGAAATACGTGGCCATCACGTTGTCGGGGTTCATCCCGGCCGGGGCGCCGAGTTCCAGCCGTGCGTAGAGGCCGGCGACCACGACCATCTTGAAGAGCAGGACGAAGGAGGAGGCGGAGATGAGGTAGGTGTTCACTTCCCGTTCGCTCCGGAGGTAGAGCGCCTTCACGATGAGGTGGGGCAGGAGCGCCGTCACCACGCCGATGACGAACGGCGCGACGATGGTTTCGAATATGTCGCGGTAGAGATCACTGTTCGGGTTGACGCTGTCGGCGAAGAACGGACCCACCGTCTCCAGTTTGTCGAAGAAGGCGGGAAGTCCATCCGCGAAATGGAATGCCCCGGAGAGGATCATCAGGAGGGCGAGGCAGGTCATCAGCACGGCCTGAATGGAGTTGGTCAGGATATGCGTGGAGGTGCCGCCGAAAATGATGTACGCGCAGGTGAAGACGACGACGACGATCGCGGCGGGAATGATGGGCACGGACAGGCCGATCGAGGTCACCTGGGCCAAGGAGACGACGATCAGGACAACGTAAGCGACCTGAAGCAGAGAAATGCAGCCGAAGAAGATCCGCAGAGGCACGCTGTTGAAGCGATCCCCCACCCACTGGGCCACGGTCAACGCTTCGAACTTCTCGCCGATCCGCCGGAAACTCTTGCTGAACAGCACCATCCCGAAGAGGATCCCGGCGGTCGAGGACAAGGCGATGGCCACGAAAGCGGAGTACCCATAGAGCCAGACGAGGCCGGGATTGATCACGAACGTGGTTGAACTCACGGCCCCCGCCGCGGCGGCCATGCCGATGAGAAGGGGATGCCGCGACCTCTCCCCGATCGCGAAGACCTGGAACGTCTTCGCTTTCTTCGCGGAGAATCCCGCCGCCGCCATCAGCAGGACGTAGATACAGACGGCGAGCCAGGTGAAAGTCGACTCGGGCATCAGGCTTGGAGCTTAGCGCGTGCCCGACCGGGTGCAGGAGGCCTGCCCGGACCGGGTCGCTATAATCCCTCGATGTTCGTCACGCGTCTTGTTTTCGCGATCTCTACCGCACTCTTCGTCGCCTCGTGCGGCGCGCCGCCCTCGCAGGTGAACACCGCGGCGCCCGACTTCGACCTCCCGAACCTCGCGGGCGGCAAGACAAGCCTCGCGTCGTACCGCGGCAAGGTGGTGCTCGTGGACTTCTGGGCCACCTGGTGCGCGCCCTGCATCAAGGAGATCCCCGAGTACACCGACTTCTACGCGAAGAACAAGTCGAAGGGTGTGGAGATGGTGGGCGTGATCTTCGACTCCGGAGAACCCGCGGAAATCCAGGAGTTCCTGCAGAAGACGAAGGTCGCCTACACCCAGCTCCTTGGCGCCGACGACCTGCTCGAGAAATACAAAGCCAACCAGGGTTTCCCGACCACGTTCGTGATCGGAAAGAAGGGCCAGATCGTGAAGAAGGTCCTCGGATCGCCGCCCGGGAAATTCGAAGGACTGCAAAAAGCCGTCGAGGAAGCCCTCGCCGTAACCGAATAAGGAAACATGTCTCTCACCTCACAAACCATCCTCGACACCCTCAAAGCCATCCAGGACCCGGACCTCCACAAAGACATCGTCACCCTCGGCTTCATCAAGGACGTCAAGATCAACGGCGGGATGGTCGGTTTCACGATCGAACTCACCACGCCCGCGTGCCCGGTCAAGGATCAGATGAAAGCTCAGGCCGAAAGCCTGATCGGCGCGTTGCCTGGAGTCACCTCGGTGTCGGTCAACATGACCGCGCAAGTGCGCGCGCGCGGTGGGATGACGTCGCAGGCGATTCCCGGAATCCGGAACGTGGTCGCGGTCGGCGCCGGCAAGGGTGGCGTCGGCAAGTCCACGACCACCGTCAACCTCGCGATCGCCCTCGCCCAGAAGGGCGCCCGCGTGGGCGTGATGGACGCGGACGTCTACGGCCCGAATCTTCCGCAGATGCTCGGCATCGACATGGAGCCGGGCGCCATCGAACTCACCGCCGATCAAAAGATGATTCCGCCCGTGGCGCACGGCATCAAAGCGCTGTCGATCGGCATGCTGGTGCCCAAGGACCAGGCGGTCATCTGGCGCGGGCCGATGCTGCACAGCGCGGTTCAGCAGTTCATGCGCGACGTCGCGTGGGGCGAACTCGATTACCTGCTCGTCGACTTGCCCCCGGGCACGGGCGACGTGGCGATCTCACTCGCTCAGAGCGTCGGTGTCGCGGGCGCCGTGGTGGTGACGACACCGCAGGGCGTCTCGGTCTCCGACGTGCGGAAGGCGATCATGATGTTCCAGAAGCTCAACATTCCCGTGCTCGGCGTGGTCGAGAACATGAGCTACTTCGCCTGCCCGCACTGCAACGAGCGCACGGAGATCTTCGGCAAAGGCGGCGGAGCGTCCATCGCGAACGACCTCAAGATCCCCCTGCTCGGCGATGTGCCGATCGACACCCGCGTTCGCAGCGGAGGCGATGAGGGCTTGCCCGTGGTGGTGGCGGCGCCCGACTCTCCCGCGGCCCTGGCGTTCTCCGCCGTCGCGTCCAAGGTCGCGGCGCGGATCTCGATGCAGGCGATGCGCACTCTGCGGATCATCGAGTCCGACTAGGCCGCAGGCCGTCGCCGCCGGAGGACAGGGTTGTCCTCGCCGTCTCCGAGGCGGAGAGCGATCCGGCATCACCTGACCTTCCAAACACTGGACCCGATGCCGACTCCTTAAGCGGCCCTTGCCGAAGTCTTAAGGACACCGTGGCATGGATGCTGCTCGGCAACGAGGCACATGATGCCTTTTCGAAAACGCCTTCTGTGGGCCTGGCCCATCCTTGGTCTCCTCGCTGCCGGCTGCGGCCAGACGTCGCCTACCGACACCGAAGAGGAAACCGGCACGACTGCCGATACCTCGACGGTGACGATCACGATCGCACCCAGTCCGGCGACGGCGAGCGGCTCCCCCGATTCGAACTTCACGTGGACCGGAGCCTTCGTGGCGACGATTTCGAACACGAACACCACGCCCATCACGATCAACTCGATCTCCGCCGACCTTCAGCAGTCCTCCGGGGGGATCGTGATCACGCCCATTCCCGACACCGACGAATCGTTCCGCTTCGTGGTGAGTGCGCCCCACAATCGCGTGGACCTCAATTCCACCATGGCGATCCCGTTCACCTTCTTCTACACGCTGCCGAACCGGGGTCGGGAGTCGATGGTGAGCCTGTCGTTCGCGGTGACCACCGACGAAGGGGCTTCCGGAACCGTGACCGCATCGGTGAAGATCGAGTAGTGAGGTCCCCGCGCACGAGAGGCGAGGGCCCTTACGGGCGAAGGGGTCAGCCGGTGTATCGTCCTCAGTTCCATGACTTTGTCACGAAGAATATCCCTGTTGGTTCTGCCGGCGCTCGTCCTTCTTACCCCCGCCTGCGGCGAGGACACGACGACCTCGCCAACCGATGCCAGCACGACCACCACGCAGACCGCGACGGTCACCGCGACCACCAATCCGACGACGGTCACGGCGACCGCGTCGTCCGACCCGGCCTTCACCTGGAGCGGCTCGTTCGTGGCCACGATCGCCAACACGAACACGTCGCCCCTCACCATCCGGTCGATCACCGCGGATCTGCAGCAGTCTTCCGCCGGCATCGTGATCACCCCGGTCACCGGCACGGACGAGTCGTTTCGCTTCGATGTCCGGGCGCCGGGAAACCGGGTCGATGTGAACGCGAACATGGCGATCCCCTTCACCTTCTATTACACGCTGCCAAACGGCGGCCGTGAGGCTGTGGTGAGCCTCTCGTTCAACGTCGCCACGGATGCGGGGGCCACGGGCGCCGTCACCGCCACGGTGAACCTGCAGTGAGGCTTGCCCTCCCCGGGGCGGCGTTGCTGCTCGCCGCGCAGACCGCGGGAGCCACGCAGCCCGCGGCCTTCAGGCCTTTCGCGCTTCAGAACATCAGCGCCATCACCGCGGGCGTCGCACAGCCGTCGGCGGTCGTCTCGGGCGACTGGAACGCCGACACCCGGACGGATCTCGTGATCGCGGACTCGGCCGGCAATCGCGTTTCGTTGATCCTCGGCGACGGCACCGCCTCCTTCATTCAGTCCACCGACTACGTAGTGGGCGCGCGCCCCATCGCCCTCGCCACGGCCGACTTCAACTTCGACACCGCGCTGGACATCGCGGTGCTCAACGCCGACAGCCGCACGGTCACCATCCTCGCCGGCAGCACCACCGGCCTCGCGGTGACCCGGACCATCGCATTAGGCGGATCCGGCGCCTTGACCGGCCTCGCGGTCGGCACATTCAACGGCGACGCGATTCCCGACCTGGCGATCAGCACCGCCGGCGCCACCTCGATTCAGATCTGGGACGGTGACGGCGCCTTCGGTTTCACGGCGGGCGACCTCGTCGCCTCCCCCATCGATATCTCGTTCATGGCCAGCGCCGATCTCGACGGGAATGCGAAGACGGACCTCGTCCTCGGCAGCCGCAATTCCAGCCGGGCCTGGGTGTACATGAGCGGGACGGGCGGCCTCGGGGCTCCGCGCCAGTATCAGACCGGCAGCGAACCGAGTGCGGCCGCCTTCGCGGACTTCAACGGGGACAGCCGCCTCGACATCGCGATCGCGAACCGTGGTTCGGCGGACGTCACGGTTCTGCTCCAGAACGCAAACGGCGCCTTCAGCTCGGTCACGCTCTTGAAAGTGGCCCCCGATCCGGTGGCGATCGTGGCGGTCGATCTCAACGTCGATGGCGCTCGCGACATCGCCACCGCGAGCTTCGGCACGGGCGACATAACGGTGGGTCTCGGCGATGCGCGCGGCGGCTTCACCACCGGGACGGCGATCTCGGGACGCCCGTCCACCCAGACCCTGAGCGCCGTGGACGTGACTGGAGACTCTCAGCCCGATCTCATCGCGACGAGCGCCGGCGCTTCGACTCTCGCGATCTTCGTGAACGCGGGTTCGGCCACTTTCACGACGAGCGGAACCCACCGTGTGGGCTCCCAACCCATCTCCCTCCAGGTTGGCGATGTGGACCGCAATGGAACGCCGGACGTGGTCACATCCAACTACGCGGCAGCGAGCATCTCGGTGCTCCGCTACCGGTCTCCCGCGGGTTTCCTCGCCTCGGCTCAGTTCGACTCCGGTGGTTCCAATCCGCTGAGCACGGCGATGGCGGATTTCGACGGGGATGGCGCGCTCGACATCGCCCTCGCCCATTTCGGAGCGGGCACGGTATCTCTTCTCCGCGGCGACGGGAACGGACTCTTCGGCGCCCCGGTCGCGATAATCAGCGGCCTCGTCCAGCCTCGCGCGATCGTGGCCGCGCGCCTCAATGCCGACGCCCTTCCCGATCTCGTGGTAGCGGTCGAAGACAGCGACGAGGCGATCGCCTATGTGAACGCGCTCGGCACGTTCCGGCGCGGCGGCGCCGCCCGTGTGGGCGGATCCACCTTTGCGCTCGCGGCCGGGGACCTGAACGGCGATGGGCTGATCGACATCGCCTCGGTCAACGCGCAGGACGATAACGTTTCGATCCTGACCGGCGACGGCTCCGGCGGTCTCGCGGCACGAACCACCGTGGTGGTCGGCGTACGGCCGCTTGGCCTTCACATGGCCGACTTCAACCGCGACGGCCGCCTTGATATCGCGGTCGCGGTGAGCGGCTCGGCCAGCGTTCGCGTCCTGACCGGCGACGGCTCCGGCGGTTTCAGCGTGGGTCCAAACCTCGCGGTCGGTGGCCAGCCGCGCTCCGTGGCGGCGGGCGATTTCGACGGCGACAACATCCTCGACCTGGCCGTGGCGAACCAGGGTTCCAACACGGTCTCGGTGCTCAAGGGGGATGGCCGAGGCGGATTCGCGACCGCGGTTGCCTTTGGCGTGGGCTCTCAGCCCGTGAGTGTCGCGGCTACGGACCTCAACGCCGACGGCCGCGTGGACCTCGTCGTCGCGAATCTCGGCGGGGACACGGTGACGGTTCTCATCGGCAAAGGCGACGGCACGTTCAACTGACGGCTGGGTTCAAGGGTCGCGGCGCACGATCACGAAGCCGCGCGGGGTCTCGACAATCGGTGAGACCTGGCCGGCGCGCAGCGAGGCAACCACTGATCTGAGCGGATCGCCCAGATCCGAGGGGACAACGAAGCCCAGTTCGCCGCCCCTCGATGCCGTGGGATCGATCGAGACCGCGCGCGCCACCGCGGCGAAGTCCTGCCGGGCGGTGACGCGGCGAAGCGCATCCTCCGCGGCGGTTCTCGTGGAAACCCGAATGAGGCGCAGACGCAGGGCGCCCGCTGGCGGCGTCGGTTCATTGCGCGGGTTCTGAGCCTGAGCCGCCGCGAGTTTCGCTTCACGAAGTCCCACCCTTCGCGGGTCGAGGGTCTCCACTCGGGCCAGAAGGGGGATGGCCGCAGCGCCATTCCCGCGGCGAATTTCGAGAGCGGCTCCGTAGAACCAGGCGTCGGCATTGGTGGCATCCAGTTCCCGCGCGCGAGAAAAAGCGCTGGCCCCCTCGGGGATGCGGTCGAGCGAGGCGAGGACCAGACCTCGCGAAACCCAGGCGTCGGATGCGGCGGGCGAGAGCTGGATCGCGCGCGCGGTCAACGCTTCGGCGGAAGCGAGGTCGCCCGCGTTGCGTTTCTGGTTGGCGAGTTCGGCAAGGAGGACACCGTCTTTCGGATTCGCCTTGACCGAGGCTTCGAGAAACGCCTGCGCTTCGACGCGCCGACCGGCGCGGGACAGGGCAGCCGCCTTCAGCCGGATCAGGTCCGGAGAGCGAGGCGAAACCCTGAGCCCACCCTCTATGGCGGCAAGGCCTTCCGCGTCCCGGCCGGCGCCGGAAAGGGCCTCGGCAAGGCGTCCCCAGGTAGGACCTGCCTTTGGCGAGAGATCGCGGGCCTTCGCCAGGTAGGGGATGGCCTGGGCAAATCGGCCCAGGTCAAGAAGCGCCTCGCCGGTGAACGACACCACGGAGTAGTGAGCGCCGAACTCTTCGGTCAGTGGGGCAAGAACATCGACGACGCGAGCGGGGTCGCCCGCGCGGCGGGCGGCAATCGCGGCGTTGACCGCTCGAGAATATCGGTGGTAGTGGTCGACGCGATCCTTGGGATCGGGCAGGCTCGCTCCCGGCGCTGGTTCCTTTGTTGCACTCCCTCCCACGTACCCGAGTGCGGCCAGCCGCTCGAGCGCGACCGGGTCGATCGCGGCAGGCCTCGGCGCACCGGAGGCATCCTCTCGATGAAGCTCGCGGAGACGACGGCGCAGCGCGCTCGCCAGCGGGGCGCGGTTCTCGGTGAGGTTGATGGCTTCCACGGGATCTGACGCCACGCGGTACAACTCTGGTCTCGGAGTGTCGATGTACTTGAAGCCCTCGACCCTCAAAGCCCGCACCGGCGCATATCCAAAGTGGATCGAGCCGTAGAGCGACTCGGCGTAAGACTCGTTGTCCGGGATCACCGAGCCGGTGAGGAGATTCGGTGCGCGGGACACCCCGGTTGTTTTTGGGGCGGCCACACCCGCAAGGCCCAGAACCGTGGGCATCAGGTCGATGCTGCGGAACTGGCCACGCACCCGTGCCCCCGGGCGGAGCCCCAGACCGGCAAGGATGAGAGGAACCCTGATCGTGGTGTCGTAGACGAAGAGATGATGTTCGTCCTCGCCGTGGTCCCCGAGTCCCTCGCCGTGATCCGAGGTCACCACGACGAGTCGCGATGGTGAAGCTGGATAAAGGTCCAGAAGACGCTTCAGTTGAGCATCGGCCGTGGCAACTTCACCGTCGTAGGGCTGCTTCGCGAAGCGGCGGTCGAATGGCGGAGGAGGCTCGTAGGGAAAATGAGGCTCGAAGAGATGGACCCAGACGAAGCGAGGACCCTTGGAGGGACGTCCGAGCCAGGCGAGCGCCGCGGTGATGACCTCGTGCGCGGGCCGCTCATTGCGACCGGTTGCCCCGGCCAGGAAATCCGCGTCGCCCCCGAAGGGGTCGTCAAAGACATCGAAGCCCGAATCGAGACCGGAGGCGCGCGACACCGGATAGGCGGCGATGAAGGCCGCCGTGGCATATCCCGCCGCCTTCAGCGCGGTCGCAAGCGTCGGAATGTTCTTGCGGAGGGGCGGCGAAGCGTTGTCGCGAAGGCCATGCTCGAAGGGAAGCAGACCGGTGAGGAGGCTCGCATGGGATGGGCGCGTCTGGGGAGCCTGGACCACGGCCTCTTCAACGACAAGACCTCGTCCGGCCAGCACGTCCATCGCAGGTGTCGCCCCCGCGTTCGACCCGTACGCCCCCAGGCGATCCACCCGCAGGGTGTCGATGGTAACGAGGATGACATCGGGCGCGCCCGCCATCGAGGCGGCAAGCAGGTAGGCCCAGTTCATGAGCGGGGGAGGATACCAGTGCGACCAGGGCTGCCTTCTCTGGCTCGGGAGCGAGTTTGGGCTGTGGGCGCGCGACGAAAGAACGAAAAAAGGCCCCGAGGGAAACGACCCTCGGGGCCCGGTACGAAGCCTGGAACGCTAGGCTAGAAGCTCACTCGAGCCCCGACTCGGAGAATCCGCGGCGACACGATGTCGTCGACTCTTCCAAAGCTGGACGAAGTGGCCTGTCGGAACTGGCCGAGCACGACATCGGTGTTGAGGACATTGAACAGTTCCACCGAGGGCGTGATCGTCACGCGACCCACCTTGGAGTTCCGCGCGAGGCGAAGATCCAGGTTGGCGAGCGTGGGGTAGCGAACCGCGTCCACCGCACCGGCGGCGAGAGCGTTCAAGGTGCCGTCGGAGCCCGCAGCAACGCGGAGAATCACGGGCAGAAGACCACCCTGGCGAGCGAAGAACGACGCTGAGAGATCCAGACTTGCCGGAAGTTCAACGCCGGCCGACGCGAACACCTGCCACTTGAAGGAGGAGTAGAAGGCCTGTTTGCCCGAGCCGCCGCCCGAGATCGAGACCTGACCGCCGTCTTCAAGGGGAGCCGCGTCCTGACGGGACGGGCTTCCGAGGTTGCTCACCGGCGTGCCATCAAAGTGCTCGGTCCAGTCGTTCAGGGACAAAGCCACACGCGCGCGCCACTTGTTGGACATGCGCTTGTTGAGGGTCATCTCGACGCCCTTGAACCTGGTGCTGTATCCATCCTGATTCGTGCGATAGCGGCCGAAACCACCGGCAGCGACCAGAGCCGCGTTCGGGGAGAAGGTCTGCGCGGTGTAGGTCTTCCCGTCACGGGTGGCCGAAACGGGCGCATTGGCCGCGTAGCTCGAGGGCCCGATCACGGAGCAGTTGACGCCGGTTGGGCACGCTGCCGCAAGGCGCGGCCGGTAGTCCCAGTCCGTCGTATTGCGGTAGGTCAGCGCGGCGCCCACGGCGAAGTTGGCTCCAAGCTCCCGATCGATTCCGAGAACGACCTCGGTGTCCTTCTTCGACTTGAGGTCAGGATCGATCTGGTTGGGCGTCGAGCCGACCTTGGCCGGGTTGTTCGGGTCAACGTTGCCGGCGCCGATGAAGTTGGACAGGACCACTTCGCCAGGCTGAACGAATCGATCGGCGTTGAGGTCGTTCCATCCGTACGTCAACGTGCTCACCGCGACGGGATTGAGCGTGGTGACGTTGCCATACGACAACTGGGCGGCGTATCGGGCGAAGGAGGCGCGCATGACGGTCTTGCGAGCTTCATCGAGGGCGTAGCTGAAGCCGACGCGGGGCGAAATGTCGCTCCAACTGATGTTGTCGTCGGCGCTGCCCGGGAACTTGAGGGCCGGGAGAAGGGCCGGGAAGGACACGTTCGCCGGAGCTTCCGAGGCGAGGTTCTTTGCCGTCTGCTTGTCGAAACGCACGCCGATGTTCGCGGTGAAGCGGTCCTTGGTGAAGACATCCCCGATGTAGGCCGAAGTGTACTTGCCGCCGTACTGGACGATGCCGTCGCGCACGACGATGGCCAGGTTGTCGCCGCCGCCGGTGCCCGGTCCGGCGTAGACACCCACCAGGGCATTGCCGTTGTACCGGGTCGAGGAGTTGGTCAGGACATCGCGATACGAGAAGCCGAACTTCAACTCGTGGTTTCCGCCCATTCCGGCGCGGAAGTAGTTCGCATCGACGTTGTAGGTTTTCTGGGGCCGAACCGACAGGTAGTCGACATACGTTCCGTCGGCGGTCCCTGTGGCATCGTTGTAGGTGAAGCTCTTCGTCTTGTCGCCGCGGGCGATAAGGCCAAAACCCGTGTCGTAGTAGGCGCCCTTGGCGGACATGAAGAAGTTGGGGGAGAAGGTGTGATTCACTTCGAGCTTCCAGAGGCCGCCGGGGAGACCGCCGTCGGTGAAAGCGTTGTCCTGGTTCCAGAGGATTCCATCGGCCTCGACGTAGCCGGTGCCCGGGCTGCGACCGAACTTCTGCTTGCTGCCGAGGAAGTAAAAGGCGGAAACCATGGTGTTGGAAGTGGCCTGCCAGTTGAGTTTGGCGTTGTAGGAAGGCAGGATGGTGTCGTCGGGGCTGCCCGCCACGCCGCAGAGCTTGATGTCCTGCTTGCCGTAGGTGCCGTAGAACCAGAGCTTGTCCTTGATGATCGGGCCGCCGAGGTCGAAGCCGTAGTCCTTGATCGAGTCGATATAGGCCGCGTTCTCTCGCTCACCCGCGCCGGGGTTGCAGTGATCAACGCCGCCACGAAGGCGGTTCGCGTTGCCGATAAGCAGGCGATTCTTGACCTCAGAGATGTTGCTCGACTGATACTTTTCGTCGGTGGCGAGGAAGCGGCCGCCGCCGTGGAACGTGTTGGTGCCGCGCTTGGTGACGAGGTTCATGCCAAAGCCGCCGGTCTGCATGGTGAGGTCGCCGCCGCCCGTGGAAACGTTGATCTCCTGGAACGCGTCGAAGTCGAAGTAGGTGGGGGAGGCGCCGGTGGCGGCCATGTCGGTGATGACGAGACCGTCAAGCGACCAGACGCGATCGCCCGCGACCGAGCCCTTGCCCGCAACCGCGGCCTGCTGGCCGTTCTCGTTTCCGGCGATGTTCACGCGGTCGATGAGCGCACCGGGGACCTGGTTCATGATGCCCCAGGGATCGCGGGAGTTCGGCGTGTCGCGCAGGTCGCTCGTGCTGAGCGTGGTGGTGGTTCCGCGCTTCTTGATGTCCACGAGGGGAGCCTCGGCCGTCACTTCGACGGTTTCAGCCTGCCCTCCGATTTTGAGGCTGACGTTGAGTTGAGAGCTGGCGCCGGTCACGATGGCGATCTTGCGGGTGACCGAGCCGAAACCCTGCATGGAAATCGTGACGGTGTAGTCGCCGTAGTCCATGTTCAGGAAACGGAATGAGCCGTCCGCGCCCGACACTGTCGTGCGGGTTCCGGCCTCGCCTGCGATCGCCACCGAAGCCCCGGGGAGGACGGCTCCTGAAGCATCCGTTACGACGCCGAAGACGTTGCCCGTAGCGGTCTGGGCGAAGGCCCCGACACTTGCCATCAAAAGAATGGCGAGGCCGAGAGTGAAGATTTTCTTCATTCGATACTCCTCAGTATGTTGTTTTTGTTGGACTGCCGGACGGTGTGCCCAGCGTTGGCCTCATTCAAAGCAAGCCGGATACCATCGGCCAGTTTGACGGCAATAGTTGTTAGAACTATAGGCGAGTCATGGAGTTATGGCAATAGGCCCTGCCGCGCGCCGTACAGCGGATCGGATGCCCGGTATCCAATACCGGGTCCCACGGATTCCGATTATTGGATACCGGTGCTCCCGAGTCGCCGCCGGACGCGTTCAATATCCCGTGTTTCGAGGGCCGCGGGGGCGACGTTCAGGTACTGCCGGAAGTAGCCTTCGGCCTCGCCGGATCGGCCCAGGCGGTCGAGTGTGGATCCCAGATTGAAAAGCGTCTGGTAGTCGCGGGGATTGAGGTCGGAGGCGGTCCGCCAGTGCCCGATCGCCTCCTCGAGCCGCCCCTCCTGGGCCGCCATCACGCCGAGAGTGTTGTGCGCCTTTGCGTTGTTCGGATCGAGAGCCAGCGCGTTTTGGAGCGCGGCCCGGGCCGAGCCCCGATCGCCGGTCATGAGCGCCAGGGTACCGAGGTTCACGAAACCCATGGCGTTGCTGGGGTCGAGTCGGCGGGCCATTTCGAACGCCTCCCTCGCTTGAAGCGCCTGGCCCAGGGCGGCGCGAGCCAGGCCGAGCGCGGTTACGACGTCGTACTCGAGGGCCGCGGCCTTGACATAGGGGTCGAGGAGGGCGACGGCCTCCTTCGGCCGTCCGGCTTCGGTCAGGTAGGCGCCGAGCAGGGCCAGGGCCTCGGCATCGAGCGGCTTCAGGAAGACCGCCCGCTGAGCGGCGACGATCGCCGCGTTGAGATCGCCGCGGGCGCGCTCGAGATAGGCAAGCTGGAGGTTCGCCCCCGCCATGTTCGGGCGCTGCCGCAGGTTTTCCTTGGCAAGCCCGATGGCCTCGTCGACGTTGCCGTTCATGAAGGCGGTCACCACGGCGCGAGTTCGGGTATCGATGTCGATGAGGTTCTTGGGATCGTCGGCCTCGGTATAGACATCCTTCTGTTCCGCGGGAGCCGAAGCGGCAAGGTAACCCAGCGCGCGCAGCCGTTCGAGGGTCGCCACATCCTCCGCCCCGCGCTTCACGCCCCGGTCCCGAAGCCGCTCCCGGCCGAGCGCACTCCTCAGACGCTGCAGAATCTCCGGCTCGCGCGCCACGAGGTTCTTTGTTTCCCCCGGGTCGGCGGAAAGGTCGTACAGCTCGGGAAGCGGAAGATCGATGTACTTGTGGCGGCCGTCGAAGATCCCGCGGAGAGGGGCCCAGCCCTGGTTCAGGGACGCCGACAAAGACTCGAAGTAGGAGGAGGGATCCTCGCCTCCACGCCCGCCGAGAGCGAGCGGCCAGAGGCTGATCCCCGGCGCGTCTTTGAGCGGATCCATGCCGAGAACATCGAGGACGCTCGGGACGATATCGATATGGCGGACCCTTTCGTCCACCTCGCGACCAAAGATGCCGGGGAGCCGGAAGATGAGCGGCACGTGGAGCGTCGATTCGTAGGCGAAGGTCCCGTGGGTGGACTCCCCATGTTCGCCGAGACCTTCACCGTGGTCTGAGGTCAGGATCACCAGGGTGCGACGACCGCGTGGCCCGTCGAGGATCGG